>JBPCKO010000177.1:0-23021 GCA_051004215.1 Streptosporangiaceae bacterium | reverse complement strand
ATAGTCCCCGGCATGATCCCGGAACAGCCGGATCGCCTTCGCCTTCGTCTCCTGGTCGTACTTGGCTGGCATCGTGACATCTTCCTTCCCAAAGAAGGAAGTGCGCACGAAACTCGGGGTGGTTCAGGTCGCCTGTAGGCTCGGTAGAACTCGATGGGCGGTTAGTCCCGGAAGAATGCTTGGATCTGCTCATGACTTTGAAGTCCAACTTCGCGATCAAGCCCACCCTGGCGGGGGAACTTGTCTTGTTGCGGCCAGTCGAGAAGGCCGACGCAGGGGGGCTGCTCGCCATTGACCCTGAGACGCAACGGCTCACTGGAAGCCATAGAGACGCCGCGTTCACACTCGAAAACCTTGAAAACTGGTACACGACGCGAGCCGAGCATGACGACCGCCTGGACCTGTCGATCATCGAGCGTGCCACCGGCGAGTGGGCCGGTGAGGTCGTGCTCAGTGAGCTGAACTCGCGGAACGAATCGTGCGGGTTCCGGATTCTGCTGCAAGGACCGCGATTCTACGGGCTGGGACTGGGGTCAGAGGCGACACGGCTGGTTATCGACTACGCGTTCAAAGTGGCGGGGGTGCACCGCATCGAGTTGGAAGTGTACGACTTCAATCCCCGCGCCCGGCATGTTTACGAGAAGATCGGTTTCGCGTACGAGGGAACGAAGCGAGACGCGCTCCTGTGGGACGGGAAGTGGGTTGACTGCCACTGCATGGCGCTCCTGGGCCGGGACTGGTATTGGTGAATCCGGCTGGCTGCGGCGATCCGCCTTCCGGCGGAACGGCGAAGGTTGTCAGCTGCGGAGTGTGGTGGTCTGCAGCCGGGGGTCGGCGCTGATCTGGGCTTGAGTGAACCGTTCGGTGACCCATCGGCTGTGGGCGAACAGGATGGTCTGGTCGGCGTAGTGGGGGGAATCGGGGTTGGCGGATTCGGAGTACGTGAGGATGGTCCGGGTGCTGGGCCCGCGGGGGTCAGCTCCGTCGCCATGATGAAGCTGGACCCTTGGTTCACGTCGGTGTCGACGCCGTTGCTCCCGTGCGCAATGACTCCCTCGACGCGGTTGAAGCAGCCTTCGCCTTCGGTGCAGCCGGGCAACGGGATCGAGGCGTAGTGCTGGGTGCGGCCCAGCGGGATACCGGGCGGGTCGTGGTGGGCCCGGAAATACTGGACGGCGTCGGCCAGGGCGTGCTGCACGGCGGGGATGCTGGTGTTGAGTCCGCGGGGCGTGGTGAGGGGGCGAGCGGGGCTGAACGGAACGCGCCACCAGCTGCCGGGGGCGTAGTTCAGGCCGCCGTAGGCCTGCCGCCAGAGGACCTCGCCGCGGCTGTCTAGGCTGGCCCGGCCGTCCCAGGCGGCGAGGACGGTGCAGGCGGCGCGCACGTTCACCTTCTTGCCGTTGCTGGCGGTCAGCACGGGATGGGCGCGGCACATCGCCACGACGGCGGCCCGGGCGAGGTCGGCGCTGAAGTTGCGCTGGCCGAGCATGGTCTCCTGCAGGGTAGGCAGGGTGAATCCCGGCGGCCCGAGGCCGTCGGTGCCGGCCAGCCGCCGGGCGATCATGTTCAGGCTGAGCCGGGGCCGCAGCTCCAGCTGCGGGCGGGTGTCGAAGACAGGCGGGTACCCGGTGACCGGCTGCTTGGGGTTAGCTAGCCGCGGGCTGTTGTTGGAGTTGGCCACGTAGTCGGTGCGGGTCAGTTCCGGATCGTGGGCGGGCCCGAAGAGGCCGGGTTCGATCGCGTCCGGGTCGCTGCCCCAGCGACAGGCCGACGTCGAGCCGTTCAGGATGATGATGCCGGAACCGGCCGGGCTGGTACCGGCCCGGCAGCGCCTGGCTTCGGCGCTGGTGACGTGGGGGACGACGGAGGAGTCGGTGAAGTACACGGCGCCGTTGGTGTCGGTGGCGAGGGTGTACATCCAGGGCAGGCCCTGGTAGGTGTCCTGGGCCGTGCGGAGCTGGGCGAGGTTCTGCGATCTGCCCATGACCAGCCATTCGTTCACCGAGCGCAGGTTGCCGGCACCGGCGTCCCGGATCGCGAACGCGGCCTTGGCGGTCCACCCGGTGGCCAGCACCGGCCCGTACCGCGAGCCGTAGAGGGTCCTGGTGACGGCGGACAGCTTGCCGCCCGAACCGCGGACGGTCACCCGCACCTTCCGCCGGGTCATCGGCACTGCCTGGCCGTTGACCAGGTAGCTGGTCGGGTCGCCGGGCACGAGGGTCAGCTGGTAGAGCGTGTAATGCTGTGCGTGGGAGGCGGTGGCGGTCCAGGCCAGGTGCTCGGTGTGGCCGATCTCGATCACCGGCGTCCCGTACAAGCTGGCGCCCGCCACGTTCAGCACTCCGGGGATGGTCAGCTGCAGCTCATACAGGCGGGCGTCGCCGGTCCAGGGAAGGTGCGGGTTGGCCAGCAGCATCCCGTCGTGATCACGGGTGACGGAGCGGCCCAGCGCCCAGCCGTTGCTGCCGATGCCGTTGGCAAACACCGGCGCCGCGGCCGGGACGGCTGAGCCCGACGTCGTGACCCCCGGTGCGGGCGGGGCCGCGGTGGCGATGGCGTTCCGGTATGCCGTGCTCCCTTCCAGGGTGTCGATGTCGTAGATCCCGCTCCACACGTCGAGCGCGGTGATCGGGGTGACCCAGGCCTTGCCCCGGCAGGCGGGGTCGGGCAGGTGCGCCACCCCCGTATTCCGCAGGTAACGGTTGTAGCCGGCGGCATAGCCGGCGACCAGCTGGCGTGCCTGTGCCGTCGGGCCGCGGGGCGGGACGGGCCAGCAGCCGCCGCACGACGCCCGAGTCCCGGATGGCCCGGTAGTAGATGTCGCTGTCCAGGTTCGTCGTCTGCGGCCCGAGGGAGTCATCGGAGAGCGCCGCCGGGCCGAAATACTTCGACCGTTCCGCCCGCAGAGTCACCACCCGGCCGGCCATGACACACAGGTTGTCCTGCGCGAACGCGTACCCGTAGCCATAGCCGAGGCTCCCGTAGTCATACGCCAGGATGTGCGGGATGCCATACTCGGTCCGCCGGATCACCGCGAAATACCGCCCGTGCTGCGCCGCTTGTTCCGCGGGGCTCGCCGGGCTCGCCGCCGTGCGGCCGGCTGCCAGGTGTGCTGTCACGGCAGCCGCCCCGGCCGGAACAGCCCCCGTCACCGCCGTGGCCAGGACGACCACCGCAGCCAGGGGAACAAGCGGGTGGAGATTCCTCATACCGTGACCTCATCTTCGGTTCCGCATGGCGGCGACGGCCGAACCCGATCTGGCGAGCCGGCAGGAAGGGTCGCCCATGGCTGGTCTATCGCATTCCAGGCTCGCATCGGTAGAGGGCTGACCGGCATCGTGAAGGTGTACCTAGATACACCCCCGGATCGGGGGTTCGGCGCCTCTGCGAAGGTTACTTCTGCCCGTCATTTCGGCAACATCCGCACGCTGCCCTCAGGCTGGTTCAGGCGAGCTATCGCGGACCGCATGGCCGGGTCCGCACTGGCGCGGACCCAGGCGTCATGATCGTCAGTACGCGGCTTATCGCCCCCGCCATCGTCCGACCCCCGGCGCATGACCTCCGAATTCGGCCCGTCTGGCAGCCGTTTCCATCCCGGGCAGCATGTCTGTCATAGTGCTGACCTGGGATTTCGGGGTTGGAGCGGGCGACCGGGATCGAACCGGCATGACCAGCTTGGAAGATCGGTTACGTGGCATCCCCGCCCACGTGCGCAGACGTCGAACTGGCTGGGGGCCAGCAGGGTGACCGTAGCCGACCGCTATTGCCCCTTCGGGCTCTCCTCATCTGGCCCGTGTGTGGCCCGTTCTTGGATCTCGGACCTCCTGCTTCCAAAGCCAAGCCGCGAGGCCTTGACCCTCTGCTTGCAAAATCCGCTCACGGTGTCCGGCATAGTCCGTGGGCTGGGCTGATGCATTACGCCGGTCTGCCTGAGTCCGCCGAGGTCCGGGCTCGTTGGTGTCAGCCGTGGGTGTCACCGGCCAGACGGCGGCAGATGGCCAGGGCTAGCGCGAAGAAGCATGCTCCGCCGATCACGAACCAGGGATTCCACAAGACGAGGCTCCAGTGCGTTTCCAGCGGACCCACGCTCTGGCGAACACCACCCAGATCGGCGGCGAGCGCTATCTCCACCAGCACGCCACGCAGCACCAGGACGATCCCGGCAACGACCGCCACCGCCCGGAGCGCCCGAAGCCACCTGGCCCCGAGAGCACACCAGATGGCGCACCCGGCTAGCAGCGCGCCCCCCGCCAGGACCACGGCCACGCCCCACAGGCCAAACACGACAAACGATGCGGGGCGCGTGGCCGAAAGCCGAGCGCCTGCCGATGACGCCAGGCCCGTCTCGCCGCCCAGCGCCCAGAAAGCATGCACAACCCCGAAAGCTGCGCACCAAACCACAGCCGGAAGTCCGGAACCACACCGGCGAACCCACCGAGTCACACCACCAGCCAACGACGACGCCAGTCGAGCCGTTCCATCACTCCAAGCCAAGACCACCAACCTGCTGATCCGTAGTGATCTACAGCCATACCGGCCACCTGGCCATCTTGGTGCTGACCTGCTGGAACACTGCTCACCAATGCGCAATAGGCGGCGGCGTTGAGCGTTGCTGTGCGGCCAAATTGTGGCCAGCTTGGCGAGCAGCCAAGCTCGCTCGACTATCGTCGGTCCACCGTCAAGGCGTGGTTGACAGTAAGGCTCACGGTTCCCGGAGTTCTGGAGCACAATTCGGCTATGCCCCTCTTTACTCCAGATGACGAACCCTACCTTGGTGTCCAGCTCGTACACCAACTGGACTTGCTGATCGTCCCTTTGATGCAGCAGCAGACACGTATTGCGGCATGGACGCATTCGAATGATCTCACCCCTCTTCAACAGGCCGCTGCCGAGCTTGCGCCAGGGGCATGCTCCCTAGTTCTTAGCATCCGGGAGTCCGTCAGGCAGGGCTACCTCCTGGCGGCTCTGGTCCTTACTCGCCCGCTTTTGGAGCGCGTCGCGACGCTTAGCTACCTCGTGGAGAATCCTGCTCAGGTCGAGCTTTGGAGACAGGGCTGGACATTCAAGGGCCGCCCGTCGTTGCGTACTCGGATGAAAGCCATGGGCCTGCCGCCGTCCTCCGATTCAGAATTGTTGACGCCGGACGCGCCAAGCGGCGATGACATCAGCGCCATGATTGATCGATACAACGGACTCGTACACGGTGATCCAGCTTCGGCGTACTCAACAGCGGTTCTCCTCCCGGACGGCCGTCCCGGTCACGCAATCGGAAAGGATCTATCCTCGCCTACAAGAGCTAACCGGATTTGTGGTGAGACGTTGGCATGGGTTGCTGTCATGATGGCTCGATGCGCGCAGCTTTTCCCAGCGGTCGAGACTGCATAGTCCCAGAGGCAGTCACCATAACTGGCATCAGGCCAACCATTCCTTCTCGTCCTCCTGATAGGTGCCGAGGTCTTGCCGGGAAAGATCACTGTCAAGGGTGGCGCTTGCGCCATCGCGTCAGCGACGCGCCCCCAGGCGCGCCCTTTACTGTGATCTTGCACGGTGAGAGGATGCCCGGCGGAGGAGGACGTCCCCTGGGTCGGTTCGTGTGGTCGCGGTCACTGAGGGAGCGTGACGGCGGTACCGTCTGGCGGCGGGTGCGGGGCATCGGCGCGGCGGCGGCGCCGTGCCCGGAGCGCTCCCGCGCGGAAGGGCGCGGCAGCCTGCCGCCCCGGAGTCCGGCGAGAAGCCCCGCCACCCCGCCCGGCCTTTGGCGGCAATCCCGCGATCGTCACGCATTCTGCTCAGTGACTGCGCGTCCCCGCATCTTCGTCCGGCCCCTGGGGCCGGGCGGCTGGCGCGCCGTAGGCGTGCCCTTGAAACCGTAGAGAAAGTTGTCACAGCGCTAGAGGAGCTGCGTACCGTCGTGCTTCCTGATCGCTGGTGATCCACTGCTGCGCAGGGAGTCAAGGACCCGGACGGCATAAGCTTCGCTGGCCAGCTCGCCTATGTCCGACTCGGTTGCCCAGCGGAAGGCCTCGGCCTCGTTGCTGGGGCTTAGCTCGCCCCCCGTTACCTTGCACCGGAACACCAGGGCGATGATCCCGCGCGTCATGTTCTTGTAGACACCAGTCAGGGTTTCGGGCTCAACGTCGAGGCCGGTTTCCTCGCGGACCTCGCGGCGAAGCCCGTCGTCAATCGACTCGCCTAGCTCCAGCACACCGCCGGGTGGTTCCCAGTGGTGGTTATCGCGGCGCTGGATCAACAGCGCCCGGCCGTGGTGGTCTACGACCACCCCGGCCACGCTGACAGAATGGCCCGCTAGCGGGGTACTCACCTGGTTGCCTCCTGGGTACTCTGGTAACCAACAGTAATAGACGTGTGTATGAGTCGAGGAGCATTTCCGTGATCGCCGCCGCCGTGCTGACCGAGCATGTCGACCCGGCGAGCGACCGCGCGGTCTACAGGCAGATCGCTGATCACCTGCGCGATGCGATCGGCCGCGGTCGGCTGCGCGCGGGTGAGCAGATCCCCTCCGAGACTCAACTCATGGAGCACTACGGCGTAGCCCGGATGACAGTCCGCAACGCGCTGCGGATCCTCCTCGATGAGGGAATCACGACTGCGGAACATGGTCGCGGCGTGTTCGTCCGGTCCCGGCCGCCCGTGCGACGACTGGCCTCCGACAGATTCGCCCAGCGGCACCGGAAGGAAGGCAAGGCGGCATTCCTGGCTGAGTCCGAGCAGATCGCGGCCACTCCCCTGGTCGACATGATCAAGGTGAGCGAAGCTCAGCCTTCTGCCGAAGTGGGCGACCGCCTGGGCCTGGCCGGTGACGCCTCCGTCGTCGTCCGCAGCCGCCGCTATTCTCTGGACGGCAGGCCGGTGGAGACAGCCATCTCGTATATTCCCGCCGACCTGGCCAGGGGCACCCCCATTACGGACCCCAATCCCGGACCGGGCGGGATCTACGCCCGGCTGGAAGAGTCGGGCCACATCCTGGAGAAGTTCACCGAGGAAGTGGCCGCCCGTATGCCCACTCCGGAGGAAGCGCGGACGCTGGCCCTGCCGCCGGGCGTACCGGTGTTCCGGCTGGTCCGTACGGCCTATGACCGGGACGGCCGGGCGGTAGAGGTCTGCGACACCATCATGGCCGCAGACGCGTACCTTCTGGCGTACGACCTGCCCGCGTACTAGCCGCCTTGACATTATCTCATCCACTCGTCTATATATGTTATAACTCCTCTACACGAGTAGAGGTCATCGCCAGCATAAACGCTGGCCAGACGAGAGGACGAGTCATGCGTCTGCTGATCGACACGAGTGGCATTCAGTTCCGGGTGGCCGCTGAGGCGAAGGCCCGGCCGGACTACAAGGACAAGGAGCGGCAGGCGGTGTCCCGTGACGGGCTGCCGGTCTGGACGGTGCGCCTGGACGCGGTGGACGCCGAGCACAGGACCAAGGAACCCATCTGGGTCGAGGTGGCCGGAGACGAGCCCAAGCTGACCTTTGATGGCTACGCCACGGTCCGTGGCCTGGTGTTCGCGCCGTGGGTCGGGCGTGACGGCAAGATCCGCCGTTCGTTCCGCGCCGATGCTGTCGAGCCGGTCCTGTCCGGTAAGTCCGTCCACGCCGCCTGAGCCTGTACCGGCCTGGCGGAACCATCCCTACCTCGCGATCAGAGCAGGAGAACCCAATGACCATCCGCGATTACGACCCGGCGGCCACCGCCCCATCACCCCCGCTTGCTATCGGCGTCCTGGTGGCAGGCGCCGTCGACCTCATGCAGCAGGGCTACGACCTGCCTCAGCCCCAGGCCCTGACGGTGTCCGGCACCCAGTCCATCAGCCTGCTGTTCGCTTCGGACGAGACCGGAGCTAAGGCGGTTGCCCGGTGGGCGATGCGTTTCGGCGGGGTCCTGACCCGCCACATCCACCAGAGCCCGCAGGGCCCGCACCTGCACTGCGTCGTGCAGTTCGACTACTACGGCGTCCGTGTGGAGGCGTACGCCGTGCTCCCGGCCGAAACGGCCACCTGACAGCGAAGTGCCGGGCCTGGGGACGGCCATCCCCTGGCCCGGCCAGCCAGATCGATTCCCTACCTCGCGAAAGACAAGGAGACCTTTGGCATGTCCAACGCTACCAGCGGCACGGCCGTCGTGGTCGCCCTGAACTGGTGCAAAGGCCGGACCGGCCCGCCCGCACCGTGCGTGCTGTGCACCCGCCCGGCCCTGTGCCGGTCCCCTGCCAGGGGCGTGCCCTGTCACAAGGGCTGCGCCGAAGCCTGGATCACCACCCACGCCCGCGACGCCGGGCACCGCGCCCAGCTTGTCCGCGCCCACACCCCCGGCGGTGGCCGGTGACCGAACTGCGCGTGGTCTACCACGTCGCCATCTGCCCCGACTGCGGGTCATCCGACATCCGCACTGAAGAAGTCGACACCGGCGACGGCCTGACCGAAACGGCCATGGTCTGCGACCGGTGCGGCACCGCATGGCCCCTGGCCTGCGTCACCGATCTTCCCTCCCGGCCAGCCTGACAAGGCGGTACATCCCCATGGCAAACAGCACCCGTCACGCTGTCCGCAACCAGCGGAACAACCCCTACACCCTTGATGGCCTGATGGTCAGCGTGCAGCACAGCGCAGCAGGCACCGCCTGGCGGTGGCGCACCGAACTGACCATCACCGCCACCCTCGGCGCTGCCCTGTGGCGGCTGTCGGTCCTGTTCACCCTCACCCGCGCCGTCATTCTGCTCGGCGCCCTGGTGGCCGTGGTCCTGGCCGTGCCGGGCTCGCGGCGGTTCATCACCTGCCGTGTCTGGTGCGTCGTGACCCGGCACCGCATCCAGAAGCTCTGCTACGAAGCCCGCCTGCACACCCGTTCGGGTCGGCTTCCCCTGGTCCTGTGGACCCGCCCCACCAAAGTCGGCGTTCGCGCCCGCATCCTGTGCCGCGCGGGCATCTGCGCCGAGGACTTCGAAGCCCACATCGGGGAGCTGCGCTCCGCCTGCGGTGCCCGCGACGCCCGCGTCACCCGCAACCCCAAATGGTCCCAGCTCGTGACCATCGACATCATCCGCCACGACACCCTTGCAGCCACCCAGGCCGTCCCTTCACCGCTTCAGGCGATGGGACCAGCCCGGCCCACGGCGCCACCGCCGCGCCGCGAACTGCCGCCCAAGGCAGCCCGCGACCTGGCCCGCCTCAACGGCACCACACCCAGCGCGCGGAACGCGCCCTGACCCACCCGGGAGGGCAGCGCCCCAGCACACCCGCTGGGGCCTGCCCGCCTTCCTGGCCACCACCCCTGAACGGAGTCACCTGCCATGACCACCCTGACCCTGCCGGACACCGTGCCGGTGTCCCCCTTGTCCATGTTCGGGCCGGTCCACCTGGGTATCGACGAGAACGGCGAGCACGTTTATGTGTTCCTGGGCGAGCGGAACATGCTGCTGGGCGGTGAGCCCGGCGGCGGCAAGTCCAACGCCCTGAACCTCATCACCGCCCACGGCGCCCTGTCCAGTGACTGCCGCCTGATCCTGATCGACGGCAAGCAAGTCGAGCTGGGCCCCTGGCGGCACTGCGCCTACCGGTTCATCGGCCCGTCCATTACCGCAGCGCTGGAGTGCCTGCGCGAGCTCCAGCAGATCATGAACAGCCGCTATGACCACCTGCTGTCCGCTGGCCTGCGGAAGATCACCCCCGAGAGCGGGGAGCCCGTCTACCTCGTCGTCATCGACGAGTACGCCTACTTCTCCGCGACGGTCGGGGACAGGAAGCAGCAGGGCGACTTCTCGGCCCTGACCCGTGACCTTGTCGCCCGTGGCCGGGCTGCTGGGGTCATCGTCATCCTGGCCACCCAGCGGCCCTCTCACCAGGTCATTGACCCATCCCTGCGGGACCTGTTCGGCTACCGGTGGGCATTCCGCTGCACCACCGACAGCTCCAGCGACACGGTGCTGGGGCACGGCTGGGCCGGGGAAGGCTACACCGCCGCCAGCATCGACCCCCTCGCACGCGGGGTGTCCTGGCTCCTGTCCGAAACCGGCACCCCCCGCCGCATCAAGGCCGCCTACCTGTCCGACGCCGACATCAAACACCTGGCTGCCTACGCCGCCCAGCTCCGCCGCAAGGACACGCCATGACCACCCGCACCCGCCCGGCCACGGGCAAGAACACCGTCAACCACCGCTTGACACCCAACGCCGCCCGGCCCGTCGTGGAGAACGACGACTACGCCGCGTTCACCCACCGCATCGTGGCGGCCTGCGCCCGCCGCGTCGCTACCGGCGACATCGAGACCCTGGCCTCCCTGACCACCCTCGCCGACAACGTCGAGCAAGCAATCCGCGCCGCCGTCCTCGGGCTGCGTGACCACGGCTATTCCTGGGCCGGCATCGGCTCACGGCTTGGCGTCACCCGCCAGGCCGCCCAGCAGCGCTGGGGCCGGCCATAGGCACCGCCGCGACGGTCCCCCTCACCCCCGGCCCCACCATGGGTCCGGGGATGTGGGAATCCGCCGCAGACACCGCCACCATCACCTGGGCCGGTCTGCACCAGGCCGAGCGGCAGCACGCCACCACCGGCGGCTGCACCCACCCCATCCAGCTACGCGGCCGGATCGACGCCATCGACCTGGGCACCGGTGAGCTGGCACCGGTCTACGACAGCGCCACCGAGCCCGGCGGGGTGCTGCTGACCGCGTGCGGGAACCGCCGCGAAACCGTCTGCCCCTCGTGCTCTGCGGTCTACAAGCGTGACGCCCGCCAGCTCGTCCGGGCCGGGCTGTCCGGCGGCAAGGGCATCCCCGAGGCCATCACCGGGCACCCGTGCGTGTTCGCCACCCTGACCGCACCCTCGTTCGGGCCCGTCCACGCCCGCCGGATGCGCGGCACCACCGTGCTGCCCTGCCGTCCCCGCCGCGATGCCAGCGCCCGCCGCTGCCCGCACGGCCGGGACATCTCCTGCGCCAAGCGCCACCAGCCCGGCGATCCGCGGCTGGGCCACCCGATGTGCGCCGACTGCTACGACTACACCGCCGCCGTGCTGTTCAACGCCCACGCCGCTGACCTGTGGCGCCGGTTCACCACCTACCTGCCCCGCCACTTTGCCCGCCTCACCGGCCTGTCGCTTAAGCAGCTCCGGGAGCTCGTGGCGATCCGGTATGTCAAGGTCGCGGAGTACCAGGCACGCGGCGCCGTCCACTTTCACGCCATCATCCGGCTCGACGGCGTGACCATCCGCGATGAGATCATCCGCACTAGCCGTGGCACCAAAGTCCGGCGCGTCATCGTCGATGAAGGCCCGGACAACGACTACCGGCCACCCCCGCCCGGGTTCACCGCCGCGATGCTGTGCGACGCCATCACCCAGGCCGCCAAGGCCGTCGCGTACACCACCGACCCGGCACCCGGCTGCCCGCCAGTGACGCTGCGGTTCGGTGCGCAGACTGAGCCCCGGGCCATCCGCCACAGCCCCGGCCTGCCCGGCACCGGCCACGCGCTCGGGGTCCAGGCGGTCGCGAACTACATCGCCAAATACGCCACCAAAGCCCTGGACGCACCCGGCATCCCCGACCAGCCCATCCGCTCCGCCCTCGACCTCGAGAACTTGCGCTGCTCAGCCCACTACCGCCAGATGATCCTGACCGCCTGGCGACTCGGCGGCGGCAAACTCGGTCCCACCCACTCCCGGCTCTGCAAATGGGCGCACATGCTCGGCTACGGCGGCCACTTCCTCACCAAATCCCGCCGCTACTCCGTCACCTTCGGCCAGCTCCGCGCCGCCCGCACCCAGCACCGCAAACAGCAGCGCCACCCCGGCGGCGAGCACGACCCCTGGGGACGGCCCCTCGACGAGCACCTGGTCCTCGTCATCTCCACATGGACCTACACCGGCACCGGCTACACCACCACCCCCGGCGCCGACCTCGCCGCCGCCTCCGCCGCACGGGCCCGCGCATACGACCCGGCCGTCCACGCCGCCTGATGCCGTCAACGAACGAAGGAGTGATGCACATGCCAGCCGCTATTGACCGGCTGCTGACCGTCGCGCAGGCCGCCGAGATGCTGTCGACCAGCGAACGTTTCCCCCGGCGGCTGATCGCGGAGCGCCGGATCCGGTTTGTCCGGGTCGGCCGTCATGTCCGCATCCCGGAATCAGCGTTGCGTGAGCTGATAGCCTCCGGGACCGTCGAGCCGCTGATTTCGGCTGGCCGTCTCCGTCGGCGGGTGGCCTGATGACCGGTGGGGGCAAGCGGCATTTCGGAAACATCCGCAAGCGCACATCAGGCCGGTATCAGGCCCGCTATCGGGGGCCGGACGGCAGTCTCCGGTCAGCGCCGTTCACCTTCGAGCGCAAGTCGGACGCTGCCCGCTGGCTGGCTCTGAAAGAGGCTGAGATCCGGCGGGGAGACTGGATCGACCCAGATGCGGCAACTGTCCTGTTCAGCGATTACGCGGACGAATGGATCAGTGACCGGGTCCTTAAGGCACGGACGGTCGAACTGTACTGGGGCCTTCTCCGCAATCACCTGCTTCCGGCTTTTGGGCACCTGGGACTGGGCGATATTGACGAGGCAGCGGTGCGGCGCTGGCGCAGAGAACGGCTCGATGCTGGTCCGAACGCGGAGCGCCGGTTCGGCCCGGTCACCGTCGCTAAGGCATACCGGCTCATGCACGCGATCCTGGCCACAGCCGAGGATGACCGGCTCATCCGGCGGAACCCCTGCCGTATTGATGATGCAGGTAAGGAAGACTCCCCTGAACGGGAGATCGTCCCGCTTCCTATAGTCTTCACAATCGCCAAGGTGATTCCCGTCCGCTACCGGGCTCTGGTACTTCTCGCCACCTTCGCGGGACTGCGGTGGGGCGAACTCGCCGGACTGCGGCGCGGCAGCATCGATCTAAACACCTGCCAGATTCGCATCATCGAGACCACCGCAGAACTCGACAGCGGCGGTCTGGCCGCTGACACGCCAAAGTCACGGGCTGGGCGCCGCACTGTCGCATTCCCTGACGACCTCGTGCCCGAACTGCGCTGGCACCTGGAACGGTTCGCCCAGCCGGGGGAGCGGGGCCTGGTCTTCGTCGGCCCGAAGGGCGCCCCACTGCGCCGGTCCAACTTCCGCCCCATCTGGGGCAAGGCGTGCGCGGCGGCCGGGGTGCCGGGGCTGCATTTCCACGACCTCCGCCACACCGGCAGCACACTCGCCGCCGCCACGGGCGCGACACTCAAGGAGCTGATGGCCCGCCTCGGCCACTCCAGCACCCGCGCGGCGATGATCTACCAGCACGCAACCCTGGACCGAGATCAGGTGATCGCCAAGGCACTCGGTGGGCTGGCCCGCGAGGCTCGTCGCACTGACCGTGACCAGGCCGACAATGGGTGACATGTGGCCCGTGCGTGGCCCATCCGATGCCTCGGGCTGCTGCCCGGTCCGCAGTTCGAGAGCACGATTGGCCCATCTAGCTGGGGTCTCGCGGTGGAGCGGGCGACCGGGATCGAACCGGCATGACCAGCTTGGAAGGCTGGGGCTCTGCCATTGAGCTACGCCCGCAGGCGGCCGTGCCGCCAGGGTGTAGCGTACCGGTCCGGCCGACCGAACGCTCACGCGCAGAGTACCCCGGGGCCGGGTGTGACAGGGTAGCCTCGGGTGACCGGCGGGATGTGGCGCAGCTTGGTTAGCGCGCCTGCTTTGGGAGCAGGAGGCCGCGGGTTCGAATCCCGCCATCCCGACCAGTTCAGGGCCTCGTAAGGCGGCATGGGCCGGTCGGTGAAAGCAAAGTGGGAGCGTGCGTGCTAGCTCTTGGCTATGGCCGACAAGTGGCGGTGACGGCGAGCCAGGCTGACCGGCCAGGGCCAGGGCCAGGGCGGTCTCGTTCTTGGCGGCCTGGAAGCATTCCCCGGCCGCCCACTTGGCCCCGGCTGCCCGGACCAGTTCAGCAGACGGCCCTGGCCGGCGGCTGCGTGGCCCGGTCATAAGGCCGCTCGCCCTTCGAGCCGGCCTGCACGACAGCCGCAGCCAGCCGCGGACGGGGACGCGGTCAAGGGGTGAAGTTCACGCCGCCGTATTGGTTGGTGTCGAGTTCGCGGAAGCCTACGTCGTAATACGGGTTGACGGGACCGCCATTCTCCACGATGACGCCCAGGCAGGTGCACTTTTCGAACCGGTCGTTCGAGACCTCGGCGACGTATGGGCCGGCCCAGTACGAGCCGTCATCGGCTTCGGCGTAGTAATAGTAGTATTCATTGTTGGTCGGATTGGCCCGGTATTGAGTGTCCCCAGGAGACAACCGGACCCAGCCGAGCACGTCCCACGGTTCTCCGCAATCATCGCCACAGCCGTAGTCGAGGCGCATGTAAGCGACGTAGGTAACAGTCGTATAGGAGTTATGGAACTGGACCGTCGACGCGCCCATCACTACCCCTTCGGTGACCTCTTTCGGCGACCTCCACGCACGCGCTCAGCCAGAGTCTCCTGCGGGACCTCATGGGCTTCACTGCGCCGCGGGAAACGCCGGGCACCCTCGGGTGCTTCAGCCGGCTCGCTGGAGTCAAATCCAGCACTGACATGGTGCAATTCGGTGCGTATTACCTCGAAGTGAACGTTATCTTGATCTCCGGCCTCAGGCCGCCTGCCGTTCATAGGTGCCGAACCTCCAGTATTTGCGATGATGGTCTCGTCGCGCACAGTCCTGCGCGGCACCCTGCGCACGCAGCACCATTCTAGTCCGGCTGCTCGCCACCGGATAGGGCGTAGGCGTTCAGGTCTCCGGGCTTATAAGGCATCCCGGCGGCTGACCCTAGGAAACTCCCAACGGAAACATGCAGGGGAGCCGCATTTTGCGATTAGTGTCGGCGGTGTTGAAAGGTCAGGACTCCAGGTAGCGGAGCACGGCCAGCACCCGGCGGTGGTCGGCGTCCGACGGGGCCAGGCGGAGTTTGCTGAAGATGTTCCCGACATGCTTCTCGACGGACCGCTCGGAAACCACCAGGATCCCGGCGATCGCAGCGTTGGAGCGGCCCTCGGCCATCAGCGCGAGCACATCGCGTTCCCTGGCGGTGAGGGCGCCGAGTCCGTCGCTGCGGCGGCTGGCGCCGAGCAATTGGGTAACGACCTCGGGATCGAGGGCAGTGCCGCCGGCTGCCACCCGGCTCAGCGCTTCGACGAACTCGCCGACGTCGGCAACCCGGTCCTTGAGCAGGTACCCGACGCCTGCGGCACCACCGCCAGACGCCGCGCCGAGCAAGTCGGCCGCATAGCGGGTCTCGATGTACTGGGAGAACACCAGCACCCCGGTCTTGGGGTGTTCGCGGCGGATGGCGATCGCGGCGCGCAGGCCCTCATCGGTGTAGCCGGGCGGCATCCGCACGTCGACCACGGCAGCGTCGGGCTGGTACTCGTACACCGCAGCCCGCAAGTCCTCGGCGTTACCGACGGCGGCGACCACCTCGTGGCCGCGATCGGCCAGGATCTCGGCCAGGCCCGCCCGGACAACCGCCGAGTCCTCGGCGATCACAATCCTCATCGGGAGCTCCGTTTCGGCCAGGCGTGGGACGGCAGCTCGGCGGTGACCACGGTGGGACCTCCGGGCGGGTTGCTGATCTGCAGCCTGCCGTCCACGGTCTTGACCCGCTCGGCGAGCCCGGCCAGTCCGCCGCGCTCTTCAAGCCGGGCGCCTCCCGTGCCGTCGTCGCTGACCCGCACCTGCAGCACCCCGGGCACGTGGAATGCCTTCAGCGTGGCATGCCGGGCGCCGCTGTGCTTGGCGACGTTAGCGAGCAATTCCGCTGCGCAGAAGTAGGCGATGGTCTCGATCGCGGCCGACGGGCGCTCGGGCAGGTCGACGACGAGCTCGACAGGCAGGTCGCTGCGCGCGGCGAGGGAGCTGAGAGCGGTGCCGAGGCCGTGGTCGAGAACGGGCGGGTGGATGCCGCGGGCCAGGTCGCGCAGCTCGGTGATGGCCTCCTTCGCGCCGCGGTGGGCGGCGTCGACCAGCTCCAGGATCCGCTCCAGGTCGGCCTGCGCGGTCCCGTCGATCGTGCCGCAGAGCTTCTCCCTGGCCAGGCCCAGCTTCATGGCCACCGCGACCATCTGGGCCTGCGCGCCGTCGTGCAGGTCCCGCTCGATCCGGCGCAGCCTCGCGGCCGAGTCGTCCACCAAGTGGGCCCGGGACTGTTCCAGTTCACGCACCCGGCGGACGCTGTGCTGCAGCAGGCGGTAGACGGTCCAGAAGATCAGTGCCGCCCCCGCTAGCGGCACCAATCCCGCCCAGTAGCCGTAGGAGAGCAGAAGGACGCCAAGGAAGAGGTTCCAGATCCACAGGCAAGGCGGAAACCCGCCCAGACACGGGGGCGGCGATATTCCCATGACCTGACCAGAAGTCTCATGAGGACGCATCGCGAGGCAGTGACGTTGGACTGCTGGTCAGTCGCGGGGATCGCGCTGGTGCTTTTCATCACGAAACCCTCCGCTTCTGTTATTTAGTATCCGCGCCAAGCTCGCGCGCCCGCGAGCACGCTCGCGACCGCCTGCTCAAACCTGGGCCGCATCAGGGCGATGAGGCCGCCGTCCTAGAATCGGCGGCCACTCGCGTGGATTTTGGTAGCTCAGAGAAGGACGAGGATGGGGAGATGCTGCCAAGTTAGCTCTGGACGCTGGCCTGCAGGCGGTGGGCAGTCCAGAAGAGCAGCGTCGCCCCCGCTAGCGGCAGCAGTCCCAGGATAGCTAGCGGCCCCGTCCAGCGGACGGAAGCGAGCAGCACGACGCCAAGGAAGAGATTCCAGATACCACAGGCAGAGCGGAAACGCGCCCAGCCACGGGGGTGCCGGTATTCCCATGACCTGACCAGGAGTCGCATCAGGACGGATCGCGGCGGGACGTTGCCAGTCGGTGCGTGCATCGGAATGCCTCCTGTGACCTGCGGGCCGGCCATTCCGGTCACCTACCTACCAATGCTCGCCCCGCGCGAGCGGGAGATCCACCGTGCGGCTACCCGACCTGAGGTACGTGCTGGCACGGTCCCTGGGCCCGGCTTATTGGCGGCCCGGGGATGGGGCCACGCGAGTGGTCGGCAGCGCAAACGCCGATTCTGGGCTAGCAGGGCCAGCGGAGTTCCGAGCGCTGCGATCCACTCGGCCAGGCGTTCCTGATCGACCTCTAGTGGTTCCCGACCGCGTGTGCTAGCCGCCGCCTGGCACCTGGCTGGCTGGCACCGGTTTGGTGACGGTGCCGCCGTTCATGCAGGTGAAGGTGCCAATCCAGTGCTTTCCGTCGTTGCTCTCATAGCTCGGCGGCACCGACTGGTCGATGCCGCCTTTGCAGCCAGACGGGCTGACCGCGCTCAGTGCCGAAGCGAAGAGGATGATGCCGATCACCCAGCCGGTCGCCAGCCAGGCCCCGGATGCGAGCGCCCAGTTCTTAAGCTGCTCGCGCCGCGCGGGCCGCAGCTTCTGCGCCCGCAGTACCAAGGCCGCGATCAGCGCGATGAACGGCATGAAGATCGTCAGCACGACCGCGCCGATCGTGGCTTCGCGCGAGTACGGCGCGTTTTTGGCCAGGTCCGGGATCCGCGCCGCCTTGTGCGCCGCCACCCGTCCCGCCCGGGCGAGTGGGGACGCCGAGAGCGGTGCCGCAGCTTCCGCAGTAATTCTGGCCGTCCGGCCAGGCGGCACCACAGCTCGGGCAATGCCCGCCGGTCTCCGTCATGGGATCGACGCTAGAGCAGTGCCGTCGGTCTTTCTAGATATCTGCCGGTTGGCACCATATGCGGCCCGCCTGCGTGACCGTCGGCGGATCTCGGAGTGCGAGTCACAGGTTGGCGGACGTATCCACTAGCTCCTGGATGTACTGCCCGCCACTGTCTAGCCAGTAGAAGTACAGGTTCCCGTCGGTGCCGAATGGGGCGATGTTCTCGATGCCGTCGTTCACGGTGACGGCCGGGAAGGATGCGGTGGACTGCAACCCGGCCACCGAGGTCCACACCCAGGTACCGGTTCCGTTGGCGGTGGACTCGTCGCCGAGCCCGAGGAAAAGGTCGCGGCAACAACGTGTACACCGCCCGGGCTGGTCGTGATGGCGGGCGCGCCGACGTCCAGGCCAGGCAGCGTTTCCAGGTGCCACGTCGTGGTGCAGTTCTGGGCCCAGTAGAACAACGTTCCAAAGGCGTTCGGCCCGAGCGCGACCACGTTGACGCTGCCGTTATTCGCGGTGATGGCGGGGGAAGGTCGTCCCCGGGCCGGCGACCGTCTCCTGGTGCCAGACTGAGCTGCCGTTGGCCGCCCAGTAGAAATCCAGGCTGGCGTTGGGCCCTGCGCGGCGATGACGACGGCGTTGCCGTCCTGCGCGATGGACGGCGGGGAGAAGGTGGTGCCGTTCGCCGCGACCTGCTCGCCGTGCCAGGTGTTGGTGCCGTGCTCGTTCCAGTAGAACCGCAGCCCGTTGCCGGAGGTCTGCACGGCGATGACCGAGTTGCCGTCGGCTACCGTGATTGCCGGCCCGGGGATCGTCGCGGCCAGAGCGGCGGGCCCGCCCGGCGCGATCACAGCCACGCCGGCGATGGCCATGGCGCCGGCGCCCGCGGCGGCGAGCAGCCTGGCGATAGCGCGCGGGCCCGCGCAGCGAAGATCTCGTCAGGTCCGACGGGCCGGTCACGCTGAGAGATTGCGGCCTGGCCACTAAGGCCGGCAACCAGGCGTCCTGGCCAGGCGTCTTATAGGCAGCGGAGGCGATGACGCCGCGTCAGGACCGGGACCGTGCTGGTCCCCAGCCGAGGAAGCCGGTGGTGCGTTGGGCGGACGGGGCGGAGGGCGCGGGTCGGCGTGCAGGCGGTCGCTTCCATCGGTGCGGTGGCTGTGCTGTTCCTGAGCGCGGCCGCCGCGACCGCCAGTACGGCTGGCCCGGCCGTGCCGGGCCCCGGCAGCCAGCTCTGGGTGAGCAGCTACAACGGGCCGAACCACAGCTTTGACGTCGGGATGGCGACGGTGGCCAGCCCGGACGGCAGCGTGGTCTTCGTCACCGGGAGGAGCGCGGGTACCAACAACACGCAGGACTACGCCACCGTGGCCTACGACTCGGCGACCGGCGCCCAGCTCTGGTCCAGCCGGTATAACGGGCCCGGCGGGGAGACGGACATACCGTTCGCGATCGGGATCAGCCCCGACGGCGGCACCGTGTACGTGACCGGGGAGAGCGTGGGCGCGGGCAGCAGCGCTGCCGACTACGCGACGATCGCCTACAACGCGAAGTCGGGCGCGCAGATCTGGCTGCAGCGCTACAACGGGCCAGGCAACACCGGCGATGTCGCTAAGTCGCTGGCGGTCAGCCCTGACGGCGGCACCGTGTACGTCACGGGTTACAGCGGCGCGCAAGGCCGCTACGACTACGTGACGATCGCGTACAACGTGGCTACCGGCGCGCAGCGGTGGCTCAGCCGGTACAACGGCCGGGCCGGCGGTAACGACCAGGCTCGGGTAGTCGCCGTCAGCCCGGACGGGCGAACCGTGTACGTGACCGGCCGCAGCCAGGGCATGAGCTCGGCCTACGACATCGCGACGGTCGCCTACGACGCGGCCACCGGCGGCCAGAAGTGGGCTGCCCGCTACAACGACCCGGCCAGCCTGAACGATTTCGGCACCGATCTGGCCCCCGGTCCAGGCGGCCAGGTCGTCTACGTCACCGGCGGGGCCGGCGCGCCGGGTCGCCAGCTGAACTTCGCGACGATCGCCTACCGGGCGTCCTCCGGCAAGGCCTTGTGGACCAGCGTGAGTAAGGGCTGGTCCGTCATCAACGACGTCGGCAGCTCGGTGGGCGTGACCCCGGACGGCAAGACGGTGGTCATGGCCAGCTACACGGCGGGAACCACGACCAGGACCGCGTATGCGACGACCGCCTACTCCGCGAGCACCGGCACGCAGCGGGTGGTCGCGACGCTACGCCGGCCCGGCGGGCAACAACGACAACCTGCCCTCGGCCCTTGGCATCAGCCCGGGCGGAAGCGCGGTCTACGTGACCGGCACGAGTGACAGCCCGACCTCCGAGAGGGATTACGCCACCGTCGCCTACCAGGTTGCGACCGGCGCCCGGCTGTGGGTTAGCCGGTTCACCGGCCTGGGTAATTCCTTCGACCAGGCGAATGCGCTGGCCGTCAATCCCCAGGGCGGGGGCGTCTATGTCACCGGATTCAGCGAGGTCTCACTCAGCCAGGGAGATTTCGCTACCGTCGCCTACCAGGCTGGCTGAGAACCACCCGGTACCCAGCCGCCCGGCGTGGCGGCGCGCGGCCCGGCCGGCTGCCGAGCGCGTCCTGCCTGGCCTCGCCCGGGTCCGGGCTCAGGTCGTTCCCTTCGCTCGGGCTTGGCAGGCCGCCAACTCCGAGGCGCTCGGGAGTGCAGGCCCCCTGTGGGTGGTCCTCGGCGACTCGATGAGCCAGGGAATCGGCGCGAACAGCATCGACGGCGGGTGGGTGGGCCAGCTGCACGGCCGGCTCCGGCAGGCCGGCTCGCCGCTGCACGTCGTCAACCTGTCCGCCACCGGCGCCCGGATCCGCGATGTCCTCACCAGCCAGGTGCCCCAGCTAGCCGAGCTAGGCGACCCTGTCGCCCTGGTCACCGTCCTGGCGGCGCCAACGACATGTTCCCGCCCGCGCGGCGCCCGAATGCCGCGAGCGCGATGGCCGAACTCCTTGCCGCCCTGCCGCCCGGCCGCACCGTCGTGGCCACCTTGCCCCGGCGCAACCAAGCCGCCCGGGAAGTCAACTCGGTGCTCGACGCCGCCGCCCGACGCGGCACGATCACGATCGCCGACCTGCGCGGCATGACCATCCGGTCCGTGATCGGCACCCGCGCCGCTGACCTGTTCCACCCCAACGAGCGCGGCTACTCCGCTCTCGCCGATGCCTTCGGCCACGCCATCCCCGCCCGCCTGCACGGCACCGGGTAGACCGCAGCCAACCGGGCACCGGTTGCCTTCTGGCGCCTCCGGGCGACCGCCGCCAGCCCCGCCGTCCTGTCACCCGATCGGGCGTCATGACAGGTTCGCCCGCTATGGGAAATGCTGGCAGTGTGCCAGCCCGCGATCTGATGACGCCGTGGCGCCGGGCCTTGCAGCCAGGCACCGGCCTGCGGCCGATTCGCCCGGGGAGGCAGCTCCGGGGGGCTTGGGTGCCCCGGGCCGTTCACCGGCCCTGGGCACCCAAGCTGGGGCGGTCGGCGGCGGCCCTGGCGAATGACTGGTACGGCCCAATCTCGGCCGGCTTAATCACGCCGTCTTCGATCGCGCGAGCGAGCAGCGCGTCCTTGCTCGGCGCCGTCCGCCCGGTGGCCGCGTATTTAGCGCGCGCCCGGGTGATGTACTGCCTGACCGTGTTCTCGCTGATCGACATGCGCCGCCCGACCGACGCCTTCGACATGCCCTGGAACCACAGCAGCAGCGCTTGCCGCTCCTGCTCTGACAACGCCGGCCGGGCCGGGTGCTGGTCGGCCAGTATCGCCCGGGCCTGCGAGCGGGTCACGTACGGCCGGTCGGCGGCCGCCGCCAGCACGGCCTCGACCAGATGGTCGCGGCCCTCATCCTTGGACACGTAGGCGTGCGCACCGTTATCCAGAGTCTCCATCACGATCGCCGGATCGCTGTGCCCGGAGAAGGCCACCACCCGGTATCCGCCTGCCACCAGCCCTGGAATCTGCGTGGTGACCAGCTCACCGGACAGCTCCAGGTCCAAGATGATCACGTCGGCCGGCTGCCGCGGCACGGCGCGGAGCCCGGTCAGGTCGCGCGCCGTCTGCACTAGCCGCACACGCTGGCCGGGATCGGACCTGATCCACGACGCCACCCCCTCGGTGACGACCGGATGGTCTTCGATGATCACCACCGTCACCGGTTGTTCCATCGCGCCTCCGCCCAGAACATCCCGCCGTCTTGCTGCTGTTCGATGGCGACCCCCTCGCCGGCTGCGGGCAGCCGGACGGCCGTGCCGGTGTCGGCGACGAAGCTGACCGCGATTCCGGCGGCTACCGCCGCCAGCGTGATCCGCACCTGACTGCGGGCGTCGGTCAGGATCGCGATCGCGGCGTCGGTGATCACCCGCCGGGCCCGGCCGGGGACTTGCGGCAGGGGACCGGCCGTCTCGATCTCGACGGCAACCCCGCGGCGCTCGGCCACGTCGGCGCTCGCGTGCAGTTCGTGCACGAGCGATCCGGGTACCTCATCACCCTCGGCCAGCAGCCGCCGCAGCCGGGCCGCCTGGACCGCCGACCTGATGCGCACCTGCGCATCGCCCGGGTCAGCCGTCCCGGCCGCCAGCTCGCCGACCAGCGGGACGGCGCTTTCCTGCAGCGTCAGCCAGCGGGCGTGCCGGGCGGCCCGGATGATCTCCGCGGTGGCGGCTCGCTCGCGCGCGGCGTGCTCGCTCCGCGCCGCCGCGGCGGCCTGGCCGGCGGCGACATCCAGCGCCCTGACCCCGGCCGCGACCGCCACCTGGGCGCCGGTCGACCAGGCCAGCACGGCGAGGAACCCGGCCAGGTCGCTGCGGTGCAGCCCGTCCCGCACTTGCACGCTCAGGGTGGCCAGGGCAGCGGCGGCGAGGAACCACGCGAGCTCGGCGAACCGGCGACGGAGCAGCACGAGCACGCCCGTCCAGCCGGCGCTTCCCCAGGCCCAGTTGACCGCCAGCATCAGGCCAGCCGGGCTGGCCGCCGCCGATGCCGTGCTGGCGGCCAGCGCGATCACGGCCACCGCCCAGGCCGAGCGCCAGCCGGGCTCCCCGCGCAGCACCAGGACCGATCCGGCGGTGATCGCCAGGGCCATGACCAGCCACATGGCGCCCTGGAACGCGAACGAGCCGTAGGCCGGCCGGTTGTGCAGCAGCTGCCCGCCCGCCCCGGCGAGATGCCAGCCCGCGACCAGGAAGATCACCGCGATGGTGAAGGCCCGCTGGTAGCGGCCGGCCATCGTCGTTACCGGCGGCACGGTCGTCGTCACCGCCGGCCCGGTGAGCGGCGCGGAGCCGTTCGCCGACGCCTGCCCGCCGGGCGAA
>JBPCKO010000176.1:0-23270 GCA_051004215.1 Streptosporangiaceae bacterium | reverse complement strand
GGCCGGGACGGCCTACGGTGACCGGCCGCACGCCTGGCATCTGGACATCGCTGACCGGCTGGCCGCCGCCGACCCCGGGCTGATCGCCCAGACCCGGCGGGTGTTCGCCGACACCACCGACCCTGCCTCGACCCAGGCCGCGACGGCGTGGTGGGACGAGCTGACCGCGGCCGGCGGCGAGGGCATGGTGGTCAAGCCGGCGCCGGGGATCGCCCGCGGCAAGCGCGGGCTGGTCCAGCCCGGCCTGAAGGTGCGGGGGCCGGAGTACCTGCGCATCATTTACGGGCCCGACTACACCGAGCCGGCCAACCTGGACCGGCTGCGCAGCCGGCGGCTCGGGCACAAGCGGTCGCTGGCCGTCCGGGAGTATGCGCTCGGGCTTGAGGCGCTGGACCGGGCCGTGCGGGGCGAGCCGCTCTGGCGGGTGCACGAGTGCGTGTTCGCGGTGCTGGCCCTGGAATCCGAGCCGGTCGACCCGCGTCTGTAAGGCGCGCTCCGCCCGCCGTCGAACGTGCTGAAATGAGACGTCAGCGGACATCGCCCGATCGGAGCAGATTGTGACGCAGGAGCGGCCGGCCACCGAGGGCTTTGTTTCGTTCGCGGGTCACCGCACCTGGTACCGGGTGACCGGCGAGTCCGAGGCCCCTGGCCAGTTCCCGCTGCTGTGCCTGCACGGCGGACCCGGCGCGACCTGGCACCACATGGAGCCCTACCAGGAGCTGGCCGCCGACGGCCGCCGGGTGATCTGCTATGACCAGCTCGGCTGCGGCAATTCGGCCGTCACCGAGCCGCACGACCCGGCGATGTGGACCACCGAGCTGTACCTGGCCGAGGTCGACGCGGTGCGCACCGAGCTCGGGCTTGACCGGTGTCATGTGCTCGGGCATTCCTGGGGCGGCATGCTCGGCCTGGCCTACGCCGCGACGCGGCCGGCCGGGCTGGTCAGCCTGCTGGCCGAGTCGTCGCCGCCGAGCGTGCCGTTCTGGCTGACCGAGCTGGCCAGGCTGCGGGCCGAGCTGCCCCCTGGCGTGGACGACGTGCTGCGGCGGCACGAGGAAGCCGGGACCACCGGCAGCGCGGAGTACCAGCAGGCGATGGTCGCCTTCTACGACCGGCACGTCTGCCGGGTCCGGCCCTACCCCGACTGGCTGGACCGGTGCTTCGCCGGGATCGACGCGAACCCGGAGGTCTACCACACGATGAACGGGCCCAGCGAGTTCCACGTGATCGGGCCGCTGAAGGACTTCGACGTCACCGCCGACCTGGGCCGGATCCAGGTGCCCACCCTGCTGTTCTGCGGCGAGCATGACGAGGTGACGCCGGCGACCGTGGCCCAGGCCCACGACCGGATTCCCGGCTCGCAGTTCGTTCTGTTGCCCGAGTGCTCCCACATGGGCCAGGCGGAACGCCCGGACTTGGTACTGGGTCTGGTCCGCGGCTTCCTGGCCGGGGTGGAGTCCGCGCGGGCATAATTCCCCGACTCGGGTAGTTTCTGGGCAGCAGAGCCTGTCACCAACCCCGGTCTGGAGATCACCGTGAGCGTGCACGACATCGAGCTGAAGACACTGGGCGGAGAGCCGGCCACGCTGGGGGACTACGCCGGCTCGGCGGTCCTGGTCGTCAACGTCGCGTCACAGTGCGGCCTGACGCCGCAGTACGAGGGACTGCAGCGGCTGCAGGACCAGTTCGCCGGGCGCGGGTTCACCGTGGCCGGGTTCCCGTGCAACCAGTTCGGGGCCCAGGAGCCAGGCACCGCCGGCGAGATCAGCGAGTTCTGCTCGGTGAATTACGGCGTGACGTTCCCGATGTTCGCCAAGATCGACGTGAACGGCCCGGCCAGGCACCCGCTGTACGCGGAGCTCGAGCAGACCCCGGACGCCGAGGGGACCGCCGGGGATGTGCAGTGGAACTTCGAGAAGTTCCTGATCGGCAAGGATGGTTCGGTCCTGGCGCGGTTCCGGCCGCTGATCGAGCCCGAGGCGACCGAGGTCGTGACCGCGATCGAGGCCAGCCTGGCGGGCTGAACTCTGGCAGGCTGAACTCTGGCGGGCTGAACTCTGGCGGGCTGAACTCTGGCGGGCTGAGCCTGGCCCGCGGCCGCGCGGCTCAGGCCAGCCGGCCTGAGCGCGGCTCAGGCCAGCCGGCCTGCGCCGCGCTTGACCATCTGGTCGGCGATGATCGAGCGCTGCACCTCGCTGGTGCCTTCCCAGATCCGTTCCACCCGCAGTTCCCGGTAGAACCGCTCGGCGGCGTACTCGCGCATGTAGCCCCGGCCGCCGAACACCTGGACCGCGCGGTCGGCGACCCGGCCGGCCATCTCGGCCGCGTACAGCTTGGCCATCGAGCACTGCGCGTGCTGGACCTTCACGTCCGCGCCGGCGTCGATCGCGCGGGCGGTCTCGTAGGTCAGCGAACGGGCCGCGAACAGCTCGGTCAGGCTGTCCGCGAGCATCGACTGCACGGCCCCGAACTGGGCGATCGGACGGCCGGAGACGATCCGCTCCTTGGCGAATTCCGTCATCTCACCGACCAGCCGCTCGGCCGCGCCCAGGCACCGGGCCGCGACCATCAGGCGTTCGAACCTGAACCACTCGTAGGCGAAGCTCATCCCGTCGCCTTCGGCCCCGACCATCTGGGCGGCGGCCACCCGGACGTCCTCGAAGGCGACAATGGGGTGCTGGTGGGCGTGCCCGAGCGTGTGCATGTAGGCGGGCGTGCGGACGACCCGGACGCCCGGGCTCGGCAGGTCGACCAGGAACATCGCGTGCTCCCCGGCGTGGTCGCCGCCGGCCAGCTTGCCCTGGAAGAACGCGTAGTCGGCCGCATAGAACGAGGTCACGTGCCACTTGACCCCGTTCAGCAGGTAATCGTCGCCGTCCCTGCTCGCCGTCGCCTCGATCGCGTCGACGTCCGAGCCGGCGCCCTCCTCGGTGATCGCGTAGCACTCGGTCCGATCGCCCCTGGTCGAGGGCCGGACGTAGCGCTCGAGCTGGTCGGGGGTCGCGACGTCGGGCAGCCAGGATGGCGGGGTGGCGACCACCCAGGCCAGCGCGTTGGTGACCCGGCCGACCTGCTCCTGGATCAGCACCTGCTGCAGCGAGGTACAACCGCCCCCGCCGGTCTCCCTTGGCATGTTCGCGGCGAACAGCCCGAGCTCGATGGCCCTGGCCTGATGGGCGTCCTCAAGCTCGGGTGAGATGTCGCCGTCCGCGAGCTCAACCTCGGTCTCCAGCGGGATCAGCTCATCGGCGAACTGCCGCGCCCGGGCCTGGATCTGCAGGTCTTGCTCCGACAGGCTGTACATGCCGCCTCTTCCGTTATGGCTTGCCGACAACACCGTAAGACGCGCCCGCGGGGCCAGCGCCGCGAACAACTCTAGACCTTGACTGAACATTCAGTCTATGCCAGCATCGGCGGCATGCCACTGGTCAGTGACGCTGGCGCCGTGTTGCCTGGCCCCGAATTGCCAGGCCGCGCGGACGCGGTCGTCGTCGGCGGCGGGACGGTCGGCGCCTGGTGCGCCTACTTCCTGGCCCTGGCCGGCCTGGAGCGCGTCGTCCTGGTCGAGAAAGACCGGCTCGGCCAGGGGGCCAGCAGCCGCGCGGCCGGCATGGTGCGGACCCAGGGCGGCACGCCCTGGGCGGTCCGCCTCGGCGAGTGGTCCCGCCGGTTCTACCTGAGCCAGGCCGCGGAACTGGGCGTCGACTCCGGGTTCACCGCGCAGGGCTACCTGCTGCCCTGCTTCAGCGACGCCGACGTGGCCGCCGCGCGTGATCGGATGAGCATGCAGAACGGGCTCGGCCTGGATGTGCGCTGGCTGGAACCGGCCGAAGTGGACGACATGAACCCGGCGATGGCGCCCGGCGCGACCTGCGGGGCCACCTACTGCGCCGAGGACGGCTACCTGCACCCGCCGCGCAACGTCGCCGCCTACACGCACGCGCTGGCGGCCACCGGGGTACTGGTCGCCGAGCACACCAGCCTCACCGGCCTCGAGCTCTCCGGCGGCACGGTCACCGGCGTGCGGACCAGCGCCGGCCCGATCGCCACGCCGCTGGTCGTGCTGACCGGCGGCCCTGAACTGGCCGCCGTCGGCAAGCTGGCCGGCGTCACTATCCCGGCCGGGGCGGTACGCCATCAGGTCGCAGTGACCGAGCCGCATCCCGGTCTGGCGCCGTCCCGGCTGCCGATGGTCTTCGACCTGACCACGGGCTTGTATTGGCGCCCGGAGGACGGCGGCCTGCTGTTCGGCATGTCGAATCCGCAGGAACCGCCGGGGGAGGCTCGCACGGTCGACGAGGCTCTGCTCGCGCGGTTCAGGCAGCGGCTGAGCGCGCTCGTGCCGGTCACGGCCGGGCTCGGGCTGCGCCGGGTCTGGGCGGCCACGATCGACTACACACCCGATCATCTGCCGATCATCGGCCCGGCTCTCGCCGGCGGCCAGCCGCTAGGCGGCGTCACCGTGGCCAGCGCGGGCGGGGCCGGGATGATGTGGGGTCCCGGAGTGGCCAGGGCGGCGGCCGATGTGGCCCTGACCGGCCGTTCGGTCGTCGTGGAGACCGCGGACCTGGGCCTGGACCGGTTCGATGCCGACGGCCGCAGCAGGCTGGCGACCGACCCGGTGGCCCTGCCGTTCCCCGAGCACGCGCCGGTCACCTGACCGC
This sequence comes from Streptosporangiaceae bacterium, assembly GCA_051004215.1. Lineage (GTDB taxonomy): Bacteria > Actinomycetota > Actinomycetes > Streptosporangiales > Streptosporangiaceae > Chersky-822. The sequence continues at coordinate 18,606 of JBPCKO010000176.1, read as the reverse complement.
GCACCACAGGAAGGAATACCGATGACCGAACCCAACCCGGCGACGCCGTACCTTGCCTCGGCGGCCACCGCCGAACTCGAGGACTGGGGCCCGCTGGAGGAGGCCACCGGCGCGGAGATGACGACCAGCGGCCTGACCCTGTGGAAGGACGGCGACCAGGAGGTCGGGGTCTGGCAGTGCACGGCCGGGCCGTCCTACTGGAAACTCGAGACGCACGAGTTCGTGCAGATCGTCGCGGGCCGGATGACGGTCACCCCGGACGGCGGCCAGCCGACCGAGATCGGCCCTGGCGACGTCGCGGTGTTCCCGCGCGGCTGGGCCGGGAACTGGCAGATTCACGAGACCATCCGCAAGGTCTACGTCATCTTCGAATGACCAGGACCTGCCGGTAACCCGGCGGCGCGGTGCCGTCGCTAGTGCCGCAGCACCGCGCTGATCCCGCTGGTCATGCCGCCCGCGGCGACGGTGATCACCTTGGCCGCGGCTCGCTTCGGCGCGTCCTGCCACCACTGGGTGGCGAACCCGGAAGCGCCGCAGCCGGCCGCGAACTGGACCTGGTACCCGCTCGCGACCACGCAGACGTTCGGCGCCGGGGCACCATCGGGCTCGCGGACCAGGCCGGTCACGATCCCGTGCCTCGCGTGCAGGGCTTCCAGGTGCTCGGCGACGGCCAGTGCCCGGCGCTCCGAGGCCGTCAGCCCGTGACCGGACGGCCGAGAAGGGTGGGTGCTCGCGCCCGCGGTGCCGCGCTGAGGCAGAGCCCGGCGACGGCTGCCGCCACGGCCAGGGTGTGTGCGATTCGCCGCATTGCGCTCCTGATTCCTGGCCGCTTCGAGCATCAGCCAGGCGAGAGCATAGATCCCAACTTGCCCAGCGTCGTCAGATCGGTAAACCTCGGAACTATCGGGTGAACAGCGCGGTAATCATGACAAGAACAATTAGGATGCGCTCGTGAGCCAGGCCGACGAGCAGGTCCAGCCCGCCGACCCTGGCCCAGGGGTCCCGGGTAAGGAGCTGGTGCGTCGGCCCGCCTCCGGACCCGTCGATGCCTGGGCCGACCTGCGGCCGGCCTACCGGTGGGTCAGCCGCCGCCAGCCGGTGCTGATCGCCGCGCTGACCCTGATCGCCGCCCAGGTCGCCTGGAGGGCTCAGCTGCTCGGGCACCTGTACTTCTATCGTGACGACTTCTTCGCCCTTGACCTGGCCCGCCGGGCGGCATTCGGCTGGCATTACCTCAGCTACCTCCGCGACGGGCACCTGGTCATCGCCGGGCGCGCTATTGCCTGGGTGCTGGCCAGGATCTCGCTGTACAACTGGGGGCTGGCCAGCGCGGTGAGCCTGGCCCTGCTGGCGGCGTCCGGCCTGGCCGCCTTCTTCGCGCTGCGCCGGCTGTTCGGCGCCCGGCCGGCGATCCTGATCCCGCTGGTCCTGTACTTGTTCACCCCGCTGGGTCTGGCCGATCTCGGCTGGTGGTCCGCGGCGGTCGAGTCGCTCCCGCTCCAGCTCGCGTTCTGGCTGGCCGTCCACGCCCACGTCGGATACGTACGGACGAGGCGCGTGCGGCAGCTGGTCGCCGCGATCGGGTGGGTTGTCCTGGCCCTGCTCTCCTCGGAAAAAGGCGTGCTGGTGCCGGTACTGCTGCTCGGCATCACCTCGGCGTTCTTGCCCGGCCGCCGCTGGTGGCTGTCCGGCCTGCGGCAGGCGCTGCGCCGGTACTGGGCGGCGTGGCTTGGCTACGCGATCGCGCTGGCGGCCTACGGGGTGGCGCTGGCCGGTGCGCTCGGCGCCGGCCAGGCCCAGGCCGGCGTGCCCGGCGGCCCGGCCGCGCTGACGTTTGCCTGGGGGTTGCTGAAAGGTTCCCTGGTGCCCGCCGCCCTGGGCGGCCCCTGGCGCTGGTGGCCGCTGCCCGGTCAGGCGACCGCACTCGCGCTGCCGCCGCACGCCCTGGCCTGGCTCGCGGTCGCGGTGGTGGTGGCGGTCGTCGCCGGCAGCATCGTCCGGCGTCCGGTCGCCTGGCGCGCCTGGGCGGCGCTGGCCGTCTGGGTGGCTGGCGCCGACATGCTTCCTGTGATGATCGGCAAGCTGAACTGGTATCCGGTCCTGCTCGCGCTGAACACCCGCTACGTGGCCGATGCCCGGCCGGTGCTGGCGCTCTGCCTCGCGCTGGCGTTCTTGCCCGTGCGCCTGCCGCTGGCTGCCCCGGCCGGCCCTGGCGGTGAGCCGGCGGCGGCGCAGGCTGGCAAAGTGGGCGGGCGGGCCAGGCCGGCCGGGCGAGCCTGGCGGCCTGTCGCGGCGGCGCTGGTCGCGGTCTTCCTCGTCGGGTCTTTCTGGTCGGCCCGAACCTATCAGTCCAAGGTCACCGGCGGGCCCGCGGCCGCGTATATCGACACGGCCACGGCCGGCGTGGAGCTCGCCCGCCCGGGCACCGTGGTGCTGGCCAGCGGGCTGCCCGATCAGCTCGCCGCCGGCGGCAGCGATACGCGCACGGTGCTCGGCGCCATCCGGCCAGGCAAGCTGCGCTGGATCGAGCGCCCGGACGGGACCGTCGACGGAGCGCGGATCTTCGGCCCGGACGGACGGCTGTTCCCGCTCTGGGTCTACGGTGCCTCCAGCGGGCACGGCCCGGTCCGCGGCTGCTGGCCGCGCCGGCCCGGAACCATCGCCGTGCAGTTCCTCAAGGTGCCGACGTACCTGAGCAGCATGCTGCGGATCGGCTACCTGTGGGGGGCGGCTGGACCCGGCCAGCTTCAGGTCAGCTATGGCAGCACGGTCAGGACGATGACGGTCAGGCACGGCCTGCACACCGCGTACCTGCCGGTGACCGGGTCCGCGGCCGGCATCCAGGTGACCGGCTCCGGCATCGGCCAGCTCTGCATCGGCGACGTCGAGGCGGGCCGTCCGGGGCCTGCGATATCCGCAACCGCCCTGCCGAGCGAACCGCAATCATGAGTGACATCGCGCCGTACGTCGACAGCGACGCCGACGTGGAGTGGGCCGACCTGCGGCCGCTCGCGGCCTGGGTCAGGGAGCACCGGGTACTCCTGGGCGCCGTGCTGCTGATCGTCGCCCAGCTCGCCTGGAAAGCCCAGTTCCTCGGGCACCTGTACTTCCGCCAGGACGACTTCCACGACCTGGACCTCGCGGCAGGCCATGCGTTCAGCTGGTCCTACCTCACCTTCATCGGATCCGGCCACCTGATCATCGGGCTGCGGGCGGTCGCCTGGGTGCTGGTGCGGATCTCCTCGACCCCGTACAACTGGGCCGCGGCCTCGGCGGTGAGCCTGGCCTTCGTCGCCGCGGCGGCGGCCGCCGCCTACCGCCTGCTGCACGACCTGTTCGGTGACCGCCCGGCCATCCTCGTGCTGCTGGCGGTCTACCTGCTCACCCCGCTCGCCGTGCCCGATCTCGGCATTTGGTCGTCGGCCATGGAGTCGGTGCCACTGCAGCTGGCCACGTTCCTGGCGATTAGCGCTCACCTGCGGTATGTCAGGACCGGGCGGATGCGCCACCTCGCTTCGGCCGGGTTCTGGATCGCGCTCGGCATGGCCTTCTTCGAGAAGGGCCTGGTGCTGCCGGCTCTGCTATTCGCGATCACGGCGGCGTACCTGACCGACCGCCGGTCCCTGGCGGCCGGTGTCCTGCGCGCGCTCCTGCGCTACTGGAAGGCCTGGGCCGCCTACGCCGGGCTGGCCGCTGTCTATCTCGTCATCCTGCTGGAGTCGCTGCGCACGTCCGCCTCCCAGCCCGGGGTCCCGCTCTCGGCTCGCGGGGTCACCACGTTCGGCGCGGAACTGCTGCGGGACACGTTCTTGCCGGGTGCGATCGGCGGTCCGTGGAAGTGGTTCCCGGTAGCGGGCAGCTCGTTCTCTTTCGCCGCGCCGTCGCCTGGGCTGGTGGTGCTTTCGGCCGCCGTCGCCGTGGCCGTCATCGCCGCCAGCATCGTCTTGCGCCCGCAGGCCTGGCGGGCCTGGGTGATCCTGGCCGGCTGGCTCGCCGTCGCTGACATGCTGCCGGTCGTGATCGGGCGGCTTGACCAGGCCGGCGCCTCGGTGCTCGGCCTGGAGACCAGGTATGTCGCGGACGCGACGCCGGCCCTGATCGTGTGCCTGGGGCTCGCGTTCCTGCCGCTGTCTGGCTTCGCCCCGGCTGGCCAGGCCCACGCGAGCCGGGGGCGGCGGCCCCTGCTGCAGCCGGAGACGGCGCGCACCGCGGTCGCCGCCCTCATAGGCCTGTTCGTGTTCGGCTCGATCTGGTCGGTGCAGGCATACGAGAACGACACCAACGGAATCCAGGCCCGTTCTTACATCACCAACGCTGCGCTCGCACTGCGGCAAGTGCCCAAGGGAACTCTCGTCGTCCAGCGCCCGCTGCCGCAGAACATCGTGATCGGCACGTTCGGCGCCTACGCGTACACCTCGAAGGTCATCGGGGCGATGGAGAAGGGCAAGCTGGCCGGCCGGGTGCGCTGGCTCGGCGAGCCGCGCGGCACCGTCGACGGGCTATGGGTATTCGGACCTGACGGGCGGCTCTACCAGGCGAAGGTGTTCGGAGCGACCGCCCGGCCGGCCCCAGGGCGGCACTGCTTTGTCCAGCGCCAGGGCACGGTCAGGGCCCGCTTCCGTGCCCCGTCCTCGGCGTTCTCCGGCACGCTCAGATTCGGGTACTTCTCCTACGCGCGGAGCCGGACCACCGTCTACGTCACCTACGGCGGGTCGGAGCAGCCGATCACGCTGCGGCCCGGCCTGCACTCGGGTTACCTGCCGGTCAGCGGCAAGGCGTTGCGAGTGGTCATCCAGGACATCGGCGGCGACCGGCTCTGCGTCGGCGACGTCGAGGCGGGCAACATCGGCCCGGCGGCATTCGGGCAGGTCATCCCGGCGCTGCCGAAGACCTAGGCCGGCCGGGCCTGGGCTACCGCGGGATGACCAGCGCGTCGGCGGCTATCGCTCCGTGCGGGCCGCAGATCAGCGGGTTGATGTCGAGCGCGTCGAGGTGCTCGCCGAGTTCGCAGGCGAGGTCGGCGAGCCCGGTGATCGCGCGGGTCACCGCGTCCAGGTCGGCCGGGGTACCGCCGCGGGTCCCGGCCAGCAGGCGGGCGACCCTGAGCTCGCCGATCAGCCCGGCCGCCTCGCCGGCGGTCAGCGGAGGCAGGGCGACGGCCCGGTCCGCGATCAGCTCGACCAGGATCCCGCCGGCCCCGACTACGAGCAGCGGGCCGAGCGCGGGGTCGCGGACCAGGCCGAGCGCCAGCTCGGTGCCCGCCGGGACGCTCTGGCAGACCAGCACGGCCGGGCCTAGCCTGGCCGCCAGGTCGGCGTAGGCGGCGGCCAGCTCGCCCGGCCCGGTCAGGCCGAGCCGCACCCCGCCAACGTCGGACTTGTGGGCGATCCCGGGTTCGTCGGTCTTCAGCACGACCGGGTAGCCGATCCGCGCGGCGGCGTCCAGCACCTGGCCGGGGCCGGCCGCCCGCTCGGTTCTGGCGACACCGATGCCGTACTCGGCCAGCAGCGCGAGCTGGGCCGCGCCGGTGTCGCCGGCCTGCTCCAGCAGGGCCCTGGCCCGGGTGAGCCTGGCCGGATCGGGCGGCGGCACCGGCGGCGCCGTCCGCGGGCCGCGTGCTTGCCGGGCGAGCAGATGACGCAGCGCGACCATGCCGGTCCGCATGCTGTCCAGCACCGGGACGCCCCGGCCGCGCAGCAGCGCGGCGGTGTCGTAGTCCACCCCGCCCGGGATGTTGGCCAGCACGACGACCGGCTTGTCGGTGCTGGCGGCAGCGTCGAGGACGGCGAGCTGGTAGGCGGTATCACCGTCGAGCTCGGTGATGAGGTCGACGGCCAGCGCGACCGCCTCGACGCGATCATCGCCGGCGAGGATCATCAGGCATTGCCCGAACAGCTCGCGGGTATCACTGCCGGTTCCCCAGACATCGAGCGGGTTGGCGGGGATCAGCCCGGGGTCGAGCCGGCTGGCCAGGCGGGCCTTGGTCGCGTCGCTGATCTGCGCGAACGGCACCCCGAGCTGGCCGGCGACATCGGCCGCGTGGGCGCGTTCCAGACCGGAGTCGTGCACGGTCGCGATGCCGTGACCGGACCCGCCTGGTCTGCCTGCGGACGGCCGGCCGGGACGGCCAGGACCGCGACTGCGCAGCGAGAACAGTTCGAGGGTGTCGGCCAGCTCGGCCAGGTCCTCGACCCGGTGCAGGCCGTAGGTCCTGGTCAGGGCCTCCCAGCCGCCGTCGGAGCCGGCCAGCGCGCCGGAGTGGGCGGCGACCATCGCCTGGCCGCCGGCCGTGTGGCCGGCCGTGAGCAGCACCACGGGAACGTCCCGGCTGGCGGCGCGGTCGAGCACCGCCCGCAACCGCTCGGGCTGCCTGATCGCCTCCATGACCAGCGCGAGCACCCTGGTCTCGGCCAGGTCGAGCGCGTAGTCCAGGTACGACGGCGCGGTCGTGACCAGCTCCTGGCCGGAGCTGACGGCGAGCGTGAAGCCGAACGCCCGCCGGGTGCGCAGCAGGGCCGAGAACACCGAGCCCGAGTGGGTGACCAGCGCGACCGGCCCGGCCGGCAGCGGGTCGGGCTCGACGTAGCCCATCGCCCGCAACCCGTAGCCGGGGTTGGCGAAGCCCATGCAGCCGGCCCCGCACAGTTCCATCCCGGCCGTGCGGGCGGTCGCCGCCAGCCGCTGGCGCAGGCCGGGCCGGGCGGTCCCGGCCGGTTCGCGGTCAGGCTCCTCGTGCGCGTTGCCGAAGATCACCGCCGACCGGCCGCCCTGGCTGGCGGCCAGGGCGAGCTGCTCCTCGACCACTGCATCGGGCACGCCGAGCAGGACCAGGTCGGCGGCCTCGGGCAGGTCGGCCAGGGACGGGTAACAGCGCAGGCCGCCGACCTGGTCGTAGCGCGGGTTGACCGGGTAGATGGCCGGCCGGGCGGCCGACCGGGCGACCTCGGCGAGCATCCGGGCGCCGAAGCTGCCATCCCGGCGCGAGGCGCCGACCACCGCCACCGACCGTGCTTCCAGCATCGCGATCAGGGCCGGGCGGTCGGCGGCACCGGCCACGGCGAGCTGTTCGGTATCGATGCCCGTGGTCATGCCCAGTTAGCGGAATCCTGCGCCCGGCCGGCCCTGGTCAGCCGGCTCACCTTGCGGTCCGCGATCGCCGCCCTGGCCGCCTGCCAGCCGGGAATGCCGCAGACACCGCCGCCCGCGTGCGTGGCCGAGCTGCCGTAGTACAGGCCGCGGACCGGGGTGCGGTAGTCCGCGTAGCCGGGCGCCGGGCGCATGTGGAACAGCTGCTCGAGCGACAGCTCGCCGTGGAAGATGTTGCCGCCGATCAGGCCGTACTCCTGCTCCATCTCATGCGGGCCGATCACGTCCCGGTGCAAGATCGAGGCCTTGAAATTCGGCGCGACCTGGTCGTACAGCTCGATCATCCGGTCGGCGTAGGCCTCCAGCTCGCCCCTGTGCGGCTCGAGATTCCAGTCGGCTGGCACCCACTGGGTGAACAGCGACATGATGTGCGTGCCCTCCGGGCACAGCGTCTTGTCGAAGGCGGTCGGGATCACCCCGTCGCTGAACGGGGCCAGCGCCGGCTTGCCGTCCCTGGCGTCCTGGAAGGCGCGCTCGATGAACTCCATCGTCGGCGCCATCTCCACCGAGCCGGTGTGGTGCTCGCCGAGCTCCGTGCCGGGGTCGGCGGTGAAGTCGGGCAGCTCGGCCAGGGCCAGGTTGATCTTGACGACGCCGCTGCGGGTCTTCCAGGTCTTGATGTCGCGGCTGAAGTCGGGCGGCAGGTGCTCCTCGCCCACCTGGTCGAGGAACGCGGTGCGCGGGTGCAGGGTGGAGACGATGGTCCCGGCCCGCAGCTCGTCCCCGTTCTCCAGGGCGACCCCGACCGCGCGGCCGTGCTCGACCAGGACCTTGCCGACCTTGGCATTCAGGCGGACCTCGACGCCGAGACCGCGGGCGGCGGCCTCGATCGCGTCGGAGACCCCGCCCATGCCGCCCTCCTGGAAGCCCCAGTTGCCGAGGTGGCCGTCGCCGACATCGCCGATCGAGTGGTGGGCCATCACGTAGGCGGTGCCCGGCTCGTACGGGCCGGCCCACGTCCCGATCACGCCGTTGACCGCAAGGGCTCCCTTGACCTGCGGAGACTCGAACCAGTCGTCGAGCAGGTCGGCGATCGACATCGTCATCAGCCTGGTCGCGTCGGCGACCGTGCGGACGTTCAGGCCGCGGTTGGCCCAGGCGAGCTTGAGCGTGCCGCGCAGGTCCCGCGGTTTGCGCGAGCCGAGGTTCGGCGGCACGGTCAGCAGCATCGGGCCGAGCACATCGGCCAGGCCGGCCAGCCAGGCGTCCCACTTCGGCATGACCTCGGCGTCCTTCTTGGACCACCGGGACACGGACTCGTGGTTGCGCTTCGCGTCGTCGGCGTACAGCTTGATCGAGCCGCCTTCGGGAAATGCCTGGTAATACGGGCCCATCGGGTAGATCTTGTAGCCGTGACTCGCTAGCTTGAGATCGTTGATAATGGTCGGCGGCATCAGACTCATCACGTAAGACAGCCGCGTCACCTTGAACTCTGGAGCGTCGGGCCATGGGGACTCTGTGGTCGCGGCGCCGCCCGTCTTATGGCGGCCTTCGAGCACCACCGTGCGCGCGCCGGCCCGAGCGAGATAGGCGGCGGCGACGAGTCCGTTGTGCCCTCCGCCGATGACGATGGCGTCGTATGTTGCGGCCATGAGCTTGAGTTCCTTTCGGGCCGTCCGTCCAGCTGTGCGGGCCTGGCTCACGCCGCCCGGGCCAGTCCGTAGAGGACTGACTGAATGTTCAGTCTAGAAATTTGCTACGGTTACGACAAGTGGGGCGGAGGATTTACCGATGACTGAGCGGGACCAGCGGCCTCCGGGCGGTCCGGGAATCGCGGACCAGCGGCGCGGGCAGATGCTGCATGCTGCCCTCGACGTGATCTCCGAGCGCGGGTTCGCCGACACCAGGATCGCCGACATCGCTGAGCGCATCGGGATCAGTCCCGCCCTGGTCATCTACTACTTCAAGACCAAGGACCAGCTGCTCACCGAGGCAATCAGGCACTACGAGGACACCTGGTACGCCGAGGGCCAGCGCCGGATGGACACGCTGGCCACGGCGGCCGAGCGGCTAGAGGAATTCGTCGCGATGAACCTGCTGCCCGATCCGGATCCGGATCTGGAGGGCAACTGGCAGCTCTGGCTCGACTTCTGGGTCCAGGCCGCGCGCAACCCCGACGTGGCGAGCGTGCGCCGTCAGTACGACGAGCGCTGGCGGGACGTGATCGTCTCGCTGGTGCGGGCCGGGCAGGCGGCGGGGGAGTTCGCCGAGATCGACCCGGTGCCGTTCTCGATCTTCATATCGGCGCTGCTTGACGGGATGACGATCCAGATCGCCCTGGAAGATCCGGTAGTGGACCCGGTCAGTGCATATGAACTATGCATGCGGTATGTAGCGGATCGTCTAGGCTTCCAGTGGATTCCAGGCGGTCGCGAGCGAGCGGACGGCTCCGCGGCCCCGGCCGGAGCGGGAAGGTGAGCGCCTTATGTCTGGCGGACAGATCGAGCTGGTCTCCCTGACCAAACGGTTCGTCGAGGTGGCCGTCGACGACCTGGACCTGGTGATTTCCAGCGGCGAGTTCTTCTCCCTGCTCGGGCCGTCCGGCTGCGGCAAGACCACCACGCTGCGGCTGATCGCGGGCTTCGAGCAGCCGACCGCGGGCAAGGTCCTGCTCGACGGCGTCGACGTCACGAACATCGCGCCGAACAAGCGCAACGTGAACACGGTGTTCCAGAGCTACGCGCTGTTCCCCTTCCTCGACGTGCACGAGAACGTGGCGTTCGGCCTGCGCAATCGCGGCGTGGACAAGGCGACCTGCGCCCGCAAGGTGGGCGAGGTGCTCGAGCTGGTGCACATGACCGCGTTCGAGAAGCGCCGCCCAGGACAGCTGTCCGGCGGGCAGCAGCAGCGGGTGGCGCTGGCCAGGGCGCTGGTGCTCGGCCCGGCGGTGCTGCTGCTCGACGAGCCGCTCGGGGCGCTGGACGCCAAGCTCCGCCGGTCGCTGAAGGTCGAGCTGAAGGCGCTGCAGGAGCGGGTCGGGATCACCTTCCTGTACGTCACCCACGACCAGGAAGAGGCGCTGACCATGTCCGACCGCCTCGCGGTCATGCGGGCGGGCAAGATCGTCCAGATGGGCGCGCCGCAGGCAATCTATGACGCCCCGGCCGACACCTACGTCGCGGACTTCCTCGGCGTCTCCAACCTGATGCGGGTCGACATGGTCGAGCGCGGGCCTGGCCCCCATTGCAAGGTGCGCCTCGGCGAGTTCGTGCTAGATGCGGACTACGGCGGCGAGGACGCGCCCGACCAGGCCCATGCGGTGATCAGGCCGGAACGGGTGCGGATCGAGCCGTTCCAGAACGGCCAGGGGTCCGGGGCCGCGCCGTCGGGACCGAACCGGGTGCCCGCCATGGTGGAGCGGCTGGTCTACCTTGGTTCCTCGACCCAGGTCATGCTGCGGGTCGCGGCGGGCATGCCCCTTCAGGCCCTGCTCCAGAACGACGGCGAGCAGGTCGACCTTGCCCAGGGCACCCCCGTCCAGGTGCACCTCGCGCCGGACGCCCTGCGGGTGCTTCCCGGCGAGGGAGTCAGCGCCACCGGCGAGGACCTGCAGGCCACCGACGGCGAGGAGCAGCTGCTGGCCGGCTGACGCCCCTGGCCGGCTGAGGCCCCGCTGGCCGCTTAACTGGCCGCGTGGTCGAGGATCACGTAGATCTTGCGCACATCCGGCGAGTTGGCCCAGGTCAGCGGGGTTCCCTTGCGGATCGCGAACGAGTCGCCCGGCTTGTACACGCTGACCTGCCCGTCGGAGTCGGTGAGCGTGATGGTCCCGGCCAGGACGACACATACCTCGTCGACCGGGTAGGACTCGATCACGGTCTCCTGCTCGGCGGCCGACCAGACGCCGGCGAACAAGCCGGGGTCGGACCCGGTGAAGTTGTTCACGTAGAACTCGCCGGGATGGCCGGGGTCCGGCTGGAGTTCCGCCTGCGGGTCGATCCGTGCGATGCCGCTCATGGTGCTGTCCTACCTCGGCTTCCCGGGGTCGCGGAGTTCACAAATACCCCGACTGGGACTATACGTGGCGCGCGCGGGCTCCCGGTCGCGGGCCTGCACCGTGGCTGAGCGGCGCCGGATCCGAGATGGGGAACGAACTACCGCAAATCGCCGCCGATATTGCCCATCTCGGATCCGAAGCGAAGTTGGTCAGCCTTCGGCGAGGATGCGCAGCCGCTTGGGGTCGTAGAACGGCGCGATCTGCAGCCGGGCCGGCCATTCGCGGTGGTCGGTCCGCACGGTGAAGTCGCCGGACTTCAGCCACTCGCCGGTCACGCCGTCCTCCCGGGCGACCTGGGCCAGTGCGACCGGCCCGCCGACCGTATAGCCGAAGGCGGCGGCCCGCACGTAGCCGACCCAGCGTCCGGCCAGGAACACCGGCTCGTTGCCGAACAGGTCGGCCCCGGCGTCCTCGATCATCAGGCCGACCACCCGGTGCCTGGGCGGACCCAGCTCGCGGGCCGCGAGCAGCGCCTCGCGGCCGACGAAGCCGCCCGGCTTGTCCCAGGCCACCGCGAAGCCCAGGCCGGCCTCGATCGGGTTGTCGGTGTTGTCGATGTCGACGCCCATGTCCCGGTAGCCCTTTTCCAGCCGCAGGCTCGACATCGCGGCCAGGCCGACCGGGCGCAGGCCCAGGTCGGCCCCGGCCGCCATCAGGTCGTCGTACACGCCAGCCGCGTACTCGGCCGGCACGTGCAGCTCCCAGCCCAGTTCCCCGACGTAGGTGACGCGCAGGGCCAGGGCGGGGGCGTAGCCGGCATGCAGGGGGCGTGCGGTCAGGTAGCCGAACGCCTCGTTGGACAACTCCGCGTCGGTCAGGCGCGAGATCAGTTCCCGCGATGCCGGGCCCTGGACCGTGAGCAGGGTCGTGCCCGAGGTGACGTCAGTCACCGTGACGACCTCGCCCGGCCTGGTCTCGCGCCGGATCAGCGGCTCGATCCGGCGGTGGATGATGTCGCTGGCCACGACCAGGAACCTGGTCTCGTCCAGCCGGGTCACGGTGACGTCGGCGACGATGCCGCCGGCGGTGTTCAGCCACTGGGTGTAGACGAGGCGGCCGGTCTCGCGGGTCACGTCGGCCGCGGACAGCCGGCTCAGCACCGCCGGGGCGTCGGGTCCCTGCACGATGAGCTTGGCCATCAGGCTCATGTCGATGACGCCGACCGCCTCGCGGACGGCCCGGTGCTCGGCGCCGACGATGTCGTGACTGGGCTGGCGGCGGTAGGCCATGACCGGCCCCTGATGCTGGCCCGGCGGGGCGAACCACTCGGGGAACTCCCAGCCCGCGGAGACACCCCAGTGCGCGCCGGCCGCGTCCAGCCGGTCGTGCAGCACCGACCGCCGAACGTTCCGGCCGGTCTTCGGCTGCCAGGCCGGCCAGACCGCGTCGCCGAACAGCGCGCCGAGCAGCTCGGGGGTGCGCTGGGACCGGAACTTGCGCGAGGTCTCGTAGCTGGCGGTCCGGTCGATCGCGACCGCGGTCGCATCCACCGGTGGCACCCCGTCGACGATCCAGTGCGCGATCATGTGGCCGACCCCGCCGCCGGACAGGATGCCGAGGGAGTTCAGCCCGGCGGCGACGAAGTAGCCGTCGGCCTCAGGGGCCGGGCCGAGCAACGGGCGGACGTCGGCGGTGAACGACTCAGGTCCGCAGAAGAACGTCCGCACCCCGGTCTGGGCCAGCACCGGGATCCGCTCCATCGCCTGGCCCAGGTACGGCTCCATCCGCTCCCAGTCCGGCGGCAGCTTGCCGAACGCGAAGTCGCGGGCCACGCCGTCCAGCGACCAGGGCATGCCGACCGGCTCGAACAGGCCGACCAGCATGCCGTCGCCCTCGGGCCGGAAGTAGCCGTAGCTGTCCGGGTCCTCGATAACGGGCAGGTCGGCGTCCATGCCGGGGACCGTGTCGGTGAGCAGGTAATAGTGCTCGGCCGCCTGCAGCGGCACGCTCACTCCGGCTAGGGCGCCGAACTGCCTGGCCCACATCCCGGCCGCGTTGACCACGACCTCGGTCTCGACCTCGCCCTGCTCGGTGCGCACGCCGGCGACCCGCCCGCGGCGGATCGTCACGCCGGTCGCGGCGATCCCCTCGATCACGGTCGCGCCGAGCTGCCTGGCCCCCTTGGCCAGCGAGGTCGCGACGCCCACGGGGTCGGCCCGGCCCTCGTCGGCGACGTAGAACGCCGACCGCACGTCGTCGGTCCTGGCCAGCGGCCACATCTGGGCCAGCTCGCGCGGCGAGATCTCGGTGTCCTCGACGCCGAATCCGTGCATCCAGGCGGCCTCGCGCCGCAGCGCCGCCTGCCGCTCCTTGCTGGTGGCCAGCGAGATGTGACCGACCGGGCGGAACCCGGGTGAGTGCCCGGTCTCGGCCTCGAGCCGCGCGTACAGGTCACGCGAGTACCGGCTGAAGAACAGGGCAGTCTCGTCGGTCATCCCGGCCGAGGTGATCAGGCCGGCCGCGTGCCAGGTGGTGCCGGCCGTGAGCCGGTTCTGCTCCAGCAGGACGATGTCGGTCCAGCCCAGGTGAGCCAGGTGATAGGCGATGCTGCAGCCGGTGACGCCGCCGCCCACGATGACGGCACGGGCTCGGCTGGGCAGGTCGGGCATGTGCGCTTAGGCTCCGGCGATCGTGGTGAGGGCGGCGGCGCTGCTGCCTCGCTCGCCCCTGGTCATCGCCCGGTAGCCGATGTAACCGAGGATGGCGATCACGAACGACATGACCAGCATGATCGTGCCGAGGGCGTTCAGGGCCGGGCCGCCGTTGCCGCCGTGCTGCTGGCTGTAGATGTAGACCGACATCGGGGTGTTGGCGGCGCTGTTGCTGAGCAGGTCGACGATGACGAAGTCATCGATGACGGTCGAGAACACCAGGACGGCGCTGGCGAAGATGGCCGGGGCGAGCAGCGGGATCATCACCCGGCGCACGGTCTGCAGCGGGGTGCAGCCCAGGTCGGCGGCGGCCTCGGAGTAGGTATCGCCGATCGTGGCCAGCCTGGCCTGGACGATGATGGCCGGCCAGGAGACGTTCCAGGTCACCAGCGCGAGCGTCTCGGCCAGGGTGCCCAGGTGGATGCCGCTGAACAGCGAGGTGAAGACGAAGAACATCGCCACCCCGAAGATCAGCTCGGGGATCACGAACGACAGCAGCATGACCAGGTTGAAGCTGGCCGAGGTCCTGGTCCGCCAGCGGTGGATGCCGAGCGCGAACGTGACGCCGAGCGGGATCGCGATCAGGGTCGTGTAGGCGGACAGCTTGATCGTCTGCAGCACCGCGAGCTGGAGCACGTTGCTGTGGGCGACCGAGTTGACCGGGTCGGAGAAGTACCAGCGCCAGGAGAAGCCCTGCCAGACGCTCTGCGACTTGCCGTTGTTGAACGAGAACAGCACCGCGAGCACGATCGGCACCAGCGACCAGATCAGGTACAGCCAGGTGAAGCTTTCCAGGAACCACGCGTGCCGCCACGGGTTCCGCTTCGGCCAGGGCAGGCCGGTCTTGGCCGGGACCGCGCTGGTGGCGGCGGCCGGGGCCGAAGCCGTCGTCGTCGCGCTCATTAGGTCGCCTCCCTCGCCGACTTGGCTGTCTGCCTGACGTAATAGACCATCGGGACGACCAGCACCGCGAGCACGAGCAGGGACAGGACCGCGCCCTCGCTCTGGAAGCCGTTCGTGGCTAGCTGCGATTGGATGACGTTGCCGATAAACGCGGTGTTCCTGGTGCCGGACAGCAGGTTGTTGGTGAAGTAGTCGCCCAGCATCGGCAGCATGGTGATCAGCAGCCCGGTGAGGATCGGCTGCCGCGACAGCGGCAGCGTGATCTTCGCGAACGTCCTGGCCCGGCTCAGGCCGAGGTCGCGCCCGGCCTCCAGCAGCGAGCCGTCGATCCGGTCGAGCCCGGCGTAGAGGACCAGGATCAGGTACGGGATGTAGCCGTAGACCAGGCCGAGCACGACCGTGTACCACTTCCCGCCGAGCCAGTTGACCGTGCTCGGCAGGCCGATCGCGCCGAGCGCCTTGTTCAGGTAGCCGTTGGTCTGCAGCAGGTCGATCCAGGCCAGCATGCGCATCATGTAGCTGATCCAGAACGGCGCGATCAGCAGGACCAGGAACAGGGCCTTGCGCCGGCCGGCGAACCGGGCCACGAAGTAGGCGGCCGGGTAGCCGATCAGCAGGCACAGCCCGGACGCGACGAGCGTGTACCAGATCGTCCGCCAGATGATCGGGAGCTCGAACGACCCGACCCCGAAGATGTCGTGCCAGGTCGTGATCAGCGTCGCGTGCGACCAGTTGAGCGGGTTGTAGACGGCGACGGGGGACTCGGTCAGGAAGTTCAGCCGGCCGCCCGCGATCGCGAGCACGTCGTAGAACGGGACCAGGAACAGCAGCGCCAGCCAGATGATGCCGGGCGCGGCCAGCAGCATGTAGAAGACCTTGTTGTGCTGCGTCTTCTCGGCGCTCGCCCGGTCGCGGCGGGAACGGCTGGTGAAGCGCAGCATGCTCGGCATCGCCATCGGCCGGTTCTCCCTCAGATTCCCAGGCTCACGACTTGCCAGGCTTGCTGCCAGGCGAGGTCTGCCTTGATAGGCAGCTGCAGTTCCCACAGCCCGTGCCTGACGTTCTCCTCGAGCACGACCGTGGAGGTCAGCGTCTCCGGCAAGATGCCTTCGTGTACCAGCCGGGTCGGGGTGACCCCGTAGACCGGCTGCATGTAGCCGTTGTAGCTGATGTTGGTCAGCGCGTTCGGCAGGTCCTGCAGGTAGTTCAGGAACAGGTGGGCCAGCACCGGGTTCTGTGCGCCGCGCAGGACGGTGTTGGTGTCGTTGGCGACCGGCCCCTTGCCGTCAGACGGGAACCAGTAGCCGATCACGTCGGCGGGCACGCCCTTGGGCAGGTACTGCCAGGAGGCGGCCATGTCGCCCGACCAGGAGTGGTGGATCCAGATCTGGCCGGACGGCACGTTGGTGTAGTCGTTGTTGTCGATGTGCACGTTGGTCAGCTTGGCCAGTTCGAGCAGCGAATCGCGGGCCAGCGCGATCTGCCCGCGGTCGGTCGTGTTCAGGTCGTAGATGCCGTTCTTCATCAGCGCGAGGCTCGGCGACTCCCGGTAGTCGTCCAGGATCGCGACCTTGCCCGCGTACTTGGACTGCCAGGGGAAGGCGTAGCCGTTCGGCCAGGAGGCCGGGTCGTCGTGGATGTGGTCCTTGCGCCAGGAGATGCCGGTCGAGTAGATCGTGTACGGCACCGTGTACTGCCAGCCCTGGTCGTAGAACGGGTTGGTGTACTCCCGCCAGACCTGGCGGATGTTCGGGATGTAGCTGTGGTTCAGGGGCTGGATCAGCTTCTGGGCGACGCACTTGCCGATCACGTCGTTGGTGACGCCCATGAACACGTCGAAGTTGGTGTTCGACCGGCCGCTGCTGAGCTTGGCCAGGGCCTCGGTCATCGTGTTGAACGTGGTGACCTCGACCGTGCAGTTGTACTTCTTGCCGAACTCCTTCAGGCACTTCGAGTTGATGTAGGCGACCCAGTTGTAGACCTTCAGGGTGGCGTTGCGCTCGGGCGTCAGCCCGCTCTTGATCGGCCGGTTGTCGGCGTAGATGGGCCAGCGGACCGGGTGCTCCGGCCGTGGCAGCGGCAGCGCCTTCCTGCCGGCGTCGGCCAGCAGCTCGCCGCTGCCGGCCGACAGGGCGGCCCCCAGCCCGGTCGCGCCGAGAGCGAGCCCGGCACTGGCGCCGGCGCCGCGCCGCAGAAAGCCGCGGCGGGACACGACCGGGCGCGAGACCCCCGGGATCGGCGGCCGGCCGTCCCGCCAGCCTTCCTTGGGGTGCATGACCTGACATCCCTTCGCTCAGGGCAATCCGGCTACGGGGAGCCAGCCGGTCCGGAGTAGGCAGCGTGGGCTGCGCTGGCGGTGCTACGGCCGACTGAACGGCCCTTCAACTCTTCTTGACTACTCCTGCCGGCGCTCCGTGACAAGGCCTAAGACATTACAGGAGCGTCACACGCTGCTAAGAGCATAAGTCTGGAACTAGCGGACACTCGTGGTGAAAGTTTGCTCGGGCCGGATCTCCGTTACCGCGCGGAAGCGGAGGTTCCGGGCGATGAGTACGCGGTAGTGGAGTTCCGTATCAATCCCTGGATCGGTCCCGGCGGTCAGGACGACGCCGACGGGCTGGCCGTCGCGGCCCGCCGCCTGGTCCGGCCGGCGTGGCGGGTGACCGCCGCCCAGGCCTGCTGCCAGAGCTCGTCGGCCGGAGCTTGCAGCTCGGTCTCCTTCAGACCGTGATCGAAAAAGGTCGACGAGACGGCCGCCGATGACAGGCTCGGCGGCAGGATGCCCAGCTGGATCAGGCGGTGCGGGGCCGCGTAGCCGAGCGGCTGCATGAACCCGGTCGCGGCGATGTTCTGTATCGCGTTGCGGTGCGCGAGCATGAAGTTGCAGAAGAGGTGAGCCAGGATCGGGCTGCGCGCGCCCCGGGCCACGGTCAGGGTGTCGTTGGCGACCGGGCCGATGCCGTCGGGCGGGAACCAGTAGCCGATCACCTCGACCGGGACCCCGGGCGGCAGTGCCTTGGCCGCCGCGACCGCCTGGCCCGACCAGGCCAGGTGGACCCAGGACTGGGTGGTGGCGAGCTGCCGCGCCGTGTTGTTGTCGATGCGCAGGCCGCCGACCTTGGCGTTCAGGGTGAGCAGCCGCCGCCGGGCCAGGTTGACCAGGTTGGGGTCGGCGGTGTCGAAGTTCGTCGGGTCGGAGGTCATCAGGGCCAGCCCGAGTGACTCCCGGTAGTCGTCCAGGATCGAGGTCCGGCCGGTCGCGTTGGCCAGCCACGGGAATTGCCAGCCGTTGCGCAGCGTGTACGGGTCCAGGTCCACCTTGTCCTTGCGCCAGGCGATGCCGGTCGTGTAGACGCCGAACGGGACCGTGTACTGCCAGCGGCTGTCGTAATAGGGATCGGTGAAGATCGGCCAGGCCTGGCGGATGTAGGGGATGTAACTGTGGTTCAGCGGCTGGATCAGGGACCGGCCGACCAGGACGCCGAGGACGTCGGTCGGCGCGCCCGCGAACAGGTCGTACTGGCCCCGGCCGCGCGCCAGCAGGCTGATGCCCTGGGTGACCGTGGTGAACGTGCTGACCTCGACGGCGCACTGGTAGGCCCTGGCGAAGTCGGTCGCGCAGCGCTGGCTGATCCGGCCCGGCCAGCTGAGCACGCGCAGGGTGGCGTTGTACTCGGGCGGCAGCCCGCCGGGTATTGGCTGGTTGCCCGGGCTGATCGGCCAGAGCACGGGATGGCGGGGGTTGGGCAGGGCAGGCATGCGCGGCACCGCCGCGGCGCTGCTGCCGCCGCATCCGGCCAGCGCTGGCACGAGGCCGCCGGCCGCCAGGCCGGCACCCGCCAGGCCGGCCGGCCTGCCCGCACCGGCAGGGAAGGCGGGCCTGTCCTGGCAGGGCTGTGGCGAGGGCTT
>JBPCKO010000175.1:0-19103 GCA_051004215.1 Streptosporangiaceae bacterium | reverse complement strand
CCCGTATTGTGGCCCCGCGACAGCCGAAGTCGGCGAATTGCGTGCGGGCAGCTTCGCCGACCGCCCCTCGTGTCCCGCTGTCGCCCGGCCACCGGCCCGGTGGCTCGCGGACCGGGGACCGCTCCTCCCGGCCAGGGGGGCCGGCCGGGCCGGTCACGCCGGCGTCTCCGCGGGCGCACCAGCCCGGGCCCCGGCGGCTGGCTGGGACAGCTCGAAGAAGGCCTCCTCCAGCGTGGCCGGGACCTGGCTGACCCTGGCCGGCCGGTCCCCGCGCGCGCGGCTGACCTCGGCCGGCCCGGCCCCGGGGACCCGCAGCCCGCGCCCGGCCAGGGCGACCGGCAGCCCGGCGGTGTCCAGCGCGCCGAAGGCGGCCGACCACGACTCCGCCGCCACGACGGTGACCTGTCGCGAGCCCACGATCTCGGCCGCGGTGCCCTGGGCCACGACCCGGCCCGCCGCCATGATCACGAGCCGGCCGCACTCCTGGGCTTCCTCCATGTAGTGCGTGGTGACCAGCACCCCGGCGCCGGCCTCGGCGGCGTCCCCGATGGTCTCCCACAGCCGGGCCCGCCCGAGCGGGTCCACGCCCGAGCTGGGCTCGTCGAGCATGAGCAGCTCGGGCCGGTGCGACAGCGCCTGCGCGAACGCGACCCGGCGCTGCACGCCGAGCGGCAGCGAGCCGACCAGCTCGCGCGCGTACGGCCGCAGGTCCGGCGGCAGCCCGTCCCCGGCGACGCCGAAAATCTGCGCGGTGAACTGCAGGTTCTCGGCCGGGCTGAGGTCTTCGTACAGGCCGAGGCCCTGCGGCAGGTACCCGATCCGCCGCCTGGTCGCCCTGGACGGCCGCTGGCCGAACAGCGCGACCGCGCCCGCCGAGACGCCGGTCAGGCCGAGCAGCATCCGGATCACGGTGGTCTTGCCCGCGCCGTTGGCGCCGAGCAGCCCGACGATCTCCCCGCCCCGCACCTGCAGGTCCACCGCGTCCACCGCGGTGAACGGGCCGAATCGCTTGGTCGCCGCCACGCACGCGGCTAGCTCGGTCATGCCGGAGCCTCCGATCGGAGCTGACGGGTCAGCGCCGCGACGGTCACGGCATCCTGCAGGTCAGGGGCCAGGGCCTGGCCCCTGCCCGGCCCCGGTTCCCAGGTGCGCCACTGGCCGGCCCGCCGCCAGGACCTGGCGGCCTCATCGCCCTCCGGCCGGCGGCCCGGCGAGCGCAGTGACCCCGGCATCGCCGCTACGATCTCCGGCGCCGTTCCCGCGGCCAGCGCGATCCCGGCGTCGAGCACCAGCACGGACGCGCAGCGCTCGGCTTCGTCCAGGTAGGTGGTCGCCAGCACGATCGCGCCGCCCTCGGCGGCCGCGCGGGCAATCAGCCACCACAGCCCGGAGCGGCTGACCGGGTCGACGCCGGTGGTCGGCTCGTCCAGCACGATCAGGTCCGGGTGATGCAGCATCGCCGCGATCACGGCCAGCTTCTGCCTCATGCCGCCCGACAGCTGCCCCGCCAGCCGCCCGGCCGCCTGGGTCAGCCCGGCCCGGTCCAGGTACTCGGCCGCCCGCTGGGCGGCCAGCCGCCTGGGCAGGCCGTAGCCCTGAGCCCGGAAGTCGAGATTCTCCGCGACCGTCAGGTCCGGGTAGAGGCCCGAGCTGGCCGGCAGGTATCCGGTCCGCTCCTTGGCCGGGCGGCGCACCTGGCCGCTGTCCTGGCTCATCGCGCCGGCCAGGCAGCGCAGCAGCGTGCTCTTGCCCGCGCCGTCGCCGCCGACGACGGCGGTCACCTGCCCGGCCGGAGCGGGCAGGCTGACCCCGTCCAGCGCGACGACCCGGCCGTAGCGGACCAGCAGGTCGCTGACTCCCCAGTTCGCGCTCACGGTCAGGCTCCCTGCGGCTGCGCGGCCCTCGCCCGCCGACCGCGCGCACGGGCCGCGGGCGCCAGGTACGAGCGGAACCGCAGCGTGGCCCCGGTGACCACGATCGCGCCGAGCAGGGCCAGGAACAGGAACGGCGGCCAGAGCGCGGCGATCGGCTCGGCCCGCAGCATCACCCCGCGGGAGATCTCGTTGAAGTAGGTCAGCGGCAGGAAGTAGGCGATCCATCGCACCCCGGCCGCGATCGAGGTCAACGGGAAGATCAGCCCGGACAGCAGCACCTGCGGCAACAGCGTCATCATGGCCAGCTGGATCGCCTGGCCCTGATTCTGCGACACGCTGGAGATCAGCACGCCGATGCCGAGGGTGACGAACAGGAACAGCAGCGCCCCGAGCGCGAACGTCGCCGGGTTGCCGCGGAACGGCACGCCGAAGATCGCGATCCCCACGCCCAGCACGATCGCCAGGTCGACCGCGGCGACCAGGAAGTACGGGACGATCTTGCCGAGGAAGACATCCCTGGGCCGCAGCGGCATCACCGCGAGCTGCTCCATCGTGCCCGATTGCCGTTCCCGGACCACGCCCAGGCTGGTGATGATGGTGCCGACGAAGACCAGCACGACGCCGCAGAGCCCGGGAATCATGATCGCCGACGTGTCCAGGCCCGGGTTGTAGAGCACGGTCACCTTCGGCGCCGGGATCGCCGCGCCCGGCCGGGCCGCCGCCTGCGCCTTCAGCCCGGCCAGCGCGCCCAGCGCCGCCTTCGCGGCGAAGAGCTGGCTGCCGTCGACCAGCACCAGGGGCCTGGCCCCGCCGGTCACGATCGCCACCTCGGCCCGGCCGTCGCGCAGCTCATCCTGGGCCCAGGCCCGTCCCTGCCCGGGCGCCGTGGCCGTCACGTCGAAGAGCCCGGGCAGCCGCCCGGACACGGCGCCGGCCTGCGGGCCGGCCGCCGCTACGGTCACCGACGTGACGTCGAAGCTGGCGGCGTACCCGAGCACGACCAGCAACAGGACGGGAAGCACGATCATCATCGCCAGCGTCCGGCGGTCCCGCCGGACCTGGCGGAACTCCTTCACGATCATCGCCCACATAGACGTGCCCTTCCGCGCGGCGCTCGAGCTAATTCAGCACACGTTGAACTCTACAAGCGTTGAATTTCCGGCGTCAAGCGGCCGGCCCGGCATGACCGGCCGAGGTGGGGTAGACAGTCAAATATGGGGCTGACTCGGCACGCCGGCACGTGGACGATCGAGGACCGGTGCGAGTCGGTGTGGCGCTACCTGCCGGTCGAGGTGCCGCCAGGGACCGGCGCCTTAAGAGTCGAGCTGGACTATGACGGCGACGGCGGCCTGCTGGACCTCGGCTGCCTCGGGCCGGCCGGCTTTCGTGGCTGGTCCGGCGGCGCGCGCCGGTTCTTCGTCATCACCGCGGCGGCGGCCACGCCCGGTTACCTGGCCGGCGAGCTGGAACCCGGCACCTGGCAGGTCTTGCTCGGCCTGCACCGGATCGCGGCCACCGGGACCAGGTACGAGCTGACCGCCGAAGTGACCAGCCGCGCGCGCCCCGGCGGCCCGGCCGGCCCGCTCGGCCCGGCCGAGCCCGTCCGGCCCGCGGCCGTCCGGCCAGGCCCGCGTGACCTGCCGGCCGAGCCCGGCCTGCGCTGGCTGGCCGGCGACCTGCACACGCACACGGTGCACTCCGACGGCGCGATGACCGTGCCCGAGCTGGCTGCCTTCGCCGCCGGGCGCGGGCTGGACTTCCTGGCCGTGACCGATCACAACACGGTCAGCCAGCACCGCGAGCTGGCCGCGGCCTCGGCCGCCCACGGCATCGGGCTGCTGCCTGGTCAGGAGGTCACCACCGAGCAGGGTCACGCCAACGCCTTCGGCGACATCGGCTGGGTCGACTTCCGCCGGCCGGCCGATGACTGGCTGGAGCACACCGAGCGGGCCGGCGGCCTGCTCTCGGTCAACCATCCCTACGGCGGGCCCGTGAGCTGGACGGCGCCTATGCGGCGCCGGCCGCCGCTGGTGGAAGTCTGGCACTGGAGCTGGCTCGACCCGCGCTGGACCACGCCGCTGGCCTGGTGGCTGGCCTGGGATCCGGACGCGACCGCGGTCGGCGGCAGCGACTGGCACCGGCCGGGCTCCGATGCGCCGCCCGGCTCGCCGGTTACCTGGATTCAGGCTGAAACCGCCGAGCCGGGCGCCCTGCTGGCCGGCCTGCGAGCCGGGCGGGTCGCGATCTCGGCCAGCCGCGACGGGCCGGTGCTGCTGCGCGCCGACGGCGAGTTCCTCGCCTGCGGCGCCGACGGCACGATCCTGACCGGGCCGGACGGGCCCAAGGCAAGAGTGCGCGGCGACCGGGCCAGGTTTCCCTGGTCAGCCGGCCATCACCGGCTGACCGATCCGTCCGGCGCGACGCTCGCGCTCACCAGCTGAGCGCCGGCGGCACTAGCGGCTGATCACGTCGTCGACGCGCAGGTAGGCGCCGTCGCCTTTGCTGGTGTCGCCGTCGTCGTGGCTGATCAGCTTGAGCGTGTACGAGTGCCCGGCGATCACGGTGCCGCTGGCCTGCCGCCAGCCGCCGGCCGCGACGCACGTCTTGGCCAGCAGCGTCACCGAAGTGTGCGCGGTGTTGTCGGTCAGCGTGGCTGTCGCCCAGGCCACCGCGACGGTGTCCGGGCAGTTCACGTTGTACCAGAACGAGACGCCGGTGCCGCGGGCCGTGAACGTCTGCGCGATGCTCGAGCTGCCCTTAGTCGGCGTGATCTTGCCGAGCCGGGCCGCGTACCTGCCCGAATGCGCCCTCGTCACCGTCGCGACGGAGCCTGACGTCGTCCAGTACTTCAGCGGGCCGGCCTCGAAACCGCCGTTGCGCACCCAGTTGCTGGCCTGCACCGGCTGGCGGAACGAGCACTGGCCGCCGCTGGTGCGGTTGGACCAGGTCGACTGCATCGCGAACGTGCCGGTCGGCAGGGTCAGGTCGTTGGTGCCGCCGGTGCCGCCAGGCGGGTTCCAGGCGCACAGGTCGGCGGTCTCCTCCCCGCCGGTGTAGGTGTTGGTCCAGCCGAACGCCGGGTACTGGTCGGTGATCGTCTCGGCGTACTCATGGCCCTCGACGATGGACGCGCCGTCCAGCACGCCGGCCGCCCCGCCGTTGACGAAGTTCTCGCCGCAGGACGGGCCCGCGTCGGTGACGTACGGCAGGTTGGTGAATGCGACGTCCAGCGACGCGATGACCGGCCCGGCGGGCAGGTTCGGGTCGGCGGAGTCGTCATGCCAGGCGCAGAACTGACCGGACGAGGTGTTGAAGCCGTCAGGGTGCGTCCCGGTCGGCGACAAGATGACGTACTGGGCGTCCCGGTTCGAGGCCTTGGTGTTGTTGCCGAAATGATGCGCGGCGGCGATCGCGACGGTGCCCAGCTGATGGCCGGTCGCGGCCGACGGGGACGCCGACCCCTCGTCCGCCCAGACCCCGGCCAGCGCGCCGCCGGAGGGGTAGGCCACGTGGTAAGAGTTGGCCGGGCAGGAGGTGGCGCCGTAGGCGACCCCGTCGCAGTACTGCGTCATCACGCCCGACCAGCGCTCGCCGCCGGTGCCGAGCCCCTTGAACAGCTCCTGCAGGTACGGTGCGGCACCATTCGGGTCGCCGCTGAGCGTGAGGTCACCGTGGCTGTTGGTGTGCGCCGTCCCCCACTGCGATCCGTAGAACACGAGGTACACCTTCTCGTGGCCCGAGGTGACGCCGTTACCGTGCCCGCCCCCGCCGTAGCTGAGGTTCTCCCGGCTGGCCGCGGGGACCGCCCGCTGGCTCGCCCACCTGGTCATCGCCCGCTGGCTGACCAGCGTCGGGAGCACGCCGTGGCGGTAGGGATGGCCCGCCGCGGGCGAGTACGGATTGGCCCGGGCCCCGGCCGGCGGCACCGACGCGCTGGCCGCGACCGCGCCGCCGAGGCCGGCCGCCGCGACGATGACGGCCGATGCCGCGGTGGCCGCCCGGAGGGCCAGGCGGAGGACCGGGGTGCGCGAGATCATCGGCGTCCCTTCACTGGGTTCAGTTGGCCGAATCTAGCACTTCGGGCCGGGCATCACGGCCACATACCGGTTACGAAGGAAGTAGTGGGAAAGCGCATGCTTTGCCCGGCCGCGGCGGGCCGGGCCGCCCGCTGGCCGCCAGGCTGTGATATCTGTGCCTGAACCACCCGACGCGCCAGGAGGTCGACATGGCAGGCTCGCCACGCTGGGGGATCACGCTGCCGCTACCGGGCTACTCGCTCGCCGAGCAGCGCGAGCTGATCGAGGCCCTGCCCGACCTCGGCTACACCGACGCCTGGTCGGCCGAGCTGGCCGGGATCGATGCGTTCACGCCGCTGGTTCTCGCCTCCCAGTGGTCCGGCCAGCTGCGCCTGGGCACCGCCATCGCCGCCATCTATACCCGCGGCCCGGCGCTGCTTGCGATGTCCGCGGCGACCATGGCCGACCTCGCACCCGGCCGGTTCGTCATGGGCATCGGCACCTCGACCCCCGTCGTGGTCCGGGAATGGAACGACATCCCGTTCGAGGCGCCGTACCAGCGCTCGGCCGACACGCTGCGATTCCTGCGTGCGGCGCTAGCGGGCGAGAAGGTTACCCACCAGTACCCGACGTTCGCGGTGAACGGGTTCCGGCTCGAACGCCCGCCGGCCGTCCCCCCGGCCCTGGCGCTGGCCGCGCTGCGCCCGAAGATGGTCCGGCTGGCCGCGCAGGAGGCCGGCGCCGCGATCACGAACTGGCTGTCCCCGGCCGACGTGCCGAAGGTCAGGGCCGCGGCCGGCCAGGACTGCGAGCTGATCGCCCGGATCTTCGTCTGCCCGACCAGCGACACCGGCCTCGCCCGCTCGATCGGCCGGCGGCTGATCACCGCCTACCTGACCGTGCCCGCGTACGCGGCATTCCACGAATGGCTGGGCCGGGGCGAGCTGATCACGCCGATGCGCGAGAAGTGGGCGGCCGGCGACCGGCGCGGCGCCAGCATTGCCGTGCCCGACGAAGTAGTCGACGACCTGGTGATCTACGGCGACCTTGACCACTGCCGGGAGCGCGTGGACGCCTACCGGGCGGCCGGCCTGGACACCCCGGTCATCGCGATCGTCCCGCCGCCCGGCACCGACGCCGCCGCCGCCGTCCGCGGCCTGCACGCCCCCGGCTAGCCGCCGCGGCCCGGGCGAGGCGGGCCGGCGACAGCCGGAGGCGTGGCGTTGCGGCCCCTGCTCGTCAGAAGTGCTCGAGCAGGTGACTGAACGCCCACCGGGCCTGGCCGATGCCGGAGCAGGAGTTGCTGTCGATCGCGCCCGGGCAGCCGCCGTTGTCGCGCTGGATCGCCCAGATCGACAGGAAGCCCATCCGGTGCGCCCGGGCGAAGCGCATCATCCGGGCCGCGTCGCTGGTGTAGGTCACCTCGGTCTTCTTGGGGTAGTCGTCGATGCCGGGCAGCATGGTCATGCCCTCGGTGCGCCAGACCCGGGCCGCGCTCCAGTGCCGGAAGACGTTCATGAGCTGCCGGTGCGCGTTGCTGACGGCCTCGATCGCGAGCGTGCCCATCGGCAGCGGCTTCGGCTCCTTGGCCAGGTAGTAGTCGAACACCATCAGGTTGACCGAGCTGACCG
The DNA here is from genome assembly GCA_051004215.1 of Streptosporangiaceae bacterium. Classification (GTDB taxonomy): domain Bacteria; phylum Actinomycetota; class Actinomycetes; order Streptosporangiales; family Streptosporangiaceae; genus Chersky-822. The sequence goes on along the minus strand of JBPCKO010000175.1, from coordinate 11,582 downwards.
TGACGCCGTGCGCGACCGCACTGCGGACCACGGCCAGGTTGCTGCGATCCAGGCCGTGCGGCTCGATGCCGATCGTGAACTGGATCCTCAGCCCGAACCCGTGCCTGGCCGCCCAGTGCTGGGCCATCGCGATCGCGGCGCTGCGCCTGGCGATCCCGGCCGGGTTGGTCAGCGAGCGCGCCTCCACGTCCATGTCCAGCTCGCGGACGTGGTAGACGCGGATCACCTGCTCGTAGGCCCGCGCGATGGCGGGCACGCTGTGGCAGGAGTCGGCGATCTCGGTACCGCCCTGATCGGCGCCGTAACCGCCGAACGAGGGGATCACGTTGCCGCCGTCCCGGCGCAGCCGCGTGATCTGCTTGCGGTACCGGCCGGCCGCGATCGGCTGTTTCCCGTTCCAGGTCACCGTGCAGGCGGCCGCGCCCTTCTTTCCGGCCGCCTGGACGAACGCGAGGGTCAGCCGCCGGGCGCCCGACTTGGCCGCGACCGTGGCGACACTGTCCTTGGTCCAGGTCTCGAAGTACGGCGCGTACTGAGCCCCGTGCCGGTGCTGCGGCAGCTGAGCCAGGGGCGCGGCCAGGGCGGACGCCGCCGTCGCGGGCAGCCCGGTCAGCGGGATCGCCAGCAGGCCGAGCAGGCTGGCCGCGGCCGCCGTGGCCGCGCGTATCTTTCCTCGCATCGAACTCCTCCTCATAGCCGGTCCGGCTGGTGAACTACCCGGGCAGGTGGCGGGAGCAACGGTCACGGGACCGGCGCGGCGACGTCGGTCGGGCCGGTGTTCCAGCCGGACACGCTGACCACCGGGGTCGCCCCGCGCAGGCTGGCCGAGTCATAGGTGACGACGAGGGTCTGGGACTCACCTGGCCAGAGCGTGATGTCGTCGCCCTGCCAGATCGAGGACTCTAGCTCGGAGTCGCCCGGCTGCACCTGGCCGGCCCTGGTCCCGCGCCGGATGTCGGCCCGCAGGAAGAACGCCACGGCCGATTTCGAGGAATTGGTGATCCTGACCGTGGTGGCCAGGTCGGCGCCGTCCGGGCCTGGCCGGCGCTTAGTCGTCGCCGAGACCGAGACCGACGACGCGGGCAGCCCCTGCAGCGCGGTGAGGTTCGCGTACTGGCGGAGCGTGGCCTGCGGCTGGCCCACGGTCTTTCCCCAGTTCACAATGTCGCGCTGGGTCGACAGCCAGTACACGTTCCGGTCGATGACGGAGCCGGCCCGGTTCCGCAGCAGCAGCTCGACGAAGTAGGTCCTGGCCGCCGAGGGCGGAGCGGTCGTCCCCGGTACGGCTGGCTTCAGGACGCCGGAGCGCACCTGCTGGCTGGCCAGGCCGATACCGCGGGCGGTCTTGTTGTCGAGCAGCTTGCCGGTGATGTCATAGACCTTGGCCTGCACGGAGAGGCCGTGCACCGGCGCGCCGCCCAGGTTGTCAACCGTGACGGTGCCGGTGTCGAGCGCGTAGAGCGCGTGCAGGGTCCGGTCCGCCTCCTGGACGCCGAAGTAGCTGCCGGGCTGGTCGCCGTCGTTGTTGTAGAGCGTCCACAGCAGGCTCGGCCAGCCCTTGTTGACCTGCCAGTAGATCGTGCCGGTCGACGGCAGCGGACGCGCGCGGGCGTGGTCGATGTAGGCCTCGAACTGGGCCCTGGTGTTCTCGTACTCGGCGACCTGGGCTTGCTGCACGTACTGGGCCAGGCTCGTGACCGGCCCGTACCGGCTGGTCATCGCGGTGTCGAAGTTGTACAGCGTGCCGAAGGCGTAGCCGGTGTGCTTGATGCCCTCGTAGTTGGCGTGGTACTGGTTCGCACCGAAGTCCCGCCAGAGGCTGGCCAGGTCGGCCGGGGACAGGAACCGCCGCAGCGAGTCGATCGTCGGCACGGTATCGCCGCCGCTCTGCTCGCTGTCGTACCCCCACGCCCCGCCCGCATTGGTCACGGTCGGATCCGTGCCCAGGTGCGAGGTGTCATACCAGTAGCTGGGCGGGACCCAGTCGTACGGTCCTTCCTTCTCCCCCGCCTGGCCGAGGGCCGGCGTGGAGTTGTACTCGGCCGAGGCGATCAGCGGGACCTGCGGGTAGAACCCGGCGGCTTTGAATCCGGCGATCGACACCCGGGCCTGGGCCGGGACCGGCTGGTTGTCCGACCACTGGAAACTGAACACGCTCGGGTGGTTGCGCAGGTTCGTCCCGATGGTCTGGGCCGAGTTCCGCAGGATGCCCAGCTGCGCCTTGGTCAGCTTGCGGCCGGCCTGCCAGGCGTCGCAGCACTGGAACCCGCCATTGACCAGGATTCCGGCCCGGTCCATCTGCTCGAAGAAATTGCCCGGCATGATGTGGCCTTCGAGCCGGATCGCGTTGAGGCCCATGTTCTTCATCAGGGCGATCTGCCGGGCGATGTCCGCGGCCGAGTAGTGCAGGAACAGGTTCGGGTCGAACCCGCCGCCCCTGATCACGATCGGCACCCCGTTGATCGCGAAGGCGCGAGCGCCAGCCGGCTCGATCTTGTTCGAGCCGGTCAGGTACGAGGTCACCGTGCGGATCCCGAAGGTCTCGCGGGTCGAATTCAGCCTGGCACCGCCCCGCGCGACCGAGACCGTCAGCGTGTACAGCGGCTGCGGGCCGAGCTGATAGGGCCACCAGACCCTCGGGTGGCTGATCCTCAGCCGCCGATGGGCCAGCGGCGTGAAGCGCACCGCCCGGGTGCGGTTCGCCGGGACCGTGACCTGCTGGCGGACGGTGACCGGCGCGCCGCGGCCCGGCGGCGAAACCGTCGCGGTCACCACGCCCGTCCTGGGCGTGCCCGTGGTGTTGGTGACATCGGTCGTGACGGTGAGCGACGCGCTGGACAGGTCGGCCGCGTCGGACTGGGTCACGCGGGAATTGCCGACCGCGAGCGGCCCGGCCACCTGGAGTTGCACCGGGAACTGGATGCCGGTGTTGTTGTCCGGCGGAATCTGGGTCCAGTCGACGTTGTCGGTGGTGAACAGCCGGTTCGGGTTGTTCGGCTGTACCTCGATGGCTACCGAGTTCAGGCCGGGCCTGATCAGCCGGGTGACCGGGAAGGCGAACCGGGTGTAAGCCCCGGTCACGGTCGCCCGGGTCGCGATCCTGCTGCCATTCACCCAGACGTCGGCCGCTCCGATAACGCCATTGACGATGAGGCTGGCGGCCTGGCCGCGCCGCAGGCGGCTCCGGAAGTCGGCCCGCCACCACCAGGGAACGGCGAACCTCTTGATCGTGTCCGCGCCGACTCTGGTCATCTGGCCGAAGCACTGCTGCATCCGGTTCGAGTAGAAGATCCGCGGGCAGCGACCGTTCTGCAGCAGGGCCTCGATCTCGGTGCCGGGGGCGCCCGCGGCGTCGTCGCGAACCGGGAGCCAGCCTCTGGCCTTGAAGCCCGGGGCGGAGATCCGCGCGCCCGGCTGGGTCGCGATGACGCTGCTCGCGACCTTCCAGCCCATCGCGCCGAGGTTGATGATGTCGCTTGCCCCGGTCGCCGCCGACGAGTCCGGCCCGGGCCCGGTCGCCCCGCCCGGGCGCGCTCCCGCTCCGGGCACCGCCGCCCGGTCCGAACGGGCCTGCGGCGCGGCGTAGGCCTGAGACGCGACGAGCAAACAGATGGCGCCGAGTGCAGCCATCCACGCTACGGACAATCGGCCAGCCCTTCGCATCACAAGCGACCTCTCGGTGGCCCGTCGCGCTCGGATGCCCCCCGCTGTCCGATGCTTGGACGGCGTGTTCCGCTTCTCCTTCACGGCTGTAATAGTTCGTATACTTTCCAAACAAATACGTCAAGACCCTGACCCGCTTCGAGCCGGCGGCGGCCTGAAGACAGCCTCCGGCTCGGGCCGGGGCGGGGTGAGGCAGACTGGCGGGCTCAGGCGGGCTGGCGGGGCTCGCCGCGGTAGGTGCCGAACGACCAGCGGTTGCCCTCCGGGTCCCGGGCGGCGAAGTCGCGCGAGCCGTAGTCGGTCTCGTGCAGGCCCGTGATGATCTCCGCGCCGGCCTTGACGGCCCGGTCGTGCACCCCGTCCGGGTCGTCGGTGACGACATAGCCGCCGAAGCTGCCCGGCTGGACCGGCCACTGGTCGGTCTCGTCGGCCGGCCGGGCCGACCCGAGCATGATCCCGCCGCCCTCCGGCCAGGACAGCTGCGCGTGGTGCACCATGTCGCCGTCGGCGTAAACGACGGTCTCCTCGAAGCCGAACGCATCGGCCAGGAACCTGATCAGGGCGCGGGCGTCTTTGGCCCGCAGCGTCGGCCACACTTGCGGTGGCGGTGGCGTGTTCTGTGTCATGACGGTTAGCCTTCCCCGCGGGCCCGGTCGCCGGCTTGGAGATTTCGGAACTCCGCGGTCAGCCAGGCCGTCGGCGCCGCTCCGGCCAGCGAACGGAACTCCGCGTCCAGATGAGCCTGGTCGTAGTAGCCGCAGTGGACGGCCAGCGCGGCCAGGTCGAGCGGCCTGGAGGTCTCGTCCCGCTGCCGGAGCAGCCGCCGGGCCCGGTCGAACCGCACGACCCGGCCGGCCGCCTTGGGCGTGAGCCCGACCTCGCGGGCGAACCTGTTCCGCAGGTGCCGGTCGCTCCACCCGGTTTCGGCGGCCAGGGCCGAGACCGTGACCGTCCCGCGCGACTGGAGCAGCCGCTGCCAGGCGAAGCCGACCTCGGGGCTGACCGGAGCCCGCCCGCCGTCCCTGCTCGCCGCCATGGACCTGGCCAGCGCCTCGTCCAGGACCGCGAACCGCGCGTCCCAGGTCGGCCCGGCCTGGATTCGCTGCTGGATCTCGGCGGCCAGCAGGCCGCTGACCTGGGCGGCGTCGACGTCGATGCCGGCCAGGTCACCGGCCGGGCAGCCGAACAGGGCCATCGAGCCGAGCGGGCTGAGTGACACCTGGATGCCCGACTGGCTGCCCTCGTGGGTGACGATCGCCGGCGCGGTGTGCAGCCCGCCGGCCAGCGTGACGTAGTCGCCGCCGGGCTGGGCCGGGTCAGGGTGCGCGACGATCGTGATCGGCTCGTCCAGCGTGAAGATCAGGGTCAGGTACGGCGACGGCAGCCCGGTGTGCCTGGCGGGTTCGAGGCCGGTCTGCCGGTACCCGCTGTAGCCGGCGACGTAGGCCCGCAGCGGGCCCGCGGGCCGGCCAGCGACCGACTCGTCGACGCGCGCGCCCTCGTCCACCGCCATCCCCCCATTCTCACCCACTCCCGCCCGGCTCCCATGATCACCGTAGATCCGGGGTGCTCTGGGCCCCCTGCTCTACGGTGTTCATGAATCTCGCCCCGCTCCGATTTCTCCAAGCCTGGGGCGGGCCGGCCGGGCATGCTGATCGCATGACATCGACCAGCAGCGAGCACATCACGAAGGTTGTCCAGCCGACGTCGGCCGACCGGCGGACGTTCGGCACCTACCCGGGCAGCTGAGCGGCGTCCGCCAGCTGGTATTCCCAGCCGGGTTGCCAGGCGAAGTCCGCGGCGGCCAGTTCCTCCAGCGGGATGCCGGCCAGATAATGGTCAAGCCCCCAGCGGGTCGCCACGTGGCCGACCACCAGCACCGGCCATCGCACCAGCCGGCCAGATCGCGGCAGAACCAGCTCATCCGGCGGACTGCCTGCCGCCAGCTCTCGCCGCCCGGGTACGGCGTGTCCAGGTGGCTGGCCCGGCCGGCGTTCAGCTCGGCCACCGGCATGCCCGTCCGGGACCCGAAGTCACACTCGCGCAGCCGCCAGTCGAGCAGCACGGGAACCGGCGAGCCATCGAACGCGATCCTGGCCGTCTGCGCGGCCCGGTGCAGGTCGGAGCAGAACACCGCGGCCAGCCCGTCATCCCGGCGTCGCCGGCCGAGGTCGGCGGCCAGGTCCCGGCCCCGGGCGGACAGCTCCCCCGGCCGCCAGCCCGTGGCCTGGCCGGCCTCGTTGTCGGTCGTGACCGAGTGAGTCTCGTACACCACGCTGGCCGGCACGGCGGTCAGCCCTTCGGCGGCCGGCCCCGGCCGGTTGCGCGGCCGATGGCCGTGCGGGCGAGCTGGCGGATGACGGCGACCCGGCACGGGCCGCTGTAGATGATGAAATCATCGGACGGGTGCACGCCAGGACGTGACGCCGCCACGGCGGCGGCGTCGCGCACCGCCATGAGCTGAGCGACCGTCATCTGCAGCGGCGGCTCGTCGGGCTGGTAGGTCGTCCCGATCGGGTAATCGCGGCCCGGCCTGCGGCTCATCTCGATGTGGCAGCCGAGCACGTGCGTGACCGGCCGGGCGGCGGCGAAGCCGGCCAGCCGGTCCAGGCTCGCCGCGAACGCGGCCGGGTCTGACCCGTACAGCCGGCCCGGGTACACGGTGTCGCCGGTCAGCAGGAAGCCGGTCCACGGGTCGAAGATCGCGACCGAGGCCGGGTGATGCCCGGGGATGCCGGTCAGCTCAAGGACCCGGCCGCCCAGGTCGAACCGCACCACCTCGTCCGGCCAGGACCCGAACCCGAAGAACTCCCTGACCGCCTCGGCCTCGCGGGCCACCACCGTGGTGCGTAGCCGCCCCTCGAACTGCGGGTCCCCGGCGACGTGGTCGCCGTGCCCGTGCGTATGCGCGACGACCAGTTCGTACTGCTCGCGCGGGTTAGCCGCGAGCCAGTCCGCGATCAGCCCGTCGACGGTCGTGCGGAGCGGGAACTCGGCCGGGTCCGCCGTCGCCCCGGTGTCGAGCAGCAGCGCCCGCGCGTTACCGAACAGCAGGTACAGGAACGGCGCCTCGTAGCTAGTCCGCTTGGACTGGCGCAGCAGGACCGTGTGCGGGTCAGGCCGGTGCACCTGGACCGGCGGCTCACCGGGCGCGCCGAAGTTCCACCGCACATCCAGGTCGCCGGCGGCCTGGCTGGCGGCCGCGAAGTCGATCACACCCGGGCGGTGTCCTTGCGGAACCGCCACACCGCCCCGCCGGTGAAGATGGCCAGCCAGGCAACCGCGTTGATCAGCCAGACGATGTCGAAATTCCCGCGCAGCGGCGCATGCACCAGCAGGTTCAGCCCCCACAACGGCGTGAACTTGGCGAACTCTTGCAGGCCGTGGCCGAACTGGGTGAGCGGGATGAACAGCCCGGCCGCGAACGCCAGCAGCACGAGCACGAAGCCGAGGATCTGCATCACGTTCTCGGTCGGCACTAGGTAGCCCATGAACAGGCCGAACGCGGCGAAGACGAGCGAGCCGACCCAGACGCTCAGGCCGGTCGCGATCCACAATCCCACCGACATGCTGGGCTTCCCGGTCGCCACGCCGACGATGTAGACGGCCGCCACCGATGTGGCGCCCAGCACCATCGCGGTGAGCATCTTGGCCACGACGTAGGCGACCGGGGATAGCGGGGTCACCCTGAGCTGCCGGCTCCAGCCTTGCGCCCGCTCGATCGAGACCATCGCGCCGCCGGAGGTCGTGGCCAGCACCGCGCCGTACAGCGCCATGCTGATCATCACGAAGGCGGAGACGTTGCCGCGGCCGTAGAGGTGGTTGTCGTACTTCTGGCTGACTCCGAACAGCCAGTAGAAGAAGATCGGCATCACGATCGCGAAGATCAGCGTGCGCCGGTTCCGCAGCACCCGCCGGATCTCGATGCCAAGCAGCGTCAGGTTGAAGCCGCCCATGGCCGGCGCCCGGCGGGCCGCGACCGCTTCCTGCACAGATGTCATTGCCGTTCTCCCGGTCCCGGCTCGGCCTGGCCATTTCCCTCGCTGCTCGTGAGCGCGATGAACGCGTCCTCGATGCCGCGCGGGATGATCTCGATGTCCCTGGACGGCGTCCTGGTCAGCAGGTGCCTGGCGACGGCATCGCTGTCACTGGCACGGATGATCACGGTATCGCCGCGAATCTCGACGCCGTCCGCACCGGGCAGACCGGCCAGCGCCGCCTCGTCCGCGTCCGGCAGCGTGGCCCTGACCGTCCGCCCCGCCGTGAGCGCCTTGATCTGGGCCGCAGTTCCGTCGGCGACGACCGACCCCTGGCGCAGCAAGATGATCCGGCCTGCGTAGGCGTCGGCTTCCTCCAGGTAGTGGGTCGCGAACAGCACGGTTCGGCCGTTCTCGGCGTCCTCCCTGATCGACGCCCAGAACTCGCGCCGTCCCTCCACGTCCATGCCCGTGGTCGGCTCGTCCAGGACCAGCAGCTCGGGGTCGCAGACCAACGCCATCGCGAACCGCAGGCGTTGCTGCTCGCCGCCCGAGCACTTGCCGACGAGGCGGTCGGCCAGATCGGCGATTCCGGCCCGGCGCAGCACGTCCACGGCGGGCTCGCTGCGGGTGAACAGGCTCGCGGTATAGCGGATCGTCTCGGCGACGGTCAGCTCTCTGAGCAGCCCGCCGGTCTGCATGACGGCCGAGATCAGGCCGAGCGAGATCGCCTGGCGCGGCGCCATCCCGTACACCGCGACGTCTCCGGTGGTCGGGCTGGACAGCCCGAGGATCATGTCAATGGTCGAGGTCTTGCCGGCCCCGTTCGGCCCGAGAAGGGCGACGATCTCACCGGGCTCGATCCCCAGCGTGACCCCGCGCACCGCGTGCACCTCGCCGAACTTCTTGTGCACCCCGCGCAGGTCGATCGCCAAGGTCCCGGTGACGCCCGAGGGCTGGCGTCCGGTGCTCGTCGTAGCCATGCCGCCCATTCTGGCACCGCCCGGTTAGCTGGCCGGCCCGCGGTCAAAGGGGACGCCCGCCGTTAACCTGGCCGTGACCGGCTCGCAACGTGCGCCCGGGCGGCGACGGCGCGCTGTTATCCTCCACCAAGCAAGCGTTTGGTTTGGCAGAACGGAGCGCCGTATGGGCCGGCTGGACGGCAAGGTCGCGCTGATCACCGGCGGCGCCCGGGGCATGGGCAAGTCCCACGTCCGGCATTTCGCGGCCGAAGGCGCGCAGGTGGTCTTCGGCGATGTCCGCGACGAGCTGGGCACCGCGGTCGCGGCCGAGCTCGGCCCGGACCGGGCCCGCTACCTGCACCACGACGTGACCAGCGAGGCCGGCTGGGCCGCAGCCGTCGACCTCGCCACGAGCGCCTTCGGCCGCCTCGACGTCCTGGTCAACAACGCCGGCGTGCTCGTGTTCGCCTCCATCGAGGAGATGAGCGCACTGGAGTTCCGGCGCATCCTGGAAGTTAACGCGGTCGGCACCTGGCTCGGCATGAAAGCGGCCCTCGGGCCGATGCGCGCGGCCGGCGGCGGCTCGATCATCAACGTCTCCTCGATCGAGGGGATGACCGGCGCGGCCGATTGCTCGGCCTACGCGGCCAGCAAGTTCGCGGTCCGCGGCATGACCAAGTCGGCCGCCCAGGAGCTGGGCCAATACGGGATCAGGGTGAACTCGATTCACCCGGGCGGGATCGTCACGCCCATGGTGATGGAGACGGCGCAGGACATGGACCCGGAGCGGGGCGAGCGGTACTTCAGGGCGCTGCCGCTGCGCCGGTTCGGCGAGTCGGCCGAGGTGTCCAGGCTGGTCGCGTTCCTGGCCAGCGACGACTCGTCTTACTGCACGGGCGCGGAGTTCGTGGCCGACGGCGGCCTGCTCTCGGGTCCTGGGTACTAGCGGAAGGGCGCGGAGCATGACCGACGGGCAGATCCTGGCCGGCCGGACGGCCATCGTCACCGGAGCCGGCAACGGCCTGGGCCGGGCCGAGGCCCGCGCGCTCGCGGCGGCCGGCGCCGCGGTGGTACTGAACGACCTGCCCGGCCCGGCCGTCGACGCCGTCGCGGCCGAGATCACGCAGGCCGGCGGCCGGGCCGTGGTCAGCCCGGGCGACGTGGGCGACTGGGCCACCGGCGAGGCCATGCTGGCCGCCGCGCTGGACCGCTTCGGCAGCCTGGATATCGTCGTCAACAACGCCGGCGTGCTCCGCGACCGGATGATCTTCACGATGTCCGAGCAGGAGTGGGACCTGGTGCTGCGCACTCATCTGCGCGGCCACTTCATCACCAGCCGGCTCGCTACCTCGTACTGGCGGGACCGGAGCAAGAAGGCGGGCGGCCCGGTGTACGCCAGGATCGTGAACACCTCGTCCGAGGCGTTCCTGCTCGGCTCGGCCGGCCAGCCCAATTACGCGGCCGCCAAGGCCGGGATCACCGCGCTGACCGTGACCACGGCCCGTAGCTGCGCCCGGTACGGCGTCCGGGCCAACGCGATCTGCCCGCGGGCCAGGACGGCCATGACCGCGGTCCTGATGGGCGCGGCGCCGGCCGGCGCGCCGGACCCGCTGGCCCCCGAGCACGTCGCTCCGCTGGTGACGTACCTCGCGGGGCCCGGCGGCGAACAGGTCAACGGAGAAGTGTTCGTGATCCACGGCGGGGTGGCCGCCGTGCTGGAGCCGCCCACGATCCGCCGGGTCTTCCAGGCCGCGGCGCACGGCTCGCCGGACGGCATGTGGACGCTGGACTCGGTCGGCGCGGCGCTGGCGGGCGCGTTCACCGGCGACCCGGGCGCGGCCGGGTTCGCCTGCGAGGACACCCTGGCCCTGGGCGGGGAGACCATCGGCTTCGGCAGTGCTGGCTCGGGCGGGGCGTCGTGAAGCAGCGCGACCAGGTCGCGATGACCGGCGAGGAGGCGGCCGCGCTGCTCGCGGCCGGGCGCAAGGTCCAGCTCGCCACCAACGCGGCCGACGGCTTCCCGCACCTGGTGACGATGTACTACGTCGTGCAGGACGGCCTGATCGCGTTCTGGACCTACCGCAAGTCGCAGAAGGCGCTGAACCTGGAGCGGGATCCGCGGATCTCCTGCCTGGTCGAGGACGGCGAGGAGTACTTCGACCTGCGCGGGGTGCTCGTCCAGGGCCTCGCCCGCCGGATCGAGGACCCCGCCCGGATCGCGGCGATCGGCCGCGGCATCACCGCGGTCGTCGGCGGCCCGCTGGCCGGCGCCGGCCCCGATGCCCTGGAGGCCTACGTGACCCACGCGGCCAGCAAGCGGTACGGCTACCTGGTCGAGCCGCAGCGCGTCATCTCCTGGGACCACGCCAAGCTGGCGTCCGGTTAAGACCGGCCGAGCCGGTAAGGGTTAGCTTTCGCGAGGTGTTACGAGCTTCATACGCAACAGCCAAGCCAAAGGAGATGTCATGCCTACCCGTACTGCCCGCACGACCTGGAATGGCGGACTGGAGGATGGTGCCGGCACGGTAGCGCTGGTCAGCTCGGGCGTCGGGACCTACGAGGTCAGCTTCCCCAAGCGGGCGGCCGACGACGCCGACGGCACCACCAGTCCCGAGGAGCTGATCGCGGCCGCGCACAGCGCCTGCTTCGCGATGCAGTTCTCCGCCCTGCTCGGCCAGGCCGGGGGCACCGGTCAGGCGATCGAGGTCGGCGCGGACGTCACGCTCGGCCCAGACCCGGCAGGCGGGTTCCGGATCAGGGGCATCGTGCTCACGGTAAGCGGTTCCGCCGACGGCGTGAGCGCCGAGGACTTCGCCAGCATCGCCGGGCAGGCCAAGGCCGGCTGCCCGGTCAGCAAGGCGCTCGCCGGGACCGATATCTCGCTGAACGTGAAGTAGGTCAGGGAGCCGCACGGCCGGGGGGGGGGTGGGGGGAAAAAACGAACACCCCCGGCCAGCGGCCCCCTCCCCAAAAGCCCACC
>JBPCKO010000174.1:0-17512 GCA_051004215.1 Streptosporangiaceae bacterium | reverse complement strand
TGCCCCTTCGCCCCCTCGTGCACGCTGGTCACCGGGTTGGGGGCGGAGAATAGTTCGATGCCGATCCCGAACGATGCCACCGCGGGCACGGCCCAGGACACCGGGTAGCCGGCCGCGAGCGCCACCGCGGATAGCGCCGGGATCGTGGCCAGCCCGGTCAGCCCGCAGACGATCTTGGTGGCGAGCCAGCGTTCGGTGTCCTGGCCGAGCAGGGCCAGGTCAGCGGCGGGTAGGGGCAGCCATGGCATCGCCGCCGCGGCCCGCGCGGCCAGCGCTCGCATCGGCGTCAGCGGGGGGGCCGCCGAGCCGGAGGCGTTGATCCTGGCCAGCGCCGCGTCCAGGCGCGGGCCGCCGGGGACGAGCTGGCATACGGCGGTGAACACGCCGAGCCCGGCCAGCACGCCGGCCGCGATGACCAGGGGGTTCACCGGCCCTCCCGCGCGGCCGCCGGGTCGAGGAAGCGGCCGGGACCCGGGATGTTGCCGAGCCGGTACAGCCAGCCGAGCCCCGCCGCGTACAGCAGCGCGACCAGGCTGAGCACCGCCTGGCCGGTCAGCGTGCCATACGGGGCCGAGTAGGCGCGGTTCAGGATCGCGAACGCGGTGAAGCCGGCGACGAACGCGATAATCCAGCGCAGGCTGGTCCGGTGCTGGGCTCGCTCGGCCTCGATCTCCCGCCGGACGGCGACGTCCCTGGACAAGATCCCGGCCAGGGCCTGGAGCACGCCGTGGACGGCACCGCCGCGCTGGCCGGTGGCGATGATCAGAGCCGCCGCGATCCGGTCCCCGGCCGGGTCGTCGATCTCGGCCGCGAACGCGCGCAGCGCCTCCTCGGTGCCGACCCGCGCGGACAGCCGGCGGGCCAGTGCGGTGACCGGGGCGGCGATCGCGGCGGGCGCCGTCCTGGCGCTGACCTCCAGGGCGTCTTCCAGCCCGCGGCTGGCCGTGAGCAGGTCAGAAACCCTGCGCGTCCACTGCTCCAGGCCTTCCAGCGCGGCCGTGCGCTGCTTGGCCGCCCGCGCCATGGTCACCTTGGGGACGAAGATCACGGCCGCCACGGTGGCCAGGGCCGCGACCGGCCAGCGGGTCAGCGCCAGCATGGCCAGGCCGGCCAGCACGGCCAGCACGATCCGGCGGCGGCCCGCGGACAGGCGGGCGTTCGGCCACCGGGCCGGCGGCGTGCCGGGGGCGGGAGCCCGGCGGGTCAGTTCGGCCGCGAGCAGCACCGCGCCGGTCATGACCAGCGCCCCGGCCAGCGCGGCGGCGAGCATCATCGCCTGATCCAGCCGGCTGGCTGGCCGGCGGCCCGCTGGTCCAGCAGCCCGGGGCCGAACCCGGCCGATTCGAGCCGGCCCAGCATGCCGGGCGAGGGGGTGTGCGCGACGACCGCCAGGCCGCCCGGTCCCTCGGGCAGGAAGATCCGGTTCACGGCCGGGCGCTCGGTATCACCAGGCGGCATGACCTCGAGGATCTCGGACACGAAGCGCACCGTCCGCTGCCCGTCATAGCGCTTGCGCACGTGCACGATCAGGTCGACTGCCATCCCGACCAGGATGTGGATGGCCCGCTCGGCCAGGGCCAGCCCGCCGCGCAGGCCGAGAATCAGGATCCGGTCGAACGCCTCGGACGGCGAGTTCGCGTGCAGCGTGCACATCGAGCCTTCCTGACCCGAGTTCATCGCCTCCAGCATCGGCATGATCTCGCTCCGGCGGACCTCGCCGACGATGATGCGCTGCGGGTTGTGCCGCAGGGCGTGCGCGATCAGGTCGTGCAGCGTCACCGAGCCCGCCCCCTCGGAATTCGCCTCCCTGGCCTCGAACGCGATCACGTCCGGGTGCTGCTCGCGCTCGTGCAGGTACAGCTCGTATTCCGACTCGAGGGTGGCGATCCGCTCCCCGGGGCTGATCTCGCTGGCCAGGGCCCGCAGCAACGTCGTCTTGCCCGCGTTCACGCCGCCGGTGACGATGATGTTGCACCGGGCCTTGACCGCGGCGGCCAGGAACGCGGCGCTGGCCTGGTCGACCGTGCCCAGCTTGATCAGCTGCGGCAGCGTCACGCCGAGCTGGCCGTGCCGCCGCATCGACAGGCACGGGCGCGGGGTCACCGACATCGTGGCAGTCAGCCGGGCCCCGCCCGCGAGAGCGACGTTCACCATCGGAGACGCGGAGGAGAAGTCCCGCGCGGTCTGGCCGCCGCGGGTCGCCCAGGTGCGGATCATCTCGGCCAGGGCGTCGTCGCTGGCCGCGATCGGCGCGGCCGCGACCCGCTCGCCGGTCGCGTAGGTCACCCAGACCCGGTCGCAGCCGTTCACGTCGACGTTCTCCACGTCGCGATCGCGCAGGTACACGGCCAGCGGCCCGAGCCCGTAGCGCTGGTCATAGACCGCGACGGCGAGCGCCTCCAGGTCGGCCGCGGCCGGGACCGGCGAGCCCTGCCTGAGCTGGCGCTGCGACCAGGCCCGCACCGCGTCCCTGATCAGCGGCATCACCTCGGACTGCTCGGCGTCGTCGGGCAGGAGGTTCGCCGTCATCGCGAGGATCTCGGGCACGGCGGCGAGCAGCCGGGCGTCGGCGAGGCCAGGCGGCTCCCGGTCCCAGGCCGGCGGCTCCGGATCCCAGGCCGGCCGCTCCCGGTCCCGGGCCGGCGGTCCGTGCAGGGGGGGTCCCGCCTGGGGGACGGCCGGGCGCGGCGGCCACTGCAGGCCGGTCACGACGGGGGCCAGTTCGCGCCGCCATCACCGTTCGGGCCGCCGTAACCGTTCACGCCGCGGCCGCTGGCGTAGTCGGTCAGGCGGTAGCTGCCGCCCGGATCACCGAGGCCGCTCGCCGCGGACAGTCCGTCCCCGCTGGCCCCCAGGCCGCTGATCGTCAGGCCGTCGGATTTGGCGAAACCGCTCGCGCGCGGCGATGCGCCGCTGGCCGCGGGCTCGTGTGAACTGGCCTGGTCGCCCGTTCCTGTTCGCCGGGACGGCAAGGGCGACCCGGCGAGCGGCGGAGCGGCCGTCGCCGCCAGCACGGCCCTGACCGCTATCTTGGCCGCGCGCATGAGGGGACGGTCGGTCAGGCTGGCCCGCCGGCCGACGCCGTCGGAGAGCACCGCGGCCGTACGCGGGTCGGAAGGCAGCGTCGCCAGTACCGCGACGCCGAGCGTCTTCGCGATCTCAGCTGGCCGGTGGCCGTGGTCGCCGATCAGCAGCAGCCCGATCCGCTCGGTGTCGCCGCGCAGCTGCGCGAGCATCTCGATCCTGGGCCCGGCGGCGGCGATCTGGCGCAGCGTGGGCCGCAGCACCAGGACCGCCAGGTCGGCGTCGGCCAGCACCGCGATCGGCTGGGTGTCCGCCGCGTCCAGGCGGCCGCAGTCGGCGAGCACGTCCGCTTGCTGGGCCGCGAGAGCCCGGGCGACGGCGGGCCACGCGGGCGCCAGGCCCGGGGCCTGCCGGGGGTCACTCAGCCCGGCGAGGAACGCCCGGCCGCCGGTACTGTCGAGCGCCGCGAGCTGCCCGCCGGGCCCGGCCGACAACGCGGTGGCGCCGATGCCGGCGTCAAAGGCGGCGCCCAGCAGCCCGCGCGGTGCGGGCAGGTGACCGGCGAACAGGCCGGCCAGGATCGCGCCGCCCGCCGGGTCGCACTCGGCCAGGAGGACCGGCGGCGTCCAGGTGAGGGCCAGCGCGAGCGCGGTCGTGGTCACCCCGGGCGAGCCGCCTGGCGAGCAGAGCACGTACAGGCTCATCCCGGGCTCCGCTTGGTCACGATCAGCGCGAACTGCCCGGTCGAGGCCTGCGACGCCACGTCGGCCCCGAACCTGGCCGGCACCAGCACGTCGACCTCGCCGAACCCGTCCGTGCTCGCGGCCGTGTTCACCGCGGCGACGACGCCGGCCACCGGGCTGGTCATCGCGGGCGCCGCATTGCCCGAGCCGGCCTGTCCCTGGGCGCCGGGCGTCGGGATGATCAGCACATGATCGCCGGGTCGCAGCCCGCTGGCCGGGAGGGCCGACGGGCGCACCGGCAGCGGCACCAGGACCTGGCCAGGGATCGGCGGCTGCTGGGAGCCGATCTCGGCCGCGGTGATCAGCATGCCCGGATGCAGCTCGGTCCCGGCCACCTGGCCCACGACCTGGCTCAGCTGGCTGGCCGGGATGACCTGAACCCCCGGCCCGGCTGACACGCTGGCCGTACCCACATCGCGCGCCGTGATCAGCGTGCCCGCCGGGACCGTGGCCTGCGCGACCAGCACCGGTCCCCGGTGATTGGTCGCCGTGTAGACGGCGGCGCTGGCCAGGATGCCCGCCCCGACCAGCGCGACCGCGAGCGCGATCATGCCAGGCCGGCGTCGCCTGGGCAGCCTGGCCAGGGCGACCGGCTGGCGGGCCGCCCGGGCCCGGCCGTTGCGGGGGGGTTCGGGCTCAGGATGGAACGCCGTGCCGATCGCCGGGCCGCTCGGTGTGCTCATGGGGTGGTCACCACTGCCTCTGCCTGGGCTACCCGCACGGCGAATCCGTTCCCCGTGGTGTAGCTGTTCGTGATCAGTCCGCCCGCGCCGCCCGAGCCGGTCCAGCTCACCTTCCAGGTGACGAACAGCCCCGCCTGGTAGGCGTTGCCCGGCTGGCCATCCGACGGGAGCGTGTACGTGTACGAGCAGGGCGTGTGCTGCTGGGCCGCGGGCAGCGCGCGGTCGAACGCGCTGCCGGGCCCGTGGCAGCTCACCGAGCCCTGACCGCCGCCCGGAACGAAGTTCAGCGCGGTCGGGGCGGCGCTCGCGGTCGCCCAGACCGGGCCGGCCGAGACCGTGAGACTGACCGGGCGCCACTGTCCTGGCGGTACCCAGAACCACTCGGGCAGGCCGACGAGCCCGTCCGTGCCCCGCGGCGGCGCGGTGGCGGCAGCGAGGGTCGGCACGGACAGCTCGCCGATGGCGATCTTCATCAGGTCAAAAGGGCTGATGGCCGGCGCTCCGGTCGCCTTGCTGACCTGTACCAGCGTGCCTCCGATGGAACCGGGATTGGCGCCCGGGCAGGTCATGATGTCCCACTGATAGCCGGGCGCCGGCGGCCCGGTGCCGGTGCGCTGGAGCACACCGGGCGGCGCCTTGGTGTAGGTGCAGGTGACCGACGAGATGCCGCCGCCTGAACCCGGGCCGCCGCCGCTGCCGCCGTTATAGACGCAGATCCAGGTGAAGTTCACTGGGTAGCAGTCGCCGCCGCCGGATGGCGCGGCGAGCGCCCGGCCGGGTGCCGCCGCCACTGCGGCCAGCGTCAGG
Source organism: Streptosporangiaceae bacterium (assembly GCA_051004215.1). GTDB lineage: Bacteria > Actinomycetota > Actinomycetes > Streptosporangiales > Streptosporangiaceae > Chersky-822. Next base: position 12,255 of record JBPCKO010000174.1, on the reverse strand, counting down.
GCCGCCGCGAGCAGCACCGCGAGTCGGCCGGCCTGGACGCTCCTGATCAGTACGCGCATGACTGCACCACCGGGATCGCGCCGGTGACCAGCCACCGGCCGTGCTCGAGCGCGAGAGTGGTGATCATGAACTCGTGCGACTGGCCGAACCCGCCGACGACCTGGCCGGTCTGCGCGTTCTGGAACCCCGCATGGCTGAGATCAAGGCAATCGTGAACGGCGGCGATCCCCGGCCCGGTGACCTTGATGCTCATGATGTGGAAGACCGGATTCCCGAAGCCGATCTCGTGCCGCCGCCAGAGCCCTTCCAGGCCTTTGACCAGTGCCGGGACCGTATGCGCGGGCACGTACCCGGCGAGAATGGCTTTGGCCTTGGCCGGGTCCCTGGACGCGAGGGCCACACTGGTGGCGTGCCAGTAGCCCTCATACGCGGCGAGCACGAGGCCGCGCGGCGACGCCGGCGGCGCCTTGGCCCCGGCCAGATGCGCGCGGGCTGGCTTGCCGGGCAGCGCGACCTTCGCCGCCTGGGCGCCGCAGCCCGCGACGGCCAGGGCCGACGCTACGCCGGCGATGAGCACGCCAGCAGCGGTCGAGACCTTGCCCATAGGCGCTCCCCAGCGGCGAGATGCGAGATGACGAGATGAGGCGGCCGCGCGTTCTGGACCGTGTCCGGTGACTCTAAGCCGAGCCCGGTGACCCGCCCGTGATCCGCGCATGAACTCCCAGGCCGAACGGCGAAGACCGGATCAATTCGCGCCTTTTCCGGTCACGAAGGGCCAGGTTGTGCTTACGATTGGCCGATCCTTTCGAACTCCGTGGCGAAACGGAGGCTCCATGCGCTTTTCGATCCTGGGCCCGTTAGAGGTCAGGGACGACGTCGGCCACGCGGTCACCTTCACCAGGCGGCTGCATCGGTCCGCGCTCACCCTGATGCTGCTGAACGCCGGCCAGCCGTGTTCCTCGGCCAGCCTGGTCAGCGCGATCTGGGGGGACGAGCCGCCGCTCAGCCCCGAAGTGTCGTTACGCAGCTGTGTTTACGGCATCCGCAAGGTGCTGCCCGACCCGGCGCGGCTGCGGACCCACCCGTCCGGCTACCTGATCATCGCCGGGCCCGGTGAACTGGACGCCGACGACTTCCGCGATCTGAGCGCCAGGGGCCGGGACGCCTTAGACGCCGGCCAGCCGAGGGATGCCGCCGCGCTCCTCGGCCGCGCGCTCGGCCAGTGGCGCGAACCCCCGCTCGACGACGTCCCCGCCATCCCGGCCAGAGACCGGCTGCTCGGGCTGCGCCAGGAGGCCCGCGACGCGCTGGTCGACGCCAGGCTCGCCCTCGGCGAGCACCGGCAGCTGCTCAGCGAGCTGCGCGCGGCCGTGACCGCCGACCCGCTGCGCGAGCACGCCTGGGCCCAGCTGATCACCGCGCTGTACCGGTCGGGCGCGCGGGCCGAGGCCCTGGGTGCCTTCGGCCGCCTGCGGATGGCGCTGGTCAGCTCCTACGGGATCGACCCGGGCCCGGAGCTGCAGGACCTGCACCGCCGGGTGCTGGCCGACGACCCGTCGCTGACGCTGCGGGCCGAGCCGGCGGCCGCACCACGAATGGCCGGCGCAGAACCCCCCGGGCCACGGAAATCCGCACCGTGGGCAACCGGCCGGCCGTCTGCCGAGCCGCTGGTCCCCGATTCCGGGGATCCCGGTCCGCGGGCGCCCGAACCACGGATGCCCGAACCACGAGCCGCCGGGCCGGAGTCCGCCGGCCCGTACCCGGCCGGCCCCGACGCCACCGACCCCGACGCCACCGGCCCGGCCGGCTGGCAGCGGGCCTGCCAGCTGCCCGCCGCGCTGCCCGACTTTGCCGGCCGAGGGGCCGAACTCGACTGGCTGCGCACCAGGCTGCCCGGCGACGGGATGGCGGTGACCGTGATCACCGGCATGCTCGGCGCGGGCAAGACCGCCCTGGCCGTGCAGGCCGCCCACCAGGCGGCTGCCGCCTTCCCCGACGGCCAGCTGTACGCCTGCCTGGACGACGGCGGCCGGGCCCGCGATCCGCAGGTCGTGCTCGGCGAGCTGTTGCGCGGCGTCGGCGTCCCGCCGGGCCAGATCCCGGCGGCCCGGTTCGAGCGGGAGGCGCTGTACCGGTCGGTGCTGGCCGGCCGCCGGGTGCTGGTCCTGGCCGACGGGGCGACGAGCGCGGCCCAGGTCAGGCCGCTCATGCCGGGTACCGCGAGCGCGGCCGTGCTGGTGACCAGCCGATCCCGGCTGCCCGATCTGGACGGCGCGCGCTCGCTCGAGATCGCGGGACTAGACCCGGCCGATTCGGTGATCCTGCTCGCGAAGGTCAGCGGCCGCCACCTCGCGCCAGCCGGTGCCAGCCCCGCTGCCCGGACGGCCGGAACCGCCGCCGCCGCAGACTCCGATTCCGACGCCGACTCCGACTCCGACGCGGCCGCGGCCGGATCCGTCGCCGCCGCCTGCGGTCACCTGCCGCTGGCGCTGCGAATCGCCGGCCTCCGGCTCGCGGACGATGCCAGCCTGCAGGTCACCGTACTGGCGTTCTCGCTATCGGATGAAAAGCGCCGCCTGGACGAGCTCGATATCGGCGCGACCAGCGTGCGCGGCCGCCTCGGGGATGCCGCCCAGGCGGTCAGCGGTCCGGCCCGGCGGGCGCTCGCGCTGCTTGCCGCGCCGGGGACGCCGGGCAGCCCGGCCGACGACTCCGATGCCCGCCGCGCCGCGCCCGAACTGGCCGACGCCGGGCTGTTGCACCGGGCCGGTCACGACGACTCCGGTGGCCGCCGCTACCGGCTGCACCCGCTGGTGCTCGCTTACGCGGGCGAACTGCTGGCCGCGGCGGGACCGGCTGTCCCGGCCACCCGCGGGGAGGCCCGGCCCGCGATCCGGTGGCTGGAACCGGCTGGCCCGCCGAGATCCAGCCGCATCACCAGCCGGGTCGGCGAGCGGCGCACCACCTCGGCGAACCCGGCCTGCTCGTAAAGACTGCGGGAGCCGAAGAACATGAAGTCGGGATGACTGGGGGCCGGCTTGTCGACCGGGTACGCCTCCAGGACCTGGGCACCCTGCGAGCGGGCATACTCGATCCCCGCGGCCAGCAGCCGGTGCTGCAGCCCCTGGCCGCGGTGCGGCCTGGGCACGTAGCTGCACACCACCGACCAGACCGGCGTGTCGTCAACCGGCTTCATCACGGGGGACCGGCGCAGCTTGCCGTACTCCTCGCGCGGCCCGAGGCTGATCCAGCCAGCGGGCTCGCCGTCCAGGTAGCCGATCAGCCCCGGCACCGTGCCCGCGGCGACCAGGTCGCACAGGCCCTGCTTGTTCGCGGCCTTGACCGACGCCGCCGAGCCGTCGGCGCCAGGCGGCCGGCCGGACCGCCGGTAATACATGCACCAGCAGCCGCGCACAATCGAGCCGCCGGGCAGGCCGAAGAGGGTCTCCAGGTCCGGCCAGCTCGCCGCCGTGAGCGGCCTGGCCGCGAACGCGGGGCGCACGGGCCTCAGCGACCGGTGAACCTGGGCTTGCGCTTCTCGCCGAACGCGGCCACGCCCTCGGCGAAGTCGGCCGACCCGGCCCGTTCCTGCTGGATCTGGGCCTCGAACTCGAGCTGGCCGGGCATCTGCTCGTACAGCCAGCGGTTCAGCTGCCGCTTGGTTCCGGCGTAGGAACCGGTCGGACCGTCCGCGAGCCTGGCGCACAGCGCCTCCGCCTGCCCGGCCAGCTCGCCGTCCGGCCAGACCTGGTTGATCAGCCCCCAGTCCAGGGCGCGCGGAGCGGGCAGCCGCTCCCCCAGCATGGCGAGCTCGGCCGCCCTGGCGAACCCGACCCGGGACGGCACCAGCAGCGAAGACCCGCCGTCCGGCACGAGCCCGATGTTGACGAAGGCGAGCAGGAAGTACGCCGATTCGGCGGCCAGCACGAGATCGCAGGCCAGCGCGAGCGACAGCCCGATCCCGGCGGCGGCGCCATTGACCGCCGCGACTACCGGCTTGGGCATCTCCCGCAGCGCGGTGATGATCGGGTGGTAGTGGCCGGTCAGCACGCTGTACACGTCCGGGTGCCCCTCGGGGGTGCGGTCCCGGCTCTCGCGCAGGTCGGCGCCGCTGGAGAACGCCCGCCCGGCGCCGGTCAGCAGCACCGCGCGCACCTCGTCGTCGGCCGCGACTTCCTGGACCGCGGCCACGAGGTCGGCCCTGAGCTGGCCGTCCAGCGCGTTCATCCGGTCCGGCCGGTTCAGCTCGACCTTGACCGCCGGGCCCGACCGGAACAAGCTCACCGTCTCGTAACCCTTAACCGGGGAGAAGTCGACCATGCGGGCCAGCCTAACCTCGCCCCCGCTGGCCGGCCACCGCAGTCCGCCCGGCCGAGCCCGGAGTGCAGCCGGCGATGCCGAGTGCAGCCGGCGGCCGTGCCAGACTCGACAACCGTGACCTACATCGCCGCTTCAGGCCGTTATGACCGGACCCCGTTCCGCCGCTGCGGGCGCAGCGGCATCGACCTCCCGGCGATCTCGCTCGGGCTGTGGCAGAACTTCGGTGACGACACGCCCGTCGAGACCCAGCGGGCGATCATCCGGCGGGCCTTCGACCTCGGCGTCACCCACTTCGACCTGGCCAACAACTACGGCACCCCGTACGGCACGGCCGAGACTAACTTCGGCCGGATCCTGCGCGAGGACCTGCGGCCCTACCGCGACGAGCTGCTGATCTCCACCAAGGCCGGCTGGGACATGTGGCCGGGACCCTACGGCGACCGCGGCTCGCGCAAGTACCTGCTGGCGAGCCTGGACCAGTCGCTCGCCCGCATGGGCCTGGACTACGTCGACATCTTCTACAGCCACCGGCCCGACCCGGATACCCCGATGGAGGAGACGATGAGCGCGCTGGCGACCGCGGTGCAGTCCGGCCGGGCGCTGTACGCGGGCATCTCCTCCTACGACGCGGAACAGACCGAGCGCGCCGCCGCGATCCTCGGCCAGATGGGCGTCCGGCTGCTCATCCACCAGCCGTCGTACTCGATCCTGGACCGGTGGGTCGACGGCGGCTTGCTCGACTCGCTGGAACGGCTCGGGGCCGGCTGCATCGCTTTCTCGCCGCTCGCTCAGGGTCTGCTCACCAGCCGGTACCTGAACGGCGTCCCGGCGGGATCGCGGGCCAGCCGGAACGGCTCGCTCTCGCCAGGCTTGCTGACCGAAGCGGCCACCGGGCATCTGCGGGCGCTGCACGAGATCGCGGCCGGCCGCGGCCAGGCCCTCGCCCAGATGGCATTGTCCTGGGTGCTCAGGGACGGCCGGGTGACCTCTGCTCTGGTCGGCGCGAGCAGCGTCGCCCAGCTCGAGGAGAACCTGGCCGCCGCCTCGGTGCCGCACTTCACGGCCGAAGAGCTGGCCGCGATCGACGGGCACTCCTCGGTCCCGCTGGAATGACCACAGGACCGGGGAGCGCCCGCCAGGCGATCAGCGCTGCAGGAAGCTGTCCATCGTCGGGACCTGCTGGTGATCGCTGGCGAAGCCGAGCTCCGGCAGGCGCCAGGCATCCTCGATCGTGCGCAGCAGCGAGTAGTGGTTGTAGGCGGTCGCGTCGGTGAAGTTCCGCGGGCCGCTCGGGTCGATCACGATCGCGGGGACCAGCCCGCCGCCGTACAGCCCGCCCGGCCAGGTCGCGCTGATGTCCGGGTCGCCCGCAGGCAGCACCGGGGAGTCGCAGCAGCCGGCCGGTGAGTCCCAGCCGCCATTCTGCGTGTTGCCGGTGTAGTCGCCCTCATCGGAGACGACGAAGATCGCGCTGTGCCGGGTCCAGGCCCGGCTCGACATGATCGTGGTGACCGCGTCTTGCACGAACGCGTCGGCGTTCTTCTTCAGCTGGGCGTCGTTCGGGTCGTCGTTGGTGTTGCCGTACGGGCACGGGGTCTCGGGATAGCCGGGCACGGCCGTGTAGACGCCGCCGTGCATGTCGTTGCACTGGTCGGGGGTGATGAAGACGAACCGGGGCGCGGTCCACGGGTTGCTCAGGTCGCCCGCCATCGAGGTGTACGGCTTGATGTCCGCGACCCGGGCCGGGTTGTCGCGAATGTCGGCGAACAGCGCGAACGGGTTGTGCTTGGACGCGTACAGCGGATTGCTGCTGGAGGGCCAGAAGTCGGTCAGCTGGCCATCGGCCGGCATCGCCTGCATGTACGCGGCCCACGGGATGTGCGCGGCCTCGAGTTCGTCGACGAGGTTGGTGTGGTCGAACCGGTTGGCCGGGTTGTCGTTGTTGGTGTACCAGTTCGAACCGCTGATCATGGCGATGTAGTTGGGCTCGCTCGGGTGGGTCACCCCGTAGTAGTTCGTGGCCTGGCCGTACTGCTGAGCCAGGGAGGTGATGTACGGGGCGTTCGGGTCGCCGACCACGCTCTGCTGCGAATGGTTCTCCAGCATGATGATGAACACGCGGTCGAGACGAACGCCGAAATGGTGGTCCGAGGGCCGCGTTCCGGCCGCCGCGGCGCCCGTGATGGCGAGCCCGCTGGACGCGGCCCCGAGCAGCGCGATCGCCGAGGCGGCCGCGGCGAGGCGGCCTCGCCTGGTCCTGACGAACATTCATGCCTCCAGTGGGGGATGTCCTGCGCGAAGGCGGACAGCTAAAGAGCAACCGAACACAAGGTGACAACCTTCGGCCCTAACGTCAAGAGCGGGCGGGCGGCCAGCCCGGCCAGCTAGCCGTCCCACCGCCGTTCACGCGGCGCCCGGACGGGGGAGACTAGGGTTCATGCGCTATCTGGACATCGACACAGCTAAGAAGATTTCCAAGATCGGACTCGGTACCTGGCAGTTCGGCTCGCGGGAATGGGGCTACGGAGAGTCCTACGCGGGCTCGGAGGCAAAGGCCATCGTGCGCCGCGCGCTCGAGCTCGGCGTCACGCTCTTCGACACGGCGGAGATCTACGGGTTCGGGCGCAGCGAGCGCATCCTGGGCGAGGCTCTCGGCGACGACCTGCCGTCGGTCTTCCTGGCCACCAAGATCCTCCCGGTGATGCCGGTCGCCCCGGTGGTCGAGCAGCGCGGGGTCGCCAGCGCCAGCCGCCTCGGGGCGCGCAAGCTCGATCTGTACCAGGTGCACCAGCCGAATCCGGCGGTCAGGGACGGCACGATCATGCGCGGCATGCGGTCGCTGCAACGCACCGGCCTGGTCGACGAGGTCGGGGTCAGCAACTACTCGCTCAAGCGCTGGATAGCGGCCGAGGCCGCGCTCGGCAGCCGGGTGCTGACCAACCAGGTGCGTTACAGCCTGGCCGACCGCCGGCCCGAGCGGGACCTGGTCCCGTACGCGCACGTCCACCACCGGGTGATCATCGCCTACAGCCCGCTGGCCCAGGGCCTGCTCACCGGCCGGTACGACGCGAGCAACCGGCCCGCCAACCGGGTCAGGGCCAACAGCGCGCTGTTCCTGCCGGAGAACCTGGACCGCGCGGCCGGCCTGATCACGCTGCTGCGCGAGATCGCCCAGGCCCACTCGGCCACCCCGGCCCAGATCGCGCTCGCCTGGCTGATCAGGGACCCGGTCGTGGTCGCGATACCGGGCGCGTCCACCGTCGCCCAGCTGGAGAGCAACGTCGCGGCGGCCGACATCGAGCTGTCCGACACCGAGTATCACGCGCTGAACGACGAGTCGTCGCGGTTCAGCCCGGTCACCGGCCCGGCAGCCCTGCCGACCCTGATGCGGCGCCGGCTCGGGCAGCGGTCCTAGGCCGCCGGGATCGCGGGCGGCGTCCGGCCGTAGCCGGTGGCCATCTCGAACCCGTGCGCAAGCTGGAGCAGGGGCCAGTCCGCCCGGCGCCGCCCGACGAGCTGCAGCCCGACCGGCAGGCCGGCCGGCGTGAAGCCGGCCGGCACCGACAGGGCGGGCAGGCCGGTCGCTGAGATCCGGTAGGCCGAGGCCATCCAGTCCAGGTAGGTGTGGAGGGGCACGCCGTCGATCTCGTGCACCCAGTCGAGGTCCACCTCGAACGCCGCGACTTGGGTCGCCGGGCAGGCCAGCACGTCGACCCGGGCGAAATAGTCGCTGATCCGCGCGGCCAGGCTGGCCAGCAGCTGGGTCGCCCGGCTCAGGTCGGCCGCGGTTAGCTCCAGCCCCCGCCGGACGTTCCAGGCCACGTTCGGGCCGAGGCCCTCCGGGTGCCGCTCGAGCAGCGGGCCGAACGCCGTCGCGTAGCGCAGCGCCCGCCAGGTGCGGAACCCCTCGTCGGCCCCGGACAGGTCGGGCGCGGTGTCGGTTACCTCGCAGCCCAAGCCGGCCAGTACCTCGCGGGCCGGCCCGAGCACGGCCCTGACGTCCTGGCCGACGGGCAGCCCGAGATCCGGGCTCCAGCCCACCCGCAGGCCGCGCAGGTCGGTCTCGAGCAGGGCGGCGATGTCCTGCGGGCCGGACAGGGCAGGCGGCGGCGCATCCAGGGCGAGCGGGACGCGGGGGTCGGGTCCGCTGATCACGGCCAGCAGCAGCGAGACATCGGCGACGCTGCGGCCCATCGGGCCCTCCACGCTCATCCAGTCGGCGACGTCGGAGACCGGCCAAGACGGGACCCGGCCGGGAGACGGGCGCAGGCCGACCACGTTGCAGAAGCTCGCCGGGTTCCGCAGCGAGCCGCCGAGGTCGCTGCCGTCGGCCAGCGCGACCATCCGGGCGGCCAGGGCGGCGGCGGCACCGCCGCTGCTGCCGCCCGCGCTGCGGCCGGGGTCGTAGGGGTTCCTGGTCGCGCCGAACACCTTGTTCACCGTGTGCGAGCCGGCCCCGAACTCCGGGGTGTTGGTCTTGCCCAGGCTGATCGCCCCGGCCCCGGCCATCCGGCTCACGATCAGCGCGTCGAAGTCAGGGACGTGCCCGGCGAACAGCGGCGAGCCGAACGTCGTCCGCACCCCGGCCGTCTCCACCAGGTCCTTATGCGCGACCGGCAGCCCGTGCAGGAGGCCGGGCGGGCGGCCGGCCGCGAGCGCCTCGTCGGCCGCCGCGGCCTTGTCCATCGCCTGCTCAAAGGTCGGTGTCACGACCGCGTTGACAACCTGGTCCGCGGCCTCGATCCGGGCGATGTGGGCGGCGGTCACCTCGCGGGCCGAGACCTTCCTGGCCCGCAGCAGCCCGGCCAGCGTGACGGCGTCGTTCTCGCACAGATCGGTACCCGGCTCGGCCATCGCTGCTCCCCTGCCTGGTCGGTCGAGGCCGCCGGAGGCCGGCTAGGTCAGGCGGCGCTCGGCCGCCCACCTGGTCAGCTGATGGCGGGTGGAGAGCTGTAGCTTACGCAGCACCGACGAGACGTGACTCTCGACCGTCTTGGCCGAGATGAACAGTTCGCGCCCGATCTCCTTGTAGGTGTAGCCGCGGGCGATCAGCCGCAGCACGTCGCGCTCGCGCGGGGTGAGCTGGTCGAGTTCGGCGTCGAAAGCCGGCCGGACCTGTAGTTCGGCCGGCGCCGCGGCGAACGCGTCCAGCACGAACCCGGCCAGCCGGGGCGAGAACACGGCGTCGCCGGCCGCGACCCGCCTGATCGCATCGACGAGGTCGGGCCCGGAGATCGTCTTGGTCACGTAACCGCGTGCGCCCGACCTGATCACGGCGATCACGTCCTCCGGCGCGTCGGACGCGCTCAGAGCCAGGAACCGCACGTCGGGATGGCTGGCGGTGATAGCCGAGACGACGTCCTGGCCGCCGCCGCCCGGCATGTGCACGTCCAGCAGCACCACGTCGGGCTCGCATTGCCCGATGCCGGCGATGGCTGGCTGCACGTCGTCGGCCTCGCCGATGACCTCCACCTCGGTGCCCAGCTCGGACCGGACGCCCGAGCGGAACAGCCCGTGGTCGTCGACGATGAACACCCGCGGCCGGTCCCGGCCGGCCGCGCTCGCCTTCCCGCTGCCGCTCATGCCGGGCCCGCCCGCTCGCTCATGCGGCCGGACTCGGCTCGCGCTCGTCCGCGCCCGGGGGTGCGGGGGGTCGTCCCGCCGAGCCGGCCGTGGCCGTCCTCGGCATGGCCAGGGCCACCTCGGTGCCCTCGCCCGGGCTGCTCCGGATCGTCGCGGTGCCCCCGCGGCGCGCCATGCGCGCCCTGATCGACTCGGCCACGCCCTTGCGGTCGGCCGGCACCGACGCGGGATCGAACCCGCGGCCGCGGTCCCGCACGAACACCGACACGGTGTCCGGCTCGACCTCGGCGAACAGCGACACGGTGCCCGCGCCCGACCACTTGGCCGCGTTCACGGTGGCCTCGCGGGCCGCGGCCAGCAGCGCGCCGAGGCTGTCATCCAGCGGGCAATCGCCGACGCTGATCGCCTCGACCACGATCCCGTGCTGCGCCTCGACCTCCTGCTGGATCACCCGCACGCCGTCGGCGACCGTGCTGGCCCGGCCGTCCAGCGAGCCGGGCGCCCGGCCGTCGAACAGCCAGGACCGCAGCTCGCGTTCCTGCGCCCTGGCCAGGCTGATCACCTGCTGCGGGTCGTCGGCCCGGCGCTGGATCAGCGCCAGCGTCTGCAGCACCGAGTCATGGACCCGGGTCGCGACCTCGGTGCGTTCCTCGGCCCTGATCCTGGCCTGCCGCTCGGCCATGTTGTCGCGGAGGATGCTCAGCCACCATGGGCCGAGCAGCGCCACGATCGCTGCCAGCAGCAGGACCACACCGGTCAGCGGCCACAGCAGCGCCCCGGTCACGTGCCCGGGCATGAGCAGCCCGACGCCGGCGATGATCAGCACCACGGCCACCGCCACCCGCAGCTTCAGCCGCTTCCCGCCGCCGCCTTCGGCCGCGCCGGCCAGCGAGTCGGCGATCCGCTGGAGGCGCTCGGTTTCGCCGGGCGAGCCGTTCCGCCAGATCAGGACGAGTCCGGCCAGCGACACGACCGGGGGCCAGGACAACGAGCCCAGCCAGCCGATATTCAGCAGCGAGGCGATCAGCAGCAGGACCGCGAGCAGCGAGGCGGCCCCGGCCGCTAGCGCGATGCCGCGCTTGTCGGCCAGGGCCCGGCTGGCAATGTTGCCGTCTTCGCCCGCGGCCGGGATAAACAACCAGGCCAGCACGTAGATGGCGATGCCGAAGCCGCCCGCCACCGAGCTGACCACGAACACGGCCCTGATCAGGGTGACTCCGATGCCGGTGCGGGCCGAGATCCCGGCGGCGACACCGCCGGCCAGACGGCCATCTTGCTGGCGGCGCAACTGGCCGCCGCGCTGCCAGCCCAGGCGCCCCGGTCCAGGCGGCGGGCTGACCGGGCCGCCTTCCCGGCCGACCTCGCCGTTCTGGCCGCCGCGCCAGCCGTACCCCCAGCCGTGCTCCCAGCCGCGGCCTAGCCAGCGATCCAGGTTCTCCCGGCCGGGGAGCGGCGACCCGGCCCAGCCATTGCCGTCGGAGGCCGGCGGCGGCGGCCACGGACCCCCAGGGTGCTCCGGGGGAAGTTCCCTGGTCCGCCCGTCGGCCGGGCTAGCGCCGCCGGGGCCGCCAGGCTGCGCGTCCTGGCTGGTCCGGCCCTGTTTGCCCAGCGGCACCGTCGGCCGGTGCGCCTCATCGAATCCGTCCACCACTCCATGATGGCGTGACTACGCGCATGCTGCTATCCGGCGGCCCCCTGAACCGCCGCCTGAGTGATCAGGGTCGGGTCAGGGATCTTCCCGATAGTGGACCGGCGACTGCGGACGCAAGCTGGAGTCATGAACACGACAGCTCAGAACCCAGAGCACAGCACGGACAACGAGAACGGCGGCACCGAGGCGGGTGCGGCGAGCGGACCCAGCACCGGCCAGGGGGCCGGGCCGGGCTGGACGCCAGGCCCGTCCGGCCTGTTCGGCAACCTGAATGAGCTGCGCAGGCCGGTCCAGGGGCGCCTGCTGGGCGGGGTCGCGGCCGGCCTGGCCAGGTACCTGGGCGCGGACATCAACCTGGTCAGGATCGGCTTCGTGCTGCTCGCCTTCCTGGGCGGCGCCGCGATCCCGGTCTACATCCTGGCCTGGCTGCTGATCCCCGAGGACGGCGCCGCCCAGTCCATCGCCGGCGAGCTGTTCAGCTCGCTCGAGAACCGGTCGCACTGAGGCGACGAGGAGGCCAGCCCGATGTCACAGCAGAACAACCCCACCTCATCCCCGACCGGCAACCAGCCCTGGACCGGCAACCAGCCCTGGACCGGCAACCAGCCCTGGACCGGCAACCAGCCCTGGACCGGCGGCTGGGGCTACCAGACCCCCCGCCCGGGGCCACACGACAAGCCCACAATATCCTGGTTGGGTGT
>JBPCKO010000173.1:0-5717 GCA_051004215.1 Streptosporangiaceae bacterium | reverse complement strand
ATAGTCCCCGGCATGATCCCGGAACAGCCGGATCGCCTTCGCCTTCGTCTCCTGGTCGTACTTGGCTGGCATCGTGACATCTTCCTTCCCAAAGAAGGAAGTGCGCACGAAACTCGGGGTGGTTCAGTACCTGTCCGAGCCGGGCAGGTCCGGCCGCGACGCGTGGGCCATGAGGGAGTGGGTTTCGCTCAGATACTGTGTCGCGGGCAGTTGCTGCCCGCCGCTGTCGAGGCTGACAATCGCCTTGAACCTGAGCTGCCTCAATCGGGCCACAGGCCCGTGACTGCGCCGGACGGCGGGCTGCCCGGGGCGGCTCAAGGCGGGTGATTCAGGGACGGTGTCGGTTGCCGGGAGGTCGAGTAGTTCGGCCTGTACCGGGGCGTGGTGGCAGATGGGGCAGGCAGTTCCCGCGCGGCCAGGCGCCTCGCAGGGCAGTCCGTGGCAGCGGTAGAAGGACCGGGACTGGCCGGCGTCATCGGGGTAGCGGCGCACCTCGTAGTGCGCGACCCATTGGGCCAGGCACTGCGGGCACGTAAAGCGGTACCACTCGACGGCGGTTCCACTCCGAGCTGGTCCGGACGCAGCGGTGATCAATCGCAAGCACCTCGGCGTCGCGGGGCTGGCTCAGGCCGCCGGGATCGCCGGACGGCTGCTGGCGCACGGGCAGACGAACTTCCTGCGCATGCTCTGGAAATTCAACCGCGTCTACAACGGCACCCGGCAGTACGTCGACCACCAGCGCCCCGTGCGCTACGAGCTCCCCCGCCGCGATGACCACGACCCCGCCCTGACCCGGCAGCGGCACAGCGACCTGTATATTCACCCCGCCCCGACAGCCGCCGGGCCGCCGGCTAGGTGCGCGGGCCGTGACCGGCTAAGTCAGGCCGGCTGCTCATTGTCCTCAGCCGTTGCCGCTAGCCGGCGATCAGATTCGCCGGCGGTGAGGACGTCGCGCAGATAGGTCCGCCGGCCGAAGAGCAGCAGGATGCCGCTGGCCGCCAGGGGGCGAGCATGATGAGGAAGGTCAGGCCGATGCCGTCAGTGTTCTGCGGGCTGACCCGGGAGCCGGCGCTATTGACGCCGGCGCCGATGCCCGGCGACTTACCGCCGCCCAGGAGCTCGCTGACGTAGCCGAACAGCAGGGGAGCGAAGCCCTCCAGCACGTTGCGGACGCAGGTGCGAACAGCCTCGGCCCGACCCCACAGGCGCGATGGCATCACGTCGAGGCGAGCGGCGTCGAGGGCCGGGTTGGGAGCGGCGAGGAACACGGCGGCGACTACCAGGACGGGCAGGGCCACGACCAGGCGGCTGGTGAGGATCCCCGGCACGAACAGGACGGCCGTCGCGATCAGCGAGACGCCGGCGACCAGCAGCCGGGCGTCGATCCGTCCCCGGCCGATCAGCCGGTCGCAGATGCGGCCGCCGAGCAGGGTACCGATCGCCGCGCCGGCGCCGATCACGGCCAGGAGCACGCTGGCGACGACCTGGCCGACCGAGAAGTGACCCCGGGTGAAGAGGACGGCGAAGGTGCGCAGGCCGGCCAGGAAGAAATATCCCAGGGCCGATGAAGCAATGAGCAGCCGGTTGCTGCGGACCCGCAGCACATAACGGGTCGCCTGCCAGGAGGTCGTGGCCGCGGGATCACGAGTCAGGACCAGCCGGGGATCGGGCCGCAGATCGGCTTGCTCCCTGACCCGGCGCCTGAGTCCCCGGACGGCCGGCGGCGAGGCCCTGGATCCGGCCTCGTTAGCAGACGGTTCACCGGCCGCCGGCGGCGCGGCCGCCAGGCCAGCATCGGCGCCGCCGCCGTCGGGCGGCTCCAGCCGGGTGGCGCCTGGCCGGAGCCGGCTCTGGCCGCCCCGCGCGGGCTCGGGCAGCAGTCGGTGCAGCGCGTAGGCCAGTGCCAGGGCGGGAATGGTCAGGAAGAAGTAAGCGGCGCCAGCCGATGGCGGCGCCCAGGTTGCCCGCGACCAGTAGCCCCGCGCCAGAGCCGATCAGCTCCCCGGTCAGGATGAAGCCATAGATGCGGGACCTTTCCTCAGACGGGAAGAAGTCACCGGTGAGCGAGGCGATCACCGGGCCGGCGGCCGCCAACACCGGCTTCACCAACGAGTACCAATGGGGGACTTCAGGGGTGATCCGCGCCTGATGATGCGGCGTTACTACGACGCGCATCTGTATCTGGCGAACTGGGGCACTCACCAGATCATGCTCCGGCTGCCGCGTACCCTGCTCAGTCCGAAGATCGCCGAGCAATACAGCGTCGACGGCCATGTAGGCGTTACGGCCAGCCCAGAATCGGTGATTCTCGACCTGACCAGCGAGGACGATTCGGGCGAGTGGGTGGAGGGTGCCGAGGAATCGCTGTCAGCCATCGTCGGCGTCCGCTCCGAACTCGCCGCCGGTGACCTGAGGGCGCTGTACCTGGCGTGGCTGTCGGCTCACGGCCGGTGGCAGGGCGACGAGGACGCGTTCGGAGACGAGGATGAGGATGCGGTGGAGCCGCCGGTGCCAGCCGGACTGAGATCGCTGACCGCCCCGCAGCGCGCCCTGGCCGATTTCCTCCGCCTCGATCCCGATCTGCTCACGGCTGCAGCGCAGGCCAGCCCGGAACTGCCCGAGGTGAAGAAGAATCCGGGCGCGCTGGCCGCCCACATCGGCGGGCTTCCCGGCAGGGAAAAGGACCGGCTCCTCCTGCTGGTCGTCCGCGACCAGGCGACTCGGGCCCGTATGGAGCTGCTGCGCGGCCTGCGGGGCGATCCCGATGAGGGGCGGGGCGCCCGGCCCAGGCGGACCGTGGCCGGGCTGCTGGAGGCGGCTGCGGAACTGCGCGCGGAGCGCTGCCGGCGAGCCGAGGCTGAGGCCGCCGCCCGTGAAGTCCTGCGGCAACAGCAACGCGAAGCGGCCCGGCAGCGGCGCCTGGATGAACTGGCCAAGAACCCGGAGACCGCCTGGCCGAGGCCGGGAAGCTGATCGGCACCAAGGTGCCGGCCCGGTACGACCAGGCTGTTGCCTTGCTGGCGGACTTGCGGGAACTCGCCCGGCGCAACGGCCAGGCCGGCGAGTTCGAGAGGCGCATCGCGGCCCTGCGCGAGGAACTCCAGCGCAAGCCCAGCCTGATCGCCCGCTTCGACCGGGCCGGGCTCAGTGTCGGTGACGCTCGGTCGGGAACGCGCGGGTTGCGGTAACCGGCGCCTGCGCGCCGGATGGTTGCCGTTCGCTTACCTGTGCAGCATGCCGGTGCCGGGCTGGCCAGGGTCAGGCCACCTTCCAGGTTCGGTCGCCGATCCGGGCGACCATGTCGATGGTTCCGCCGAGCGCGGCGACGTAGGCGCGGATGATGTCGATGCCGGAGATTTCGCCGTGCTCGATCTTGGAGACGCGGGCCTGGGACACGCCGAGGGCCTCGGCCAGCTCTGCCTGGGTCAGCCCGGCCGCGGTGCGCATCTCGGCCAGCTGGTGCCCGCGCACGTATGCTTCCCGGCGCTCGCGGGCTGTGGCCTTGCCCGCGGACTGCTCTTCGCTGGTCCGCGGGTCAGCCGCGCGGCCCCTGGCCCTAACGTCGCTCCACTTGGCGTAGCCGCTGCTCATCGCTTCTTCGCCTCTTCTTCTTCGTCTTCTTCTTCCAGCTCGGCTAGGTGCTGGGCGAACCTCTCATCCGCCAGCGGGATGGCCTCGCGGTACCAGCCTTCCCAGTCTCCTGCCTTGTCGCCCGCGACCAGGAAGATCGCCTCGCGCCTGGGGTCGAACGCGAACAGTAGCCTGATCTCGCTAGCGCCAGACGATGGCGGCCGCAGCTCCTTCATGTTGTGGTACCGGCTGCCCTTGACCCGGTCAGCGAGCGGCCGCCGTAAGGCGGGGCCTTCGGCGGCGAGCTGGTCGATAGCGTCCTCGATCAAATCGGCGGTCTCCGGGTCGCTCTTGCAGACCGCGAGGTACCACGCCTCGACCTCGGGATGGAGGCTTGCCTCCCACGTCATGCTCGGATTATAACCTATCGGTCATGTCCGGGGGTGGTGTCTTCGGGCGGCATGGCGGCTTCGGCTGGCGCACGCTGCGGACCTTCCGCCGCAGCGAAGCTGGTGCTCGGGGTGGGGGTGATCCGGCGGGGATCGGGGAAGCCGAGGCTGGTATAGGCGGGGGCGCGGCCGGCCAGAGTCGCGGCGAGCACGCCTGTGCCAGCGTCGTGGTAGTCGTGGACCTCCGCGGTTTCCTTGCCAGGGTAGGGGCGCATGACCCGTCCCACGTACTGGACGAGACGGCCTTTCCATCTGACCGGGGCGGCGAGGAACAGGGTGTCGAGCGCCGGGCAGTCGAAGCCCTCCGCGGCGTATGGCCCCGTGGCCACGACGAGAAGCGGCGGCCCACCTGGCTGGGGTGTCAGGCGGGCTATGGCAGCGTCGCGGCTGCGGGCGCCCATGCCGCCGCGCAACACGACCGGGTCATGACCGGCTTCCCGCAGAGTCTCGGCGAGCTTGCGCAGGTGCGCGACCCATTGGGTGAGCACCAGCCAGTGGAGCCCCTTGGCGCGGTAGATCGCGGCCATCCCGCCCGGCGCCTGCGGGTCAGCGTCCCCGCAGTAGCAGTAGGTGGTCCGATGCACGCGCAGGACGGGAACGGGCCTGGTTGCGGCGCCGGCTGTGAGGCAGGGCAGGGCGAGTTCCCAGCTGCCCGCGTCCTGGTTGTGCTCGCGGGGCGGGGATGGTGTGCCGGGTCTCGCCGACCTGCCAGGCGATGAGATCGTCGAGCTTGTCGACCTACCGGCTGTTCCGCCCGGACCTGGACCAGCCCACGGCCGACGAAGCGGCCGACGTGATGCGCGGGCTGGACGCTCTGCTCATCCCGTGGGTGGAGCCGGTAGATGTCAGCAACGTCGTACTGTTCCTCGCCTCCGACGAAGCCCGGTACATCACCGGGGTGACGCCGCCGGTGGACGCCGGCGCCACCACCAAGTAGGCCTCCCGGCAGGGCGGCCGCACGGTCAAACGACGGGAACGCAGAGCAGCGATGAGCAACGGGTGGTTCGAGACGGTGGCGGAGGCGGAGCGGCGGGCCCGCAGACGGCTGCCGAAGTCCGTGTACTTGGCGGTGCTCGCCCGGCCGGAGAAGGGCGTGACGGTCCGGGACAACGTAGAGGCGTTCAGCGAGTTGGGGTTTTCGCCGCATGTGGCCGGGCTACCCAAGGATCGTGATATGTCCACGACGGTGATGGGCCAGCCCGTGTCGCTGCCGGCGATCATCTCCCCAACCGGCGTGCAAGCCGTGCATTCCGACGGCGAGGTGGCGGTCGCCCGCGCGGCGGCGAACCGCGGCACGGTGACGGGGCTGAGCTCATTCGGCAGCAAGCCGGTCGAGGAGGTGGTACTCGCGGCTAACCCGAAGACGTTCTTCCAGATGTACTGGATCGGCGGGCGTGCGGAGATGGAGGCGCGGGTGGAGCGGGCCCGGGCCGCCGGTGCGGTACGCCTGATCGTGACCTTGGACTGGACGTTCGCGAGCGGCCGGGACTGGGGCAGCCCGAAGATCCCGGAGCGGATGAACCTAGCCACCATGGTGCGCCCCCCTGGACGAGCATCCTGGCCGGAACCGCTTAGCCTCGATTCCCGGTCGGTCCGGTGGCGCTGGCGTCCTTGCCAAGCGTGATCGCGTTTCCGCTGGCAGATGGCCTTCGTGCTGCCTCTCCGGTCAGAGCCTCATCGAGTTAACCTGAATCAAGC
>JBPCKO010000172.1:0-3786 GCA_051004215.1 Streptosporangiaceae bacterium | reverse complement strand
CACCGATCCGGTCGCGGTCAGCGCGCTTGGCCGGCGGCTGTCGCTGCCACCCAGGATCCAGGCCCTCGTCCAGGGCGAGAGCCTGTTTAACGACGCGACCAGCCTGGTGCTGTTCCAGATCGCTGTCGCGATCGCGGCCGGCGGGGTCTCGAGCGGGTCCTGGCCGGTCACGCTGCTGAAGGCGGCGGGCCAGTTCGTGCTCCTGGCCGGGGGCGGCGCGGTGGTCGGAACCGTGGTTGCGGCGGGCGTGATCGCGGTGCGCAGGCGGGTGACCGACCCGGTGCTGGATACCGTGATCGCCCTCGTGACCCCTTACGCCGCCTACGTGCTCGGCTCGGTCGCGCACGTGTCGCCGGTCATGACGGTGATCGTGGCCGGGCTCGTGATCGGTACCCGGCGGCCCGCGATCACGACCGCGGCCACCCGCCTGCAGGTGCACGCGTTCTATCAGACCGTCATCTTCCTGCTCGAGAGCGTCGTCTTCGCCCTGATCGGGCTGGAGCTTCCCGCCCTGATCAGGGCGCTGTCGCAGTCCGGGCCCTGGCTGGCCATCGCGCTGGCCGTCAGCGGCACCCTGCTGGTGACGCGGATCGCCTGGGTGTTCCCGCTGTCGGCGCTGAGCCAGCGGCGGCGTGGCCGGCGGCGCCCCGACTGGTCGGTCCCGGCGGTCGTCACCTGGTCAGGTACCAGGGGCGTGGTTCCGCTGGCCGCGGCCTTGTCGATACCGCTGACGGCCACTGACGGGTCGCCGCTTCCCCATCGCGACCTGATCCTGGTCGTGACCGCGGCCGTGATCGTCATCTCGCTCATCGTGCAGGGGCTGACCCTGGCCCCCCTGGCCCGCTTCGCCGGGTTCGCCGCCACGCCAGGACCCGGGCCCGAGGAGACGGTCGCCAGGGTGCGTCTCGCCGAGGTCGCGCTGGCCAGGCTGGAGGAAGTGGCCGCCGACGGCGCCGCCCCCGACGACGTCATCGACCGAGCCAGAGCCCGGGCGGAATCACGTCTCGGACGGGCTCGGGCCCGCCTGGACGACCGCCCGCCGGCCGGATCGGACGGCATGACCGACCGCCAGCTTGGCCGCGATCTGGTGGCGGCCGAGAACATCGAGCTGGGCCGGCTGTTCGCCAGCGGGGAGATCGGCGACCCCACCCGCCGGATGCTGCAGCACGACCTCGACGTCGAGACGACCAGGCTCAGGGACGACCCGCTCTAGGCGGCGTGATCGTCGACGAGCCTGGCCAGTCAGCACGGGGGCCAGCGCGGCTGGGGCGGGTCGCCCGGGTTCGTGGCCGGGCACCGGGTCACGCCGAGCACGGCGGTGATCTCGGCGGTCAGCTGCCGCTCGATCGCGACCGCCTGCCGCAGCGTCGCGGCCGCCTTGAGCAGGCCGGCCAGGCCCGTCGCGGCCCTGGCCTGGTGGCCGGCCAGGTAGACCGCGCTCGGCATGGCCGCGTAGCTGCCCCGGGTGTCGGCGCAGCGCGGCATCGGGTACGTGGCCAGCGCGAGAGCCGTGCTGGCCACCGGGTGCATCGCGGTCCTGAGCGCGGCCGCGTTGCCTGACCGCCCGGCCGCGCGGGTCGACGTTATCTCGGCCTCGAGCCTGACTGCGGCGGCTCGTACCGGGCCTTGCCGCCACTGCTGGTAGGTCTGGCTGCAGCCGGTGCCCGGCAGGGAGCTTCTCGCCGCCGCCGTGACCACCGGATGGGGCGCCGCGCTGGCGCAAGCGGCGGCCAGGAAGCCAATTCCGATCAGGCCGGCCGCCAGGCGCACGCTAAGGTCAGACGCGGGCTGGGGCCCGGCTTGCTGAGTCACAGGCAGCGGCTCCCGGTAGATGAAGGCAGCACGGTAGGTACTGCCGACCAGGCTTCCCGGCTCACCTGGTGCGAGCCTAGAGGCGCCTGCTGCGTTTGTCGCGCTGTATGGGCAGATGGCCAGCTAGCGATGCTCTGAAGCCCGAACGACCTGAAGGTGGCCATTCCTCGATGACGACCGCGCTGGCCATTCCGGTCTTCCTGGCCGGCACGGCCGTCAGCCTGCTGACCAGCCTGGTCCTGGTGACCCGGCTGGAGCGGGTCGGCGAGCGGCTGGGCTTCTCCGAGGCCCTGCTCGGGATCGTGGCCGCGCTCGCGGCCGACGCGCCGGAGATCACCGCGGCGGTGACCGCCGTCGCGCAGCATCAGCAGCGGGTCGGCGCCGGGGTGATCTTGGGCTCCAACGTGTTCAACCTGGCCGCCCTGCTCGGCCTGGGCGCAGTCGTCGCGGGGCGGATCGGGCTGCACCGCAAGGTGGTGCTGCTCGGCGGGGCCGTGGCCATGTGGGTGGCGGTCGTGAGCGTGCTGGTCGTGCCGGGCGTGCTGCCCGCCGCCGCGGGCCTGGTGCTCGCCCTCGCCGTCCTCGGCAGCTACGTGGCGCTGCTCAGCACCGAAGGCCGCGGCCTGGACCGGCTGCCCGTTCCGGCCCGGCTGGCCGGGTGGCTGCGATCGGCGATCTCGGAGGAGGAAGTTGAACTCGAGGACGCCATCCGGCCGGCTCGCGGCCGCTGGCCCGACGCGGTGCTGGCCGGCGTCGCGCTCATCGTCGTGGTCGCGGCCAGCGTCGCGATGGAACGGGCCGCCGTATCGCTCGGCACCGCCTGGGCGGTGCCCGAGATCGTGGTCGGCGGGCTCGTGCTCGCCGCCGTGACGAGCCTGCCCAACGCCGTCGCCGCGGTCTACCTGGCCGCGCGCGGCCGCGGCGCGGCGACGTTGAGCACGGCGCTCAACAGCAACACGCTCAACGTCGTGGCCGGCCTGCTGCTGCCCGCGGCGATCCTGGGCCTCGGCCGGCCGTCGGGCCAGACCCTGCTGATCACACTGTGGTACGTCCTGCTCAGCGCGGCCGTGCTGACCGCGGCGTACTGGCACCGCGGCATCGGGAGGAGGGCCGGGATGCTGATCATCGCGGCCTACGCCGCGTTCGCGATATCGGTGATCGTGGCCTCCAGCCAGGGGCCGTGAGCCCGAACGCGGCACCGCGACGGATCGAGCGTCCTTCAGCGCTGATCAGCCCGCTCGCGGCCGAAGGCCCAGGCGCCTGTGCGTAGGCTCGGTGTTCGTGCCAGCACCCGACGCCAACCTCGACGAGGGCGCCAGCGGGCGGGGCAGCGACGACCACGACCAGGGTGCCACCGGCCAAGCGAGCGATGACCCAGACCCGGCCGCCGTAACCGCGGCGTTCGGGCTGGCCGGACCCGTGACCGGCTGGACCGCGGTCGGCCGGGCCTGGTCGAACCGGGTGTTCCGGCTGGAGGCCGGCGGCCGGCCGTACGCGGTCAAGGAGATCCGCAACCCCTGGGACGACCCGCGCTGGCCGGACTGGCTCGCCCATTCGTGGCCGTTCGAGCTGCGGGCCATCGCCGCCGGCGTCGCCGCGCCCCGGCTGGTGCCCGAACCGGCCACCGGCGGCTGCCTGGCCTGGGTGCCCCGCCGCGACCCGGCACTCACCAGGGCGCCCGTCCGTGTCCACCACTGGGCCGACGGCGAACCGCTCGCGACCGTCCCGGTCACCCCGCCGACCGCGCGCTGGGCCGGCCAGGCGCTGGCGGTCCTGCACGGCCTGGCCGTGCGGCCGCAGACCCGAGATCTGTATCCCAGCCCGAACACCACCACGGCCGACCGCTGGCCGGAGCTGACTGAGTCGGTCAGGCGAGCCGGGGCGGCCTGGGCGGGGCTGCTCGACCAGGCCGCCCCGGCGGTCCGGGGGGTCGCCGCGCTGTCTCGGGCGGACGGATTTCGGCCGGAAATGGAG
>JBPCKO010000171.1:0-14254 GCA_051004215.1 Streptosporangiaceae bacterium | reverse complement strand
CCGCTGGCGCGCTGTCCGGACCCGCACCAGTTGCCCAGCCGGGCGCTGGTCCCGGTCCTGATCCCGACTCCGATCCCGGCCGTCCAGCCGGGCTCGTACCTCGCTCGTCGGCGCCGCGCTCGATCTTCGACGCCGAGCCGTGGTATCGGGCCGAGCCGTGGTATCGGGCCGAGCCGGACGCACAGGGCGACGGGCGGCCGGGCGGCGACTCGGGTTCGGGGCCGGTCTACACCTGGAGCCCGGAAGGCGAGTCGGCCTAGCTCACCGGGTCCCGGTCGGCCGAGTCCCCGGTCGCCTCGCCGGCCGCAGCGGCCAGTTGCTCCTTGCGCACCGACGCGTACATGGGCACGTACTCCTGACCGGATAGCTCGCCGATCGCCGTCATCACCCGGTCGGTCACGGCCCGCCGCTGCCTGGCCCCGGCGGCCTTGTCGAAGAACTCGTCGAACAACAGCGGCTGGCCCACCCTGATGTGGACATGTCCCGGCCGCGGCAAGCGCTGGCCCGGCGGCAGCATCCGTTCGGTGCCGAACATCGCGACCGGGATCACCGGCACCTTCGCGTGCAGGGCCAGCCAGCCGATCCCGGTCCGGCCCCGGTACAGGCGGCCGTCGGGCGAGCGGGTGCCCTCCGGGTAGATGCCGAACAGGGCACCGGCATTGAGCAGGCCGAGCGCGGCCTCGAGCATGTCCTGGGCGGCCCGGGCACCGGCCCGGTCGACCGAGAGCTGCTTGGTCGCCCGCAGGTAGGAGCCGATGATCCGGTCGGTCGGCCGCTTGCCGGTGAAGTACTCGGACTTGGCCGCGAACGTCAGCGGCCGGTCCAGCAGCAGCGGCAGGTAGAAGGAGTCCAGGATCGACAGGTGATTGGAGGCCAGGATGGCGCCCCCTGAAGCGGGCACCTGCTCGGCCCCGATGATCTCGGTCCGCGCCAGCAGGTGCAGTGCCGGGCCGATCACGAACCTCGAGAGCTTGTACTTCACCCGGTCATCCCCAATCCTGTCCCGCGGCGACGTGACGCCGCGGCTGGCGGAGCCGCGGCTTGGTCCCGTTTTACCTGGTAAAGGTAGCGGCCCCGCGGCGGGGGCTGGTTCAGACGTAACACTCCACCCAGACGACGACGGAGCGGCCGGGCGCGGAGCCGGTCCCGGCGACATTGACGACTCCCACCGTGGCCGGCATTGCGGCCGTGTTCCCTGCGACCAGGCACCACGGCTTGCCCTTGAATTTCCAGTGGCTGGCCGGGGTCTTCTGCCATGGCGTGGCCGGCTGCCAGCGGAAAGTCTCGGTTTTCCCCTTGACCGGCCGGAACTCGAATGTCATGCCCGCGTTCGTCGTCGCGTTGCCGACCGAGAGGATCGAGCCCTTCTGAGAACTCGGCGAGGCGTTGCTGTGCGGCAGGGCGAACCCCACCACGCCGCCGACCAGGAGCATGACGACACCCACGACCAGGCGGCGGCCGCGTTGCATGAACTCCAGGTCAGAGAAGTCTGCCATGCCCTTTCCCTGCCATTGCCAGCGAGCCGCTGTCCGTCATTTGGCTATGACCCAGATATATCCCTACACCCACAGCGCAGTCCAGAGCGACCCGCCCTTGGCTGCGGCGGCGGACCGGCGCGAGGACCGGGCGGCGGCTCGGCCCAACCGATTGGCGCGGACCGCCGTCTCATGTATCAGGCGAACGGGTACCACCGGGGCCAGACCCGACCAAAGGAGTTACCACCATGAACCTCACCACCCGGCTCGGCCGGCGGCTCGTCGTCGGCTTCGGCCTGGCCGGCGCCGCTGTGCTGCTGCCCACCGCCGCTCTCGCCTCGTCCGCGCACCCGGTGGCGGCGGCGCATCAGGCGGTCCGCGCGGTAGCGCCGGCGCCCTGCACGTCCAACCACACCCGCGCCTGGTACGGCGAGCCGGGCGACGGCGCCACCGGGCACGTCTACTACCAGCTCGAGATCAGCAACGTCGGCCACACGTTCTGCTCGCTGTACGGTTACCCGGGCGTCTCGGCCATCGACATTCACGGCAACCAGGTCGGCAAGCCCGCCTCGCACAGCGGCGGCCGGCTGCTGGTCACCCTGGCGCCCGGCGAGACCGCCCACGTCGTGCTCGCGGTCACCCAGGCCGGGCTCGTCTGCTCGCACCCGGTCAACGCGTCGGAGCTGAAGGTCTTCGCGCCCGGCCAGACCCACGCCCTGCTCGTGCCCCTCGCGACCCAGGGCTGCCCGGGCAAGTCCCTGCTGCACGTGGATTCGGTCCACCCGCGGGCCGGCATCCCCGGCTACTCCGTTAGCTAACAGCTAGCCCGTTCGCCCGGGGGACTGGCCGCCTGTTCGTCGGGGGCCGGCGCGGTCAGTCCCCGAGCGGGCCAGGGCTGGACGGCACGTCGATCGCGTGCTCGCGCAGTGCCTCAAGCGGCACGATGTCGAGCGCGCGTTCGTGCGTCGAGGCCAGGACGACGTACGCGGCCGCTCCGTCCCGGTAGGCGCGCAGCCAGTTCGCCGCGGTGACGCACCAGCGATCCCCCGGCGTCAGGCCCGGGAACCGGAAGCGCGGCATCGGGGTGATCAGGTCGTTGCCGATCTGGCGCTGATGCTCAAGGAACTTGGCCGTCACCACCGCGCAGATCGTGTGGCTGCCCAGGTCCTCAGGACCGGTGTTGCAGCAGCCGTCCCGGTAGAAGCCGGTCACCGGGTCATCTCCGCAGGGTTCCAGCTCCCCGCCGAGCACGTTCCGCTCGCTCATGGATGCAGTATCGCCCACGGCGGCCCGGGCGGGGGTCGCCAGCCGGCGACCGGGCCGCGCTCCGCGGTCGCTCGGGCTCCCCGCTCTTAGCGGATAAATCACCCGTAGCACCGACGTTCCCGTCATGCATGCCCGTGGATGGTTAGATCGCGCAAACCAGGCAAGTTACCTGTCGGCCAGCATGCGGGCGCGAACTTGAGCGTCGCGGCGGACGATCCAGGGGACGCGAACGATGGACGATGCAGACAGCATGGCCGCTGTCCGGCTGGCCGCCAAGGTGGTCACCTTCCCTCAGGAAGCCGTCTTCTCCAACGCGGGCACGGTACGCCAGCACGTCATCTCGGCACTGCTGCCCGGCGTCCGCGCGGTGATCCTCGACATGACGCCGACCACGTTCTGCGACACCTCAGGGCTGCGTGAGCTGGTCGTTGCCCACCGGATGGGACACGAGAAGGGCGTCGAGATGCGCGTGGTGGTGCCATCACGCCTCATGCGCATGATCACGCTCACCGGCCTGCAAGGCGTGCTGGCGATCTATCCCACGCTCGCTGCCGCCCTCGCACCCGGCCCGGCATCGGCGTTAACTCTCTGGCCGGCCCGGACGTTTTAACGGACAAGGCGCCTCCGTGCGGCGGTACCCGCGATACGGCCGGCCACGGACGGCCGCGTCGCAGCCCGGGCCGGGAAGCATGATGGCGACCTGAGTTCCCTGGCCCGGCTCGCTGACGATCTGCAGCGCACCTCGCTGAGCACGGACGAGTTCATCGACGACGGCTAGCCCGATGCCGCTGCCGCCGACGCCGCTGGAGCGGCGGCCGCGGTAGAAGCGTTCGGTGACGCGGGGCAGCTCATCGGCGGGGATGCCAATTCCGGTATCGGAAACCCGCAGGAGGGCGTGGTTGCCGGCGGGCGTGGTCTCGATCACCACGGTGCCGCCGTCCTGGGTGTACTTCGCGGCGTTGATCAGCAGGTTCCTGATCACATCCTGCATGCGCAGCTGGTCGCAGCGAGCGGGCGTGGGCTCGAGCCGGTGCTCCAGGTTCACCTTCGCCTTCCGGAAGATCCCGTCCAGGCCGCGCACCGCCGACCTGGCCGTATCGGCCAGGTCACAGGAGGCCAGTGTGAGCTTCAGGGCAGCGGCCTCAGCCGCGGCCAGTTGTTGCAGATCCTCGATCATCCGACCGAGGCGCAGCATCTCCTCGTGCAGCGACCTGATGTCCGCCGGGCCCATCGTCGTGATGCCGTCCAGTATCGCCTCCGTCTCGGCCCGCATCACGGCCACCGGAGTCCGCAGCTCGTGGGCCACATCGGCGACGAGGTTGCGGCGGAGCTGCTCCTGCCGGCCGGCCACGTCGGCCATCTGATCGAAGGTTGCCGCGAGCTGGCGGACATCGCGGAAACCGCCGACGTCGCCGGCCCGGGCATCGAGGCAGCCTGCCGCCCTGGCCCGTGCGACCCGCAGCAGCCGGTTCAGCGGGCTGGTGATCCGGGGAGCCAGCAGCAAGGCGACAAGCAGGGCCAGCAACGCGCCCGCGCAGCCACCGACGATCCTGGCCCGCCATCGCTCGGCGTTGAACTTCGCGAGCAGGGCGCTCAGGCCGCGGTCGCCGAAACGCAATACCACCAGCGCCACCTGGCGGCCGCCGACGACGACCGGCGCCCGGTACCGCCTCTCCGCTTCCGTGCTGGTGAACCCGGACGAGGTTCGGAGCACATCGCCGGCATCATCGCGGACCTGCGCCGCCGCGCCGAGCCGGCTCGAGGCCGCCACGACCGAGGCGATCATCGCCGCCCGGTCCGACCTGGCGTAGACGGCTGCCGCGCTGGCCGCCACGGCGTCGGTCTCCTGCGTTTGATGGTGGGCGCGGATCTGGTTCTCATAGCCGGACACGGTCAGGCCGGTAATAGCGAGTGCGGCCACTACCGCGGCCAGGCCAACGCCGACGAAGGCGACGGTGAGCTGCCATCCCAGGCGGCCGAACCCGCGGGTCACCAGGCAAACGTCCGCACGGGCGCCGCTGCCTGCCGGGTCGTTCCCCAGCGGGCCGCTTCCCCTCGTAGCCGTACGCTGCCTGCAGGTAGCACCACACCGACTCAATTCCCGTCCGGTGATAGCGAGACGCGCGCGCTGTGAAACCCGGATGAAGACGCCGGGCGCGCGGCCGCGGGGGCCCTAGTCAGCGTGCAGGACTGCAGCGGCCGGTTCCAGAAGCTCATCGGGACGGTCTGGCCGCCCATCGTCCATTCCTCGGTCCAGTTGAAGGTCGCGAACTAGTCGGCCTTCTGCCCGGCCTCGCGCTGGATGCCGTGGATGGCGAAGGGATGGTCGACGGCCACGATCAGCCGGCCGCCGGGTTTCAGCGCGCGCCGCAGCTCGGCGAGCGGCGGTCCCCAGTCCTCCAGGTAGTGCAGCACCAGGGCCGCGATGCCATCGTCGAACGCGCCGTCGGGGAACGGCAGCGGGCTCCCCAGGTCAGCCATCCGCAGGTCCGCGCCGTCCCCGAGCCGCCGCCGGGCCTGCTCCAGCATCCCGGCGCTGGCGTCGAAGCCGGTCACGACGGCGCTCCGGGCGCGCAGTGCCGCCATGAGCGGGCCAGAACCGCAGCCGGCGTCGAGGATCCGCCGGCCGGTCACGTCTCCGGCAAGGTTCAGGATCGCGGGGCGCTCGTAATAGGCATGCAGGAGGCTCCCTCGTTCTCGGCCGCATACGCTTCCGCGAAACTGTCATAGTCGTTGGCTCCGGGCGGATCTGCAGGCACCACACGGCCTTCGGGGAGCGGAGGCATGCGGTTCATCCTGGCCTGCCGCCCTGTCGGCAAAACCCGCCATGCGGCAGCCGGGTTAGTGCGCCGGAGCCCGAGGGCCATGGGGCTGCTTGTAGCCCGAGCATTGGAATGTGTCGGCTATGGCCCAGATTGATCCCGCGTCGGTGACTGAAGCGTCACCGATGCCTCCCGATGGCAGGCCGACAGCGGCGAAGGTTTTCGTGGCCCCATACCTGGTGACGTTCGTGACGCTGTTCCGTGCAGGGAGACCGCTACCCAGTGCGAGGCGCTGGCGACTGCGGCAGCAGGGCCCACGTCGCCGCCTGCTGGCCTTCCAGCGGGCACGATGGCGGCGAGGTGCCAGGTCGCTCCTCCGTCGCGAGTCCGGTAGAAGCCCGCGGCCGACCGGGCACCGTTGTCGAACGCCGCGAGCAGTACATGCGCCGGGGTGGTGAACGCCGGGGCCGCATAGATGGCTTGATCGCGGTGAAACCCAGCTGGTGGCGTCACGGTTTCCGGGCGCCAGGTCCGGCCGCCGTCGCGGGTGACGTAGAAGCTCTCGCTGAACCGAGTGCCTGGTTGGCCTGCTGAGGTGAGCCATCCGGTGCTCGGGCTGATGAACTCCACCGGCCCGCCGGTAGGCACGGGCAAGCGTTGCCAGGTGGCGCCGCCGTCCGAGGTTTTCAGGAGAATGCCGGGCGCGTACCCGCCGCCGCCGCCGGACATGGCAACCACCCACCCGTGGCGGGGATCGATGAAGTCCACGTAAGCAGGCAGCGCGGCCGAGTCGGCGAAGTAGCCGTCCGGCTGGCCGAGCGGCGAGGTCGACCAGGATGCTCCCCCGTCGGCCGTCGTGCTGATCTGAAGCTGTTCCGGATGGCCAGCGCGGGCGGCCACGACCCACCCGTCCCGGGGGTCGAGGAAGAACACCCCTCGAACCCGGACTGGCTGCACGCCGGGCGGGGTGACGCCAGTCCAGGTCGCTCCGCCGTCTGCGGTCTTGTCGAGGGCATGATCGGTCAGGACCCATCCGGTGCGCCTGGCCACGAGCTGCGCCATGAGGACCAGAGCGGAAGCCTCCGGCTGGCTGCGCGGCCTTGCCGCAGGTGTCGTGGTGCGACCCGGGCTGCTGGCGTGCCTAACCCCGCAACCCGTCAGGACCACGGCCACGGCGGCCAGCACCGCAGCTGATCGGAATGCTCGCTTCACGTCTAGTTGACGCCACGCCCGCCGGTTTGGTTGGTGACAACGCCGTCGGTGTGCCTAGCTGACCGTGGCGGCCAGGGGCTCGTAAGCCGGCCAAAGCTCGCCCATCCGCGCACCGGCGTCGCAGCGCTCCCGCCCCGCGAGGTAAGCGCCGAGATCTTCAACATGGACCTGGATCCCCGCCCCGTAACCGGCGAGGTAGGCCACGGGCATGCCCCGCTCCTCCCAGACCACCGTGGTCTGCAGGAGGGATGGCATCGGGCCGGTCAGCGCGGCCCGAGCCCGGTCTGGCCGTCGAGGAGTTCCCGGGCGATGTCCAGGTGACCGGCATGCCGCGCGGTCTCCTCGATCATGTGCAGCACGACCCAGCGCACATCCGGCGGTTCGTCTTGGCCGGGGACACCGTGCCTGCCTCGCGGCCGCGCCGACAGCGGCGTCACCGCCAGCACCGCATCCGAGCTCGCGCACTGGTCACGGTAGGAACTGACAATCTCCGCGGAGGGCTCGTCACACACGAATGCTGCCGTCGGATCATAGGGAGTCAGGTCGTCATCCCCAGGCGCTGGGGCGGGCTGCTGGCCGGCCACGACCCCCTGGAACCAGTGCCATTCTGCCCCGCCCAGGTGCTCGACTAGCCCGGCCGGCGTCCAGCCCGACGGCACAACCGACCGGTGCCACGAGTCCTCGTCCAGCCCCGCCACGACGGACAGCACCGCGTCACGCTGGGCGGCGAGGAATGCCAGCAGTGCCTGGTCCTCGGCGTCATCATTCCGATTACTGGTCATGGCGGCCACCTTCCGACCCGATTTCTCGTCTACCGGCTCACTGTCCGAATACTGCCTGCTGAGCTGCAGCGGGTGAGCTTGAGCCGGTGAGCGGATTTGAACCGCTGACCTGCCGTTTACAAGACGGCTGCTCTGCCAACTGAGCTACACCGGCGGGTGACTCGCTGCATGGTAGCCGACACCGGCTCAGAGGTACGCATCTGGCCTCTGACCTGCGGCCGAACCTCGATCCTCCAGAGTCGGCGCCTGTCACCAGCCCGCACACCGCGTCCGACTGGCACCGGCTGAGAACGGCCCTGTGCGGTCGTCTGTGCCGAATACGTGCCGAAATTTTGGTGGCCGGCTGGCAATCTCTGACCGCCCAGGCTCAGCCCCGAAGACAGGACCAGCGAAATGCGCAACATAGGGCATGTGCAGACATTCTGCCCGACGCCTATCGGCGTTGGCCGCGGTTGTCAGGGGAACTGCTTCCAGCGCCCCTCGGAGACGACCTCGACGGTGCCGTCGGCCACTTTGATCGCCGTCTGGTCGTCGATGGCGTACGCCGGGCCGCCGATCTCGGTGGCCCAGCGCTTCGCCTCGGCGATGGTGTTCTGCGGGAAGACGTCCAGGTGCGGGAAGATCGAGAAGTCGACGACGCCGAGTGTGCGGTCGTCCCGCGCGGACGGCCACTCCACGAAGTCGGCGCCGATCCTGGGCGTCATCACCATGCTCCCGGCGCTCACCCCCGCCCAGACCGTGCCGGGCAGCGACGGGAGGAGGCTGGCCAGCCCTGATTTCCGCATCCAGTGGCACAGGTACGTCGCATCGCCGCCGTCGACCAGCAGGACGTCGGCCTCCCGGACCCAGGGCACCCAGCGCTCCGCGCCGATCGTGGGCAGCGCCGACAGCTCGAGGAGCCCCAGCGACTTCCACTCCATCGAGGTCATGCCACCCCACGGGGGCAGGCCGCTGACGAACCCCCGCGCCGAGACCGGCCCGCACATGGGGTGGCCCCACTGCGCGGTGGGGATGCACAGAGCGGTGGCGTCGGCGGCCGGCTTGCCCAGCAGGTCGACCAGCGCATCGCGGATGCTCGGGTTCGTGACGCCCCCGGACGTGAGAAGAAGCTTCAAGATGCCTCCCGATTCGAGTGCGACGGCCTGGTGTGGCCTACAGACTTGGGACCACCGCAGGACCCATGGCAGCTGAACGGGGCAAAACTATCGCGCCAGGTCGCTCGCTTGGGAGGTCACCTCGAGCGCATGCAGCACCGCACGCGCAGCGGCGGATGCGGAAGTCAGCAGGCCAAATCTGCCGGGCCTGCATCGACAACTAGCGAACAGATGCAGACCCTGCGCGCCTGCAAAAGCTGCATCGAGACTCGACATGGAGCTCGCGGACCTGCGGACGTCTTGGTCAGGACAGGCGGTCGACGGTCTGCGCCAGCAAGTAGCTGGTCCATTCCGTGTAGCGGCTCCGTAGCTGGGCCGCGGTCAGGTCGGTCCGGCCGAGGTCGCGGTAGTTCGGTACCCAGGTCTCGACCGTCTCGTGAGATCGGGCGACGGCCCACAGGTCCCACAGGAGCGGATGAGGCAGTGCTGATCCGGTTGCTCTCTCGTACGCGTTGAGGAATACGTCCGCGATGCCCTGGCCGTGGAGAAGGTACAGGTCCAGGCGGCACCAGCCGGTATCGAGGCCGGGTGGCCCGAGGCTGCCGCCGGACCAGTCAACGACGCCAGTGAGGACCTCGTCTTCCCAGACGACGTTGCCGGACCAGAAGTCGTAGTGAGCCAGCGCCCTGGGCGTGCTGGCCAGGATGTCCCAGCTGGCGGCCACGATGGAGGCGGCCGGGCCGCTGATCAGCACCCAGGGATTGCCAGAGGTCTCGCGGGCTGTGTCGCTGGCCAGCAGCTGCGGGGCCAGCCCGTCAAGACCGCCGAGGGCGCGGAGCACCCTGGTCTCTCGTTGGGCCGCGTCATCGAAGGGCGGGAATTCGCGCAGGACTACCTCGGTCTCGGGATTCGCGGTCCGGATCAACGTGGTATGCGCATGCGTGCCTCCCGCGAGCGCCTGCATGGTCTGGACGGTCGCGTCCGGCCCAGCGAGCTGCATGGCTTGCTCGACTGCCGCGAGCGGCGGGGTCACGTCCGGCATAGAAGGATCATAGGAAGGCGGCCATTCGGTCAGGCGGATCGCCGCGACCCGGCGTTCGCTCCGGCCGCGCGCGGCCTGGCGATGGGCGGCAACCCGCTCCCGGGTGGCGCACCGGGCCGAGCAGTATCGGCGGGGATCCCCGCGGCCAAGGTCGATGATCCGAGAGCCGCGGAGCGCTGGCGTAGGTGCCCAGGATCGTGTTCAGGTGCCTGGCGGCGGCGTCGGCTGACGTCGCCAGGAACACGGCCCACAGGGCGTGCGCGGCCCTGGCGAGTCCCGCGATATCGGCCGGGGTGAGCGTCACCGGCTCGGGCTCGCCGTAGCGGCGAAGGACGTCCATCACCGCGCCGGCGTCGTCGTCGTCGCCGGGCTTCTTGCTCCGGCGCTGGCCGGGGGCTGGACGGCTCATACGTGCACAAGATCCGGCGCCTGCGGTCCGAGCCGGGCGTCCGGCTGACACCGGCTGGAGGTGGCTCTCTGCGGGCGTCCTGGGCTGTGGCCAGGCGTGTGACATCGCGCGGGGTGTAGCTGGACGCGACCGGCATCGGCTCTACCGGTCAGCGTTGAAGATGCCCCTTGACGCTACCGCTCGGTGTACTTCGGCAGCTCGGCGGCGATCTCGGATACCCCGTATACCCGGTGTTCCGCGATGCCGACCACCAGATCCTCGGCCGCATCGACATCAAATACGGGTCCAGCGGATGCCCGTTCACCTCCAGGAAGGTCATCGTCGCGACCCACGCCGTGCGTTTGTTTCCATCCAGCCAGCCGTGGTTACACGCCAGCGAAGGCATCAGCGCGGCAGCCTTCTCCCAGATGCTGGGGTAGGCGTCCCCGCCGAACGCCGTCGCCTGAGGTCGTGCCAGGGCCGACTGGATGGCGCCGACATCCCGGAAGCCGGGCAGGCCTGGATCGATGGCGTCGTGGATCGCCAGGACCTCGTCGAGTTCGAGGTAGACCGTCACCGGTCAGCAAGCCGCTTGAGCAGATCCTGGCTCAAGGACATCACGCGGGCGCTGGCCCCGAGGATCAATTCGGCATGCTGGGCGCGCTCGCTGCCGCTCACCACCAGATCGTGCGCCAGAGACGTCAGCGACCGCTGCTGGTCGCGGGCATGAGCGCGCAGGGTCTCCAGTTCCTCATCGGTGAACCGGATGTGCGGCGCGGGCATGGCCGCCTCCCTTGGCTAGAGGGCTAGAACTGGTACTAACCCCAACAACAGGGGACCTGTGCGCAAGCCCCGTTTCTACCCGGGAGCCGGTGAGCGGCGGCTCAAGTCCGCCACGTACGACCTGGGGGGCACAGAGTCTGCCCCAAGCCTTGATGGGCTGTGGCCAGACCTGTGACATCGCGCGTGGTGTGGCTGAACGCGTATTACTGCCCGGGCGGCGGGTCTCGGTCCAGGTCGGCGTCCGCGAGCAGCCGGGCGCCCGAGCCGGGGTTAGCCAGCAGGGCGGCGAGCAGGTGCCGGGCCGACCACATGCCCGATGCCCAGGCCAGCCCACAGGCCAGGCCGCCGGGACCGGCGGCGTGCACCGCGTCGAGGGTGTAACGCCACAGCACGGAGACGCCGTCCACGACGAGCGGGTCGTGTGCGTAGTATGTCGCGGGAGGGTCGGGCAGCACCATGCTGACGATCGCGGGGACCGGGCGGCGTACCGGTGACGACTCGACCAGGCCGGCGATTTCCTCCGAGACCAGTGGCACGTCTAGCAGGTCAGCGAGCCGCGTGGCCTGGTCATGGGGCGCCAGCACCAGTGGCCGGGCGGCCGCGAGCGGCCACAGGTCCGCGGCGTCGAGCACCAGCACGTCATCGGCGTCGGCCACAACAATGTCGTTCTCGCACACCACGCGGATTCGGTCCGGCGGTGCGGCCTCCGGGGCGGCCGCGAGCGCCGTCCACAGTGCCCGCAACTGTGCCCGCGTGACCGGCCGCTCGGGGTCGGCCAGCCGGTCCAGCAGCTCGTCCGCCCCGCCCGGCTCGGCAAGCAGCTCGATGAGCGAGGTGCGTACTCCCAGCGCGCGCGCGACCGCCGGGTCGCCGGGCAGCGAGGCTTCGTCGTAGAGGCCCGCGAGCAGCGGGTCCGTGCCGGCGGCGCGCACGTCGGTGGGCCGGTGGCCGCCAAGGACCGGGTGGCGGCGGAGCCACCAGGCGGTGTAGGACGGCACATCGGCGTGGCGGCCGTCCGCGAGCAACACCCGGGCCGGCTCGATGAGCGCCGCCCGCAAAGGTGGCGTGGCGAGCAGCTCGAGTGCCTGCGGCCAGCGCGCCGGGTCCACGAGCTCAAGATCGCGGACGGCCAGCACCTCGGCCGCCACCGGCGGCGCGCCGCCGCCGGGCAGCCGTTCACAGACGTCGGCCCCCCACTCCGTCGCACCATCCAGGTCAAGGTCTGGTGCATCCAGGGCGACGTCTTCCGCGGCCAGCAGGCCAAACGACGACAGCACGCCGACGGCCTCGAAGGTAGCGGCTTCGTGGCGCTCGAGTAGCGCCGGACAGAGGGTGCCGAACGGCGTGTCCGCCGCGATCACCTCGGCCAGCGGGCCGCCCGCTAGCAGCAGCTCCCCCGCCGGATACCACTCGCCGTCGGCGCCCGGCAGTGCCAGATCCGCGAGCCAGGGCTGCTCACCCGGCCGCAGGCGCGCGGCCTCGACGAGGCTGAGGACCGCGTCGGCGACAGGCCCGGGATCGTCAGAGTCGTAGGAGTCCGCGACGGCTGCGCGCACGGCCGGGCCCGTGAGGACGCTCCGTGGCGTTGCCTCGGCTGCACCCAGCCGGGCAAGCAACGGGTGCACCGCGCCCGGATGCACGATGCGGAGGCCGGGCAGCGACAGTTGCCCGGCGTGATCGAGACCGGGCCCGGGCATCAGCAGCCCGCGCGGGCCCCGCACCAGCCGCCCGTCGGCCAACGGCACCGGCAGCGCGCCGAGTTCACCCGGATCTGCTGCGGCCAGTGCTTCATACAGCTGCCGCCACCAGGCCGGGTCACGGTGAAGCGAGGCAAGCATGTCGGCAAGCTCGGCCATCCGGAGCCGCCGCACGCCAAGTACGGCGTAAGCGGGATGCCGGGCCGGGCCGTCGATCAGGCCGTCCAGAACCGGCGCGAGGTGGCCGGTGAGCCCCGGGAGGGCTGGCTCCAGCACGACCGCGTCACGCGGGCGGACTCGCTGGCCGCGATGCTGCGCGGCGGGAAGGAACGCCGTCTCCTGCAGCCGCGCCAGGATCGCGCGCCGCAGCTGCGCGTCCAGCTCACCCAGCCCGACCGGACCCGGGACAAGATCGAGCAGGCCGTTCCCTGGGCCGAGGCTGGGCAGCAGGCGAGCGTAGACTTCGGCGGCCTGATCGAGGAGGAAGCCGGTGAGCGGGCCCGGTGCGACGTGACGGCGGTCGGGACTGAGCGGGAAAGAAGCCATCAGCAGCGCTGGGAGGCCAAGTGGCTCGTCGGTCGGCGTTGGCGCATGCGCGACAGCATCGACTCCCTCTGGCAGGCGGCCGGCCGGCGCGTCACCGCCCTCGCCGCTGAGCGTGACCGGCACCGCCCAGCGCACCGACCACGACGAGTGCGCACGCTCTTCGGCCGGGCGGTCGGCGAGCAGCCCTGGATCGGCCCGGCCGGCCGCAGTTCCCGTGCGCCACCGGCTGGCTGTGCCGTCGACCGTGATGGTGACGCCGTCGCCATCGTGCACCGCCGTGAGCGCCCGCGTCACGCCGTCGACCTCGATCTCGACGGCAGCGAGCGCAGGCAGCGCGAGAAGCAGCGCGGGCCCTGTCTCGGCGAGCAGCCGCTTGATGAGCCGCTCAGCCGCCTCGTCCCGCAGCGGCAGCGTGACCGATGTCGCGAAGCCTTCGGGAGGCGTCCCGTCCGCCGGGAACGGCAACCGCAGCACAGGCAGGTGACCCGACCGCGCCGCCAGCTCGCCAGCCAGTGCGGGAATCCGCTGGATTAGGTCGCGGGCGGCGCTCCCCGACCAGCTCACCGCACCGGTGAGCGAGGAAATGCGCGGCTCCTCGCTAACCGCCACAGCGGCCGCGAAACCCACACCGAACCTGCCGACCGCCATCTCGCGCGCATCGGGCCCTCGCTTGCTGGAAGCACGCAGGGTGGACAACGCCGCGACGCCCGCCGCGTCCAGCGGCGCTCCTACATTCGCGGCCACCAGCGTTCCGGCAGTCAACGTCAGCCGCAGGCGGCCTGCCACTCCTGCCCGTGCCGCCGCATCCGCGGCGTTTTGCGCCAGCTCCACCACCACGCGGTCCCGGTAGCCGCCAAGGGCGTAATCCTCCTCCGCGTTGGCGTCCTCACGAAACCGCGCCGGCGACGCCGCCCAGGCATCGAGCACCAAGCGGCGCAACTCCGCGGTACCGAACGGGTCAGGCTGGCTCTCCTGCACAGGATGGATCCGCCTTCCGTCATACTGCCCGCATATCCGGTTTGCCGCCGTCCTGCCCCAGCGAGGGTACCGGCATGCAGCGTACGGCCCTGGGCCTGGAGCCGTCCTGGCGGGCGTTCGCGGTCAGGCCACGCGCGCGGCCTGGAGATGGGCGGCAAACGGCTCGCGGGTGGTCGACCGGGCCGAACAGCACCGGCGGGGATCCCCCCGGACCACACCGGTGAACAGC
>JBPCKO010000170.1:0-13509 GCA_051004215.1 Streptosporangiaceae bacterium | reverse complement strand
CGTGATCGGCGAGCATACCCTGGTTGTCGCTGCGGTGGCGGCGGCAGCCGGGGCCGGGGGGCGCCAGCTCGTGCTCGTCGGCCCGGCCCGGCCGGAGCTGGCTTGCCCGCTCACCGGTGCTCGCGCGGCGGCCGAACCCGGGCCCGGGCCTGCGGTGACCGTGGAGTTCACCCGCGAGAAGCCGCCGGGCGCCGGCCCGGTACCGGCCCTCGCGGCGGGCTTGCGGCTGGTCGTCCAGCCCTGGGTGCTGTTGCTCGCGGCTGACCTGCCGTTCCTGCGCTCGTGGCACCTGCGCGACCTGGCTGCAGCGGCGGCCGCACAGGCCCGTGGCGCCGTGCTCGCCGACGACACCGGCCGCCCGCAGTGGCTGACCAGCTGCTGGCCGGTGATCACCCTGCGGGCCGCGCTCGCGGAGTATGCCGGGGCTTCGCTCGGCGGCCTGCTCGGCCCGCTGGCCCCGGTCGCCGTCACGCTGAACCCGGCACCGGCCGGTCGGGCCGGCCCGGAGCGGCCACCCTGGCTGGACTGCGACACCCCGGAAGACCTGGCCGCGGCCCGCCGCCTGGCCCGCCCACAGGAAGGAATCCGATGAGCACGCTGGACCGGTGGATCGAGGCGGCCTGCGCCGAGCTTGGCGTCGAGGCGGTCCTGGTCGATCAGCGCATGATTCTCGATCTCGCCCGCGATGCCTCCCATCAGGTCGACCGGCCGGCCGCACCGGTCACCGCCTTCCTGCTCGGTGTCGCGGTCGGCCGCGGCGGCGCCCTGGGCCCGGCGACCGAGCAGCTCACCGCCCTGATCGAACGCTGGCCGGACGCCGCCAGCCAGGGCTGAGCCGCCGCGGCCGCGGAGGCCTGCTCCGACGGCATGAAATTCGTCACCGTCCTGGCCTTGCCAACCGACAGTTAACGATATATCGTCGAGCTATCAAGACGTTCGAAGATAGGACGTCGAACTAGACTCGAGGAGAGTTGCCACCATGAACAGCCATGACATTCACGATCATGAGATGCGCGAGCATCACCACGAACACCGGCCCGAGGGCCGCGGCCCGCGCGGCCGGGCCAGGTTCGGCCCGCCCGGATTCGAGCCGGGGGACCGGCGCGGCCCAGGCGGTCCCGGCGGCGCCCGCTTCCGCGGCGGGCCGAAGAACCGCGGCGGCGACTTCGAGGGCCCCGAGGACTTCGGCCCGCGCGGCTTCGGCCGGCACCCGGGATTCCCGGGCGGCGGGCCGGGCTTCGGACCACCGCCGGGCTTCGGCCCGTTCGGCCCGGCCGGATTCGGTCCCCGGGGCCGGGGCCACGGGCGCCGGGGTAGCCGGGCCAGGCGCGGTGACGTCCGCGCCGCCGCCCTGGCCCTGCTCGCCGAGGAGCCGCTGAACGGTTACCAGATCATCCAGCGCATCGAAGAGCGCAGCGGCGGCCTGTGGCGGCCGAGCCCGGGCTCGGTCTACCCGGCCCTGGCCCAGCTCGAGGACGAGGGCCTGATCGGCCCGCAGTCCAGCGAGGGCGAGCGCCGTGCGTACGAACTGACCGAGGCCGGCCGCGCCTACGTGGCCGAGCACGAGCAGGAGATGCAGGCGCCCTGGTCCGCCATCCCGGGGGACGCGGCCAACGCCGCGGCCGACATGGCCGGCCTGGTCCGCCAGGTCCACGTGGCCGCCTTCCAGGTGCTGAGCGCCGGCACGCCGGCTCAGCTGGACCAGGCGCGCACCGTGCTCACCCAGGCCCGCCGGTCCTTGTACCGGATCCTGGCCGAGGAAGAGGAGCCCGGGGCCGGCCAGGAGGCCGACGGCCAGGCCGCCGGTTAGGCTCGTAACCGGGCGGCTGAGGAGGTATCAGTGAGCCTTCGAACGGATGCCCGCCGGGCCGTCATCGAGGTGGCCAGGCTGACCAAGCGGTACGGCGAGGTCGAAGCCGTGCGCGGCATCGACCTCGCGGTCCGGGCCGGGGAGACCTTCGGTTTCCTCGGCCCGAATGGCGCGGGCAAGACCACCACGATCAAGATCCTCTGCACGCTCGCCAGCGCGACCTCGGGCACGGCCCGGTGGCCGGCTTCGACGCCGCGACCCAGCGCGACGCGGTCCGGCGGAACATCGGCCTGGTTTTCCAGGATACGACGCTGGACAGCTACCTGACCGCCGAGCAGAACCTGCGCTTTCACGCCGAGCTCTACGGCGTGCCCAAGGAGGCCGTAGCGCCGCGGATGCGCCAGGTACTGGACATGGTCGGGCTCACCGATCGCAAGGACAGCCTGGTCAGCACCTTCTCCGGCAGAATGCAGCGCAGGCTGGAGATCGCCAGGGGGCTGCTGCACGCCCCGCATGTGCTGTTCCTTGATGAGCCCACGGTCGGGCTGGACCCGCAGACCAGGTCCTCGATCTGGTCGTACATCAACGATCCACACGGCCGATGACCAGGCGGCCACCGCCTCGCTGGCCGCGGCCTTCGGCATCGAGGCCGCCATGCACGAGGGAGCCGTGACGTTCTCGGTCGCCGCGGGCGAGCAGTTCGTCCCCCGGCTGTTCACCGAGCTCGGCGTGCCGATCAGGTCGGTCAGCGTGTCCCGGCCGTCCCTGGACGACGTGTTCATGTCCTATACCGGCCGGACGATCCGCGACTCCGAGGCCTCGTCCGCCGACGCCAAGCGCCAGCTGGCGATGCGCTTTCGAGGGAGGTGATGATCGTGGCCACGCAGACCATCCCGCCGCGGCCTGAGGCCATCGCGGACACCATCAGGGTCGCCGAGCGCGAGCGCGAGCCCGGGATCCGGCCCGACCTGCGCGCGGTCAGCATCGTCTGGCGGCGCGAGCTGATCAGGTTCCGCATCGACCGGCTCAGGGCGGTCACCTCACTCGTGCAGCCGGTGCTGTTCCTGTTCATCCTCGGCACCGGGCTGTCCGCGCTGG
Organism: Streptosporangiaceae bacterium; assembly: GCA_051004215.1. Taxonomy (GTDB): domain Bacteria; phylum Actinomycetota; class Actinomycetes; order Streptosporangiales; family Streptosporangiaceae; genus Chersky-822. Next base: position 10,601 of record JBPCKO010000170.1, on the reverse strand, counting down.
CCGGGCGCAACATGCCGGCCAACGTGGACTTCCAGACCTTCATCTATCCCGGCGTGCTGGCGATGTCGGTCTTGTTCACCGCGATCTTCTCGGCCGGGTCGATCGTGTGGGACCGCGAATTCGGGTTCTTGCGCGAGATGCTGGTGGCCCCGGTCAGCCGGGCATCCATTGTCATCGGCAAGTGCCTGGGGGCGCCACCATCGCCACCTTCCAGGGCATCATCTTCCTGGCCCTGGCCGGATTCGCGCACGTCCCCTACCACCCGGTGCTGCTGCTGACACTGGTCGGCGAACTCCTGCTGCTGTCGTTCACGCTGACCGCGTTCGGGGTCATGATGGCGGCCAGGATCTCCCAGTTCCAGGCGTTCATGGCTCTCACCCAGATGCTGGTTATGCCGTTGTTCTTCCTGTCCGGGGCGTTGTACCCGCTCTCCGGGCTGCCCGGCTGGCTGACCGTCCTGACCAGGATCGACCCGCTCACCTACGTGGTCGGGCCGATGCGGCACGCGGTGTTCAGCCACCTGCACCTGCCGCCCTTCGCGCAGCGGGCGCTCGCACCCGGGCTTACCTGGGGCGGCTGGCCGGTACCCGAATGGCTCTCGCTGGGCATCGTGGCAGCGATGGGCCTGATCATGATGTCGGTGGCCATCGCGCAGTTCCGCAAGACCGAATAGAAACGGCGGGAAGCCAATAAAAAAGGGCGACGCCGGGTGGTTACGGGGGCAAACCACCCGGCGTCGCATTCATCGGCGCTCCGACGGGGGCCCGGAACGCCGGCAACGGTGCCCCGGCGGGGGACCAGAGCACCGGTAAGCATGTTACACCGAACCTCCCCCATGTGCGTCAAGACCGGATTAGAAGCGAATCTGCGGATGACGGATAGCTAGTACCGGCCTGGATCGCCGATTTGCGCCCGACATTGAAGCCTTGACGCTCCCTTAAGGGGAAACACGCCGGTGCTGCCCGATCTGCCGGATGAGCCCCGCTCGTGCCCAGGGGCCGCCCTTGGTGCCGGTCAGCCCGCGCTATCCGGGCCCTCGGCGTCCTTCGGCGGTACATAACGTTCGGGAAGGCGCGGCTGATAAGGGCGGAATCCGCCGTCAGCGCCGCCCGCCTGCTGCTTGCTGTTCGCGACCACGACCGCGAAATAGGGCAGCAGGATCGCCCCGGCCGCGGGCAGGAGCGTAAACCAGCCGCCGTGGTTGACGAACAGCACGACGGTGACCACGAAGCACACCACCCGGATGCCCATCATGATCAGGTACCGGCGCTCGCGCTGGCCGATTTCGGTCGCGCGCGACGGGCGCGCCTCGGTGACCAGGTGAGCCTGGTTCTGGCGGGCCCGGTCCCGGTTAACGCGGCGGCGGCTTGGCACTCCTTCACGGTAGGTCGCCCGTCGCCGGGAACCTAATCGGGGTAGAAAATCAGCCACGACCACTGATGAGGGAGAGCACATGACCGAACGCACCTATCGGGTCACCGAGATTGTCGGCACGTCGCCCGACGGCATGGACGCCGCGATCCGCAACGGGCTTCACCGGGCCGCCCAGACGCTGCGCCACCTGGACTGGTTCGAGGTCACGCAGGTGCGCGGCCAGCTCGAGGACGGCGAGATCGCGCACATCCAGGTCGGCATGAAGGTCGGGTTCAGGCTGGAGGACTCCTGACCGGGCCGGTCTGCGATACTGACTGCCGCACTGACCGATCCCAGCCGAACGAGCCGGCCAAGCCCGTCTTCGGAAGGAGGTAGCCAATGAGCCGATCCGTCCTGGTGACCGGGGGCAACCGGGGGATCGGGCTGGCCATCGCCCGGCGGCTGGCCGCGGGCGGCGACGCCGTGACGGTCACCTCGCGGTCCGGCGGGGAGATCGAGGGGCTCACCGTGGCCCGCTGCGACGTGCGCGACTCAGCCGACGTGGACGCCGCGTTCACGCTCGCCGAGGAGACCAACGGCCCGGTCGAGGTGGTCGTCGCGAACGCGGGCACCACGAGCGACCAGCTGCTCGCGCTGATGAGCGAGGACGCGTTCACCTCGGTGCTGGACACCAACCTGACCGGCGCCTACCGGGTCGCCAAGCGGGCCGTCCGGCCGATGATGCGGCTGCGCCGCGGCCGCATCATCTTCATCTCCTCCGTCGTCGGGCTGCTCGGCTCGGGCGGCCAGGCCAACTACGCGGCGTCCAAGGCCGGCCTGATCGGGATGGCCAGGTCGCTGGCCCGCGAGCTGGGGAGCCGCAACATCACCGTGAACGTGGTGGCGCCGGGGTTCGCCGACACCGACATGACGGCCGAGCTGTCCGACGAGCGCAAGCAGGCGATCGTGGCCGGAGTGCCGCTGCACAGGACCGCCTCGGCCGACGAGGTGGCCGGGGTCGTGGCGTTCATCGCCGGGCCCGACGCCGGCTACATCACCGGCGCCGTCATCCCGGTCGACGGCGGTCTGGGCATGGGTCACTGAGCAGGAAGGATGGCCGCGATGGGGCTGCTGGACGGTAAGAACATCCTGATCACCGGAGTGCTGACCGACTCCTCGATCGCCTTCCACGTCGCGCGGGTCGCGCAGGAGCAGGGCGCGACCGTGGTGCTGACCGGCTTCGGCCGGATGAGCCTGGTGGAGCGGATCGCCAAGCGGCTGCCCGACCCGCCGCCCGTGCTGGAGCTGGACGTGACCAGCACCGAGCAGCTGGACTCGCTGGCCGACCGGGTCGGCGAGCATGTCGGATCGCTGGACGGCGTGCTGCACGCGATCGGCAACGCGCCGATCGCCGCCCTCGGCGGCAACTTCCTCGACACCTCGTGGCCGGACGTGTCGGCCGCGGTCCAGGTATCCACCTACTCGCTGAAGTCGCTGGGCATGGCCGCGCTGCCGCTGATGAAGGAGCGGGGCGGCTCGCTGGTCGGCCTGGACTTCGACGCCAGCCTGGCCTGGCCGGCCTACGACTGGATGGGCGTGGCCAAGGCCGGGCTGGAATCCTGCTCCCGCTACCTGGCCCGCTACCTGGGCCAGTATCAGATCCGGGTCAACCTGGTCGCGGCCGGCCCGCTGCGCACCATGGCGGCGAAATCCATCCCCGGCTTCGAGCAGTTCGAGACCATGTGGAACGGCCGGGCCCCGCTGGGCTGGGATCTCAGCAATCATGAGCCGGCCGCGCGGGCCTGCGTCGCGCTGCTGTCGGACTGGTTCCCGGCCACGACCGGCGAGATCGTGCACGTGGACGGCGGCGTCCACGCGATGGGCGGCTGAACGGGATTTCGTCCCGGGCCGGAACATCCCGGTAACGCGCGGTAACCGCGAGCGACGTACGTATCCCTCTATCGTTGCGTTACCCTGCGGTATCGATAGCAATTTGTGACGGTGTTGGCCTGGGTTCGGTACCTCCCACCGTTTACGCTCTGCCCAAGCTGCCGGCCTGGACTTGCGCTGCAGGACAGCCCGGCGGGACCACAGGAAGGTGGACCCCACGTGGCCGTGACGCCCACACCCCCGTTCGCGGCGCGCCCGGGCCACCTGAACCACCCTGACCACCCTGAGAGCAAGGGGATCTGATGAGAGTCGCCCACCCGGTTATGAAGGTGGCGGTCTTTGCCGCTATCGGCGCAACCGCTCTTGCCGGCTGCAGCAAGAGTTCGACCAGCGGTGGCAGCACCGCGCCCAGCCTCGCCGGAGGATTCGGCAAGGTGCCGGCCCAGACCGGTACCCCGCACGCCGGCACGATCACCGTGGCCGAGCCCCCGGGCGCCACCCCGACCTGGATCTTCCCGGTCACCCCGGGTGCCAACGGCTCGGTCTACACCGCCTACTCGTTCCAGTACGAGATGTGGCGGCCGCTGAACTGGTTCCCGAACGGGACCTCCCAGACCGAAGACAAGGCAATGAGCCTGGCCGCCGATCCCAAGTGGAGCAACGGCGGCAAGACCGTCATGATCACGATGAAAAACTGGAAGTGGTCGGACGGCAAGCCGGTCACCTCCCAGGACGCGGCCTTCTGGATCGACATGATCAAGGCCGCGGTCAAGGTGAGCTCGGCCGACTGGTCGAACTACACCCCGAAGGTCGGCCTGCCTGACCAGCTCGCCAGCATGTCCACCCCGAACTCGCACACGCTGGTGCTCAACCTGACCACGAAGGTCAACCCGGTCTGGTTCTTCGAGAACAGCATCGCCTCCATCATCCCGATGCCGGTGCACGCCTGGGCCAAGGCGTCGGCCAACGGCAAGGTCCTGGACCCGAGCAACCCGGCCAACGCCGCGAAGATCTACAAGTTCCTGGCGGCGCAGGCCAAGTCCGTGACCACCTACTCGAGCAACCCGCTCTGGCAGGTCGTGGACGGGCCGTTCCAGCTGACCTCGTTCAACAACACCACCGGCGCGTTCACGATGTCGCCGAACAAGGGCTACAGCGGCCCGCGGGCCAGCACGCCGTCCAAGCTGCAGGCCGTGCCGTTCACCTCCGACACCGCGGAGTGGAACGCCGTCAAGTCCGGCAGCATCGACCAGGGCTACGTGCCGTTCACCGACCTGCCCCAGGTCACCTCGATCAAGTCGAAGTACAACGTGTTCGGTTACCCGGGCTTCGGGTTCAACTACGTCACGTACAACTTCAAGGACAAGACCGGGGACTTCAACAACATCATCAAGCAGCTGTACATCCGCCAGGCGTTCGCGCACCTGGAGGACGAGCCCGGCTACATCAAGGCGTTCTTCCACGGCGCGGGCGGTCAGGGTTACGGCCCGATCCCGTCGATCCCGAAGAGCCCGTACATCCCGTCGTCGGCGGCCAAGGCCCCGTACCCGTTCAGCGTTCCCACGGCGGTCAGCATCCTGAAGGCGCACGGCTGGACCGTGCACCCCAACGGCACCGACGTGTGCTCCGACGCGAGCAAGTGCGGTCCCGGGATCAAGGCCGGCACCAAGCTGGCGTTCAACCTGATCTACAACACCTCGCCCGCGATCATCGGCCAGCAGGTCACTGACCTGGTCTCGCAGGCCAAGAAGGCCGGCTTCAACATCACCCTGAAGTCCGACAACTTCAACCACATGATCGCCACCTACTACAACGTGGCCCAGCCGAAGAACGTGAACCTGTGGGCGATGGAGGACTTCGGCGGGTTCAGCATCTCCACCTACCCGACCACGAACGGCATCTTCAACTGCGCCGGCACGTACAACATCGGCAGCTACTGCGACCCGAAGGCGGACCAGCTCATTTCCGCCTCGACCACGAGCAGTGACCCGAATGCTGTGAAGGCTGAGGCCAATTACCTCACGCTGCAGCAGCCGAGCCTGTTCCAGCCCGAGGTCGACCAGATCATGGCGTGGAAGAAGACCCTCTCCGGGCCGCCCGCCGCGTTCGAGTCGCTCACCCAGTACCAGCTCAACCCCGAGTTCTGGTACTTCACCAAGTAACCGGTTCTCGTTGCCGGGGTCCTGGCCAGCAAGCCAGGACCCCGGCACGCTGGACAATCCCTACTGTGACGTGGTAGCAGGGAATAAGAGCGCCGACGCGGCCCGTATCCGTCATGTGACGGTTCGCGCAACGGCGCGGGAGGAGTAACGCGTGACCGCCTACCTGATCCGCAGGATTGGCACGTCGCTGATCGTGGTGATCGGCGTGTCGCTTTTGGTCTTCCTGCTTCTGCACGTGATCTACCCGTCGCCGGCCCAGGACATTCTCGGCCCGAAGGCGACCCAGGCGTCGGTCGCCTCGTGGAACAAGCAGCACGGATTCGACCGGCCCTGGTTCCTGCAGTACCTGAGCTACATGAACCACCTGATCCACGGCAATCTCGGCTACTCCTTCAAAGCCAACCAGAGCGTGACGGCCTTGTTCCGGGAGCGGGTGGCACGCAGCGCTTACCTGTCAGGGATCGCGCTCGTCCTCGCCGTCCTGATCGCGGTGCCGCTCGGCATCTACCAGGCCGTGAAGCGCAACAGCGTCGGCGACACGGTCGTCACGTCCCTCTCCTTCACCACGTACGCGATGCCGGTGTTCTTCCTGGCCCTGATCCTGATCCAGGTGTTCGCGCTGAGCTTTCCGATCTTCAGTTACGAGGCCAGCCAGTCGCTGTCGATCTGGCACGTGATGGCCGACTGGCACGCGATGACGCTGCCGATCGCGACGCTGACGCTGATCTCGGTGGCGGGCTTCTCCCGGTACATGCGGTCGACCTCCATCGACACGCTGGCCCAGGACTACATAAAGGCGGCCAGGGCCAAGGGCCTGCCCGAGCGCCTCGTACTGCTCAGGCACCTCTTGCGCAACGCCAGCCTGCCGATGGTCACGCTGATCGGCCTGTCCATCCCCTTCCTGCTGTCGGGCAACCTGATCACCGAGTACGTCTTCAACTACCAGGGCCTCGGCCTGCTGTTCTACACCAGCCTCGGCAACGTCGACTACAACGTGCTGCTCGCGTACACGCTCGCGGGCGCGGGCCTCACCGTGGCCGGCAACTTCGTCGCGGATATCGCCCTGACCATCGCCGATCCCCGGATCAGGATTTCCTGACGGCTAGCGGATACCTGGAGACAGCCGTGACCAACATCGCCCCTTCACTCAGCCCGGTCGACATCACCCGCGCACCCGAGGGCGGCGAGATCGGCCCGGTCCAGACCGGCTGGCGGCTCGCTCTCCGTGAGTTTGCCCACAACAAGCTCGCGGTCGTGGGGCTCGCCATCTTGGTGTTCTACGTCGTGTTCTGTTTCCTCGGCCCGCTGTTCTACCACGGCAACACCACGAGCTCCGACCTAGTGCACACCAGCCTGCCGCCCCAGGCGGGTTTCCCGCTCGGCACGAACGACCAGGGCTTCGACGAACTCGCCCTGCTGATGAAGGGCGGCCAGGCAGCGCTGGAGGTCGGGTTCGCCGCCGCGTTCGTCGCCATCGTGGTCGGCATGCTCTGGGGGGCCATCGCCGGCCTGGCCGGCGGCGTCGTGGACTCGACGATGATGCGCGTGGTCGACGTCTTCCTTTCCATCCCCTTCCTGTTCATCGTGCTGATCGTCGCCGTCCGCTACGGCGCCTCGGTCCTCGGACTGGCCCTCATCATCGGCGGCTTCACCTGGCTGGTGCCGGCCAGGCTGGTCCGCGGCGAGGTGCTCACGCTGCGCACCAGAGACTTCGTGGCCGCGGCCAGGACCGCCGGGTCAGGACGCTGGCGCCTGATCAGCCGGCACCTGATCCCGAACGCGCTGGGCGTCATCGTCGTGAACGTCACGTTCAACGTGGCCGACGCCATCCTCGCGGTTGCCGCACTCGGCTTCCTCGGCTTCGGGCTGCACTATCCGCACCAGGACTGGGGCGACATGCTCTCCAACGGCACCACGTACATGCAAGACGGCTACTGGTGGCTGGTCTACCCCGTCGGCGCTTCCATCGTGCTGGTGGTCATGGCCTGCAACCTGATCGGAGACGCGTTGCGCGACTCCCTCGACGTGCGGCTGCGCCGTCGCTGACCCGACCCACCACTGAGCTGAGAGGTACCCCCGCGGATGCCCCCCGTCATCGATATCAATGACCTGTCCACCCACATCCAGCTCAGCAGGTCGGTTGTGCAGGCCGTCGGCAACGTCAGCCTGAGTATCGAGCCGGGCGAGACGCTCGGCCTGGTGGGCGAGTCCGGCTGCGGTAAGTCGATGACGGGCCTGTCGATCATGGGCCTGCTTCCGCCTGGCGGGCATATCGTGACCGGGTCCGTCAGGCTAGGGGATCGCGAGCTGGTCGGCCTGCCCGATGCCGAGCTGCGCAAGCTGCGCGGCAACGAGATCGCGATGATCTTCCAGGACCCGCTGACCTCGCTGGACCCGACCAAGACGATCGGCTATCAGGTGGCCGAGCCGGTCCGGCTGCACCGCGGGGGCAGCAAGGCCGAGGCGATGGAGCGGGCCGCCGAGGTACTCGGCCTGGTCGGGCTGCCGAAGCCGGCCGAGCGGCTGAAAGACTATCCGCACCAGCTCTCCGGCGGCCTCCGCCAGCGGGTGATGATCGCGATGGCGTTGTCCTGCGAGCCGAAGCTGCTGATCGCCGACGAGCCGACGACGGCGCTTGACGTCACGATCCAGGCTCAGATCCTCAAGCTGCTCGGCGACCTGAAGACCCGGCTGGGCATGGCGATGCTGCTGATTACCCACGACATGGGGGTGATCGCCGGACACGCCGACCGGGTCAACGTCATGTACGCGGGCCGGATCGTCGAGACGACCGAGACGGACACCCTGTTCCGCACCATGCACCATCCCTACACCCAGGCGCTGCTGGCCTCGATCCCGCGGCTGAACCAGAACGCCGGGCAGCGGCTGCTCAACATCTCAGGGCTGCCGCCAGACCTGACCCACCCGCCGGACGGGTGCCGGTTCGCCGCCCGGTGCACCAAGGCCACGGACAAGTGCCGCACCGAGGAGCCGCCGCTCACCGGCGAGACCGGCGATCACCTGTTCGCCTGCTGGCATCCGGTGAACGGCCCGCTCCCGGTCGCGATCAGCAACGACGCCACCGCCGGCAGCGCCGGGGGGACGCCGCGACCGCTGTCGGCCGGCAACTCCGCCGGCTCGTACGAGGTGGCGTCCGGCTCGGTGCTCCTCGAGGTGCGCAACCTGATCAAGGAGTACCCGATCACCTCGGGGGCGATCCTGCAGCGCAAGGCCGGCGCGGTGCACGCCGTCTCCGACGTGTCCTTCGAGGTGAACGCGGGCGAGACGTTCGGGCTGGTCGGCGAGTCGGGCTGCGGCAAGACCACGATCGGCAAGCTGATCGTGGCGCTGGAGAAGCCGAACTCGGGCAGCGTGCTGCTCGGGGGCAGGGACGTCACCGCGCTGTCCGGCGGTGACTTGCGCAGGAACCGCAAGAACCTGCAGCTGATGTTCCAGGACCCGTACTCGTCCCTGGACCCGAGGATGCGGGTCGGCGCGATCATCGGGGAGCCGCTCGCGATCCAGAAGATCGGCTCCCGGGAGGAGCAGCGGAAGCGGGTGTTCGAGCTCCTGGACGAGGTCGGCCTGCCGCGCAATGCGGTGGAACGGTATCCGCATGAGTTCTCCGGCGGCCAGCGGCAGCGGATCGGGCTGGCCAGGGCGCTGACCCTGAACCCGAGGGTGATCGTGGCCGACGAGCCGGTGAGTGCGCTGGACGTGTCGATCAGGGCCCAGGTACTCAACCTGATGAAGCGGCTCCAGGCCGACCACGAGCTCACCTTCGTCGTCATCTCGCACGACCTGGCCGTGGTCAAGTATATGGCCCAGCGGATCGGGGTCATGTACCTCGGCAAGCTGGTCGAGGTCGGCTCGGGCGACGACATCTACCAGCGGGCCGCGCACCCCTACACGGCCGGCCTGATCGCCACGATCCCGGTGCCCGAGCCCGAGATCGCCAGGGCCCGCCGCGGCGCGGGCATCGTCGGCGAGCTGCCGAGCCCGGTCAACCCGCCGTCGGGGTGCCGGTTCCGCACCAGGTGCCCGCTGGCCCAGGACATCTGCTCGGAAGAGGAACCGCAGCTGCGCTCGTTCGGGCCCGGTCACGCGGCCGCGTGCCACTTCCCGCTGCAGGGCCCGCAGGACCTGCCCATGCCGGCCTCGGCCGACCTGACCGCCACCGACGCGGGGACCGTCGGCTAGCCCCGGCGCGGTACGGCGGGCCGGCCGTGATCGCTTGTGTGATGGCCGCCCCTCACCCGATACTGGCTGCTATGCGGCCGTCCACTGACCGGCTCGCGGACGACGATGACGGTGTGCGCGCCTCCGATGCCGAACGCGACCAGGCGATCGGCGAACTGCGCGATCAGTTCGCGCACGGCCGGCTGAGCCAGGAGACGTTCCTGTACCGGATGGACACTGCCCTGGCCGCCAAGGGCCGGTCCGAGCTGGCTGACCTGTTCACCGATCTGCCCGGGCCGCCGCCGGCCAGGCCCCGGTCGCTGCGGGACCGGATGATCGCCCTGGCCAGGGCCGCGACCGGGCGGCGCCGGACGTCGTTCCCTGGCCAGGCGAGCTTCAGGACGGCGCGGGCCGGGGTGGTACTGCCGCGCCCGGCCGCCTCGCTGCCACCGCTGCGGCTGCCGCCGCTGGCCGACCGCCGGTTTACCATCGGCCGCGCGCTCGCCTGCGATTTCACCCTCGCCGACCTGAGCGTGTCCCGGTGGCACGCCCGGCTGAACCACGAGGACGAGCACTGGCTGCTGTCCGACCTCGGGTCTACTAACGGGACCCGGCTGAACGGCTGGCGGGTCAGCACGAGCGTCCCGGTCCGGCCGGGCGACCAGGTCACCTTCGGATCGCTGACGTTCGTGATCACCGACGGCGCGGGCGGCCAGCCGTAGCCGGCCGACCCAATAGAGTCGGTGCGTGACCCTGGTTCTCATCGTGCGGCATGGCCTGACCGCCGCGACCGGGACGGCACTGTCAGGGCGCACGCCCGGCATTTCGCTCGATGACCGGGGGCGCGCCCAGGCCGACGCCATCGCCGGCCGGCTGGCCCAGGTACGGCTGGACGCGATCATCTCCAGCCCGCTGGAGCGGTGCGCCGAGACCGCCGCGGCGAGCGCCGTGGCCCGGCCAGCGGCGATCGGGGTCGCCCCGGAAGAGCAGGTGGCTGAGGTCGGGTCCAGCGACTGG
>JBPCKO010000169.1:0-3621 GCA_051004215.1 Streptosporangiaceae bacterium | reverse complement strand
ACGAAGAGGCGGCTTGAGAGGACTGTGATGACGCCAAACAAGAAGGAGACGAGTGTCACGGGACCCCCTCAGCACAGCATCGACGTCACCTGTGTGCCGTCACCCGCGCCCGTGTCCGCGCCCGTGTCCGCGGGCGCCGGCGCGGGGGCGATTTCCTTGCGGGAGTACCTGATCATCAGGACCGCGTCGAGCACGCCGAGCGCGGTATAGAGCACCCCGAAGGCGACCATGCTGATCACCACGTCGGTGAAGGTGACCGAGGGCGAGACTCCCTGCCTGGTGAGCTGCACGCCCTGCACGATCCAGGGCTGGCGGCCGCTCTCGGTGAGCAGCCAGCCGGCCGTGTTCATGGCGAACGGCAGGATGACGGCCTAGGTCGCGGCGAGCAGGAACCACCGTGCCCTGGTGATGGTCTTGCGCCGCATCAGCCACAGGCCCCAGAGCCCGAGCAGGAGCACCATCCCCGCGATGTAGGCCATCACCCGCATCGACCAGTACTGGATGAACACGTTGGGCACGTAGTCCCCCGGCCCGTACTTCTTCGCGTACCGGTGCTGTAGCGGGGTGAGCCCGATGACCTTGCCGTTCCACGTGTTGGTCGCGAGCAGCGAGAGCAAGTGCGGGATCTCGATGATCTGGGTCGGGGTGTGGTCGTTGTTGCCGCCGCCAATCTGGAGCAGCGAGAACGAGCAGGGCTGGCAGGTTTTCCACTGGGCTTCGGCCGCGGCGATCTTCATCGGCTGGTAACGGGCCTCGATCACGCCGAGTTCGCTGCCGACGAACATGGCCATAATGATCGCCGGGACCAGGACGATCAGCGACAGCCTGAGCGAGAACCCGAAGATCGCGGTGCGCTCGGCCGCCGATGGCTCCGCCACCGCGGCCGCCTCCTGGCGGCCGGCCTTCCGCAGCTGCCAGGCCGACACCGCCAGCATCACGGCCGACGCGGTCACCAGGGAGGCGAGCAGGATGTGGAGGAAGCCCCACAAGAACACCGGGTTGGTGAGCACAGCCCAGATGTCGTTCAGCTGCGGCCTGCCGGTTGCCTTGCTGATGACGTAGCCGACCGGGTGCTGCATCCACGAGTTCGCCGCCATGATGAAGGCGGCCGACAGGACCGTGCCCAGCGCGACCATCCAGATCGTCAGCAGGTGCACCCGCCGGGACAGCCGGTCCCAGCCGAAGATCCACAGGCCGAGGAAGGTCGACTCGAGGAAGAAGGCGATCAGCCCTTCCATGGCCAGCGGCGCGCCGAAGATGTCGCCGACCATCCGGGAGTAATTCGACCAGTTCATGCCGAACTCGAACTCCTGGACCAGGCCAGTGACGACGCCCACCGCGACGTTGATCACCAGCAGCGTGCCGAAGAACCTGGTCAGGCGCAGGTACTCCGGCTTGCTCGACCTGTGCCAGGCCGTCTGCAGGACCGCGGTCAGGAAGGCCAGGCCGATCGTGACGGGCACGAAGAAGAAGTGGTTAATGGATGTGAGCGCGAATTGCCAGCGCGCCAGATCCAGCGTCATGAACGTCCTCTCGGCGGTGACCCTCCGGCGGAGTGCCCTCCCGCCGACCTCCGGGTCAGCGTTCCTGGGCACCGCGGCATTGGCACCACCCGCACTGGGTGATGTGTATTTCCTGCCGCCGGGGCATGTTCAGGACATGACCGATCGGTATGACGTGATCATCGTCGGAAGCGGCGCTGGCGGCGGCACGCTGGCCCACACCCTCGCCCCGGCCGGCAAGAAGATCCTGCTGCTCGAGCGGGGCAATTTCCTGCCCCGCGAGATGGACAACTGGGATCCGGGCGCGGTCTTCGTGGACGGGCGCTACATCTCCCCCGACACCTGGTACGACCAGGAGGGCAACTCCTTTCAGCCGCAGGTCCACTATTACGTCGGCGGGGCCACGAAGATGTACGGCGCCGCCTTGTACCGGCTGCGGCCGGCCGACTTCGGCTCGCTCAAGTACTCCGACGGCGAGTCACCGGCCTGGCCGGTCAGCTATGACGACCTCGAGCCGTATTACTCCAGGGCCGAGTGGCTCTACCAGGTCCGCGGCAATCACGGCGAGGACCCGACCGAGGGTCATGTCTCCAAGCAGTACCCATGGCCGCCGGTGTCGCATGAGCCGCGCATCCAGCAGATCGCCGACGACCTCGCCTCGGCCGGGTACCACCCGTTCCACGCGCCCTGCGGGATCATGCTCAATGAGGACCACCGCCCGGCCAGCACCTGCATCCGGTGCGCCTGGTGCGATGGCTACCCGTGCCTGGTGCACGCGAAGTCAGATGCCGAGACGATCGCCGTCCGCCCGCTGCTCGGGCTGCCCAACGTGACCCTGCTGACCGACGCCGAGGTCACGTCGCTGCGCACCGGCCCGTCCGGGCGGACGGTGACCGAGGTGCTGGTCAGCCGGGCCGGCCAGCAGGAGTCGTACGCGGCCGACATCGTGGTGCTGGCGGCGGGCGCGGCCAACACGGCCAAGATCCTGCTCCGCTCGGCCAGTGACCAGCACCCCGCCGGGCTGGCGAACGGGTCTGACCAGGTCGGCCGGAACTACATGTTCCACAACTCCAAGGCCATCGCGGCCCTGGCCAAGGAGCCGAACGACACCGTCTACCAGAAGACGCTCGGCATCAACGACTTCTACCTCGCCGACGAGACCGAGGGCCGGGCGCCGCTGGGCAATATCCAGATGCTCGGCAAGTCCAACGCGATGGCCATGAAGGGCGAGGAGCCCACCCTGACCAAGCTGGCGCCCCGGTTCGTGCTCAACGAGGTGGCCAGGCACTCGGTCGACTTCTGGCTGACCACGGAGGATCTGCCGAAACCGGAGAACCGGGTGACGCTCGACCGGGACGGCAACGTGCACCTGGCCTACTCGTACACGAACGCCGCCGAGGCGCAAGGCCTGTACTCCGAGCTCAAGAAGGTCATGGACACGATCGGCATCGCCGCCCATCACGTCTACGCCAAGAACTTCTACCTGCACATGGCCGTGCCGATCGCGGGGGTAGCGCATCAGGCGGGCACGGCCAGGTTCGGGACCGATCCGGGCTCGTCGGTGGCCGACGTCAACTGCAAGGCCCACGAACTGGACAACCTCTACATCACCGATTCCAGCATCTTCCCGAGCATCGGCGCGGTGAATCCGGCCCTGACGATCATGGCCAACGCGATCAGGGTGGGCGATCACCTGGCCGAGCGGCTCGGCTGAGGGACGTGGCGGCCAGTCCGCCTGACTAGCTCGGCGCGCGGTCCGGCGGCCAGGGGCAGGCCGCCGGCCGCTCAGGAATCACGGGGGGCGCGATATGGAGGACAACCGCTATCCGATCATCGCCGGCCAGGGGCTGAGCGGCGACCTGCAGACGGCCGTGCTCGTGACCGGCACCGCGACGATCGGCTGGTCCTGCTGGCCGCGCTTTGACGTCCCGGCCGGCCGGTGACCACGCCGCGATCCCCGGCTCGCCCGGGTTCAGCCCGCGCTCGCGGCCCGGGCCGCCCGCCGGAGCTGCACGGCCCGCAGGGCCCGGGGGGGGCGGGGGGGGGGCGGCGGTCGGGGGGGGGGGAGGGAGGGGGGGCGCGGGGGGGAGGGGAGGAGAGGGGGGGGGAAGTGAGGGGA
>JBPCKO010000168.1:0-22773 GCA_051004215.1 Streptosporangiaceae bacterium | reverse complement strand
CGTCCGGGCTTGTCCTCCTTGACCGGAGGCATCACCGTTGCGGGACAGCGCCGGATTCGCACCGGCTTCGCTGGGCACAGCGTCATCCCGCCCACCTGGCGGGACATCCGCATCGTACTGCACCCCGCCCGCTCTCCGCCCGCTCTCCGGCTCGCCGCTCTCCGCCCGCTCTCCGCCGCTCTTCGCCCCCTCGAGAAATGCTCTGGATCCGTCACTTCGCCCACTTCGGATCCAGAGCCCTAGCGGAGTCCGCTTTCTGTCAGTGCCGGAGGGGATGCTGGTGTCATGAGGTCGGGATTAGGTGATTTGCCGGTTCTGAGATACGGCGGCGTCCTCACCGCGGCCGAGCTTCGCGGCGCAGGCCTAGCCCGGGACGAGATCAGGGCACTCGTCCGCCGTGGCTTATTGATCTCGGTCTGTAACGGCGTCCTTGCCCCGGCGGCGGCCGTCGGCCGGGCTGAGGAATCCGGGCACGAACGCCTGCTGGCAGCAACCGCCGCCGTGCTTCTGGCCGGACCGGAGGCGGTGGTGAGTCACGAGGATGCCGCGGTTGTCCATGGGCTGGCCTTACTGGTCAGGCCAGCCCCGGAGGTCGTGTCCATTACGCGGCCCGCCGCAATCTCGCGCGGGCGGCGGCTCAGGCCCGGAGTCCGATCGCATACGGCCGCGCTGCCCAAGAATCACGTCGGGCTCAAGGACGGCATTCCCGTGACCTCCGTGGAGCGGACGGTCGTCGACCTGGCCAGGACGCTGTCGTTCGCGGCCGCCGTGGTCACTGCCGACTCGGCGCTCTACGGCCGGAGAACGACGGCAAGCCGCCTCGACTGGGTGCCTGGTGACTGTGCCGGATGGCCGGGAACCCGGCGCGCCGAGCAAGTGCTCGACTTCAGCAACGGGCTAGCCGAGTCGCCACTTGAGTCGATTTCGCGAGTGGCGTTCCGTGACGGCGGGCTTCCGCCGCCGGCGCTGCAGGCGTGGATTGCCGGGGATCGCGGCACGATCGGCCGGGCCGACTTCCTGTGGAAAGAACAGCGGACGATCGCCGAGGCAGACGGCGCGATGAAGTATGCCGACCCAGAGCGGGCCCGGCGGCAACTGCGGCGGGATACTGAACTGCGCCGGGCAGGGTACGAGGTGGTCCGCTTCACCTGGGGCGACATCACTGCACGACCCGGCGAGGTGATCGCGCAGATCCGGACCGCCTTCGTGCGTTCGTCCCGGCTCCAGGCCTGAGCTGTTACAGAGATACGCAGGGTTGGGCTTACAGTGTCATAAACGGTGAGAGCCGCCGGCCAGGGCCGGCGGCCAGTTACTGCCAGGCCAGAGGGAGTGCCGGATGCCGGAAGCCAGAATCGACAGTGAGCTCGTGGTCCCCGAGGGCGGCTTCTGGCCCGCGCCGGAGGTCCCGCAGCCCAACATCTATCCGATGGAATGGCGGGTCGAGACCGAGAAGCTGGCCGCGATCTACCAGAAGTCCAAGCTGATGGCCTGGAACCCAGCCGACCTGCCCTGGGACGGCCTGCGGGCCGAGGACTTCAGCACCGAGCAGCGGCTGGGCATCATGTACTGGTTCTCCGTGCTGGCCAACTTTGACGCCTCGGGCCCCGCGGTGTTCGCGCGGGCCACGATCAGGGCGTTCGAGCAGCACGAGGAGGACCCGGTCCGCAAGTGCTTCTTCTCGATCACCAGGGACGAGATGAACCATGAGGAGTGCTGCCAGCGGTCCATCGCCACGTTGTGGCCGGGCGGCCCGCTGAACTGGACGCCGCGGACGGACCTGGAGAAGGCCGCGCACAACAACATCGGCTGGCTGTACCACAACGGCGGCCGGTACTGGACCGGGTACAGCGCCGCGGTCGGCCGGTACTCGCTGCCGGTGCTGTTCACCAGCTTCATGATGGGTGAGATGGCGGCCTCGACCCTGTTCCGCGGCATGGCGTCGGGTACCAATCACCCGGTATTCGCGGAGATGTTCAAGCGGATCGGCCGGGACGAGTCCCGGCACCTGCAGATCTGCATGACCATCTTGGAGAACGAGTGGCCTGGCCTGACCGACGACGTCCGGTCCACGATCACCAGGCAGCTCAGGGCCGGGTTCATCTTCTTGTCGATGATCTTGTGGGAGCCGCCGGAGGGCAGCTTCTGGGACCTGCCGCCGTACTTCCTGGCCAACCACCGGGTGCTGATGGGCCACGCCAGGGATGCCGGGCTCGGCGTGCTGTCGTTCGAGGAGCAGGCGGAGAACTGGCGCGCCGCGATCGCCAAGATCCGGGTCATCGTGCAGCGATGGGGGATTGACTTCCCGGCGATGCCCGAGCTGGACATCGAGGGCGTGGACGTCTCGGCCGACATCAGCGCGGAGGACATCATCCCGGTGTTCTGAGTGCTGGCCCGGCCCGTCCGCCGCTGTGCACACCCGCGGTGGAATACCTGTGGATGTGGCGGGGGAAAACGCGCTCGTGCTGTGGACAACGGGCGCCTTGCGGTGGACAGATTGTGGACCGCAAAAGAATCTTGAAATAAGTCTCTGAACCCCCTTGTGCCGCCATCAGGGATGGCTGTAGAACTTCCCTACCAGCGAAAACGGGTACCACTCGGAAGCGGAATCGAGGGTCCTGGGGAAACCCGGAGGCTCACGAGGAAGGTTCTGGGAGCCTCGGAAAGCGCCTTGCGATTGCGGATGGGAAACCTCCGTGTTCGCGGGGTAACTCCAAGACGGTCGGAGCAATCTGGCGGTTGGCGAGAGCGAGATCTGTGGTCGCCGGGGGGCTGAGTCCCACGGCGGTCGCGGTGGCCGCGATCTGAGGAAACTTGGGGGAGACCCCGAGGGTCTTCGGGCGACGGCACCGAGGCTGGGCTGCGGGACCGGGCAACCGGGTCCGCGGCGGGTGTCCTGGACCGGTGGTGGACGAACTAGAGCACGGATCGCTGCTTGCCCCAGCGGCCGAGGCTCGCCGGGGCAAGCGGTGAGTCGCTCTGGGACGGCCGAGCGAGGCCCCTGCATCTCATACATGCGGGGGCCTCGTCCATGTCCGGGCTCCTTTGGCCACCGCTCGCCCTGCGCCCGCCCGGCAGCGGCGCGCCCGCCCGCGCTCGCGGCCCGCTGGGCCCAGCCTCCGGCGCCGTGCTCAGCCTCCCGCGCCTGGGGCCTCCCGCCTCGCACCCGGGGCGCTTGCGGTCGGCTGCGAAACGGCCGACCGAAAGGTGGCTTTCACCGGCGATAGGCCGAGGCGGCGGCAACGGCTGGCTGCAACTGAGTGCCGTTAACCGGTAACGGCGAGTGCATGGGCGGCCGATAATGAGGTAGGCGCAGGCGACGTGGGTACCCCCGAGCTCACGTCGCCTGGTCCTTTTCCTCCCGGGTTGGCTGCGCGGCTTGGCTGCCCGGCCTGGTGCCCGGCGTGGTCAGCCGTGCAGTGCGAGCACGAGCAGCACGGTCGCCGTGCCGAGTTCGATCTGGGCGCCGAAGACGTCCCCGGTCATCCCGCCCAGCTTCCGGGCCGCGACCCACCGAATCAGCCAGGCCGCCGCCAGGCCAGCCAGCACCGCTCCCGCCGCGCGGACCGCGAGTATCGGGCCGGCGGCGGCCGCGGCGGCAGCGGCCACGACGATGAGCAGCGTTCCGGCTGCGGCCCACCGGGCTCCCGTACTGGCCGAGCCGGCGACCAGGGCACCGAACCCGCCAGGGCGGGCGGCCGGGGCCCCGGTCGCGAGGAGCACGCCGGTCCTGGCGGTGATCAGCGCGATCGCCAGCGCGGCGGCACCCCGCCAGCCAGGCCGGATCGCGGCCAGCGAGCCGGCCTGGATCAGCACCGTGAACACCAGCGCCGCGACCCCCATCGGCCCGATGTCGGAGCGGCGCATGATCTCCAGCGCGGCCTCGGCCGGCCGACGGCTGCCGAGGCCGTCGGCGGTGTCGGCCAGTCCATCGAGGTGCAGCCCGCCGGTCAGGACGGCGACGACGGCCAGCGCCACCACCGCGGCCAGCAGCTGCCGCGGAGCCGATGCGCCGGCCGCTTGGATGGCAAGCAGCGCGCCGGCCACCGGCCCGGCCAGCAGGACGCCGACGGCGGGCAGCCACGGTGCGAGCCGGCCGGAGGGGGCGCCGTCCAGGTCGGCCGGGCCGCCGGCGGGCAGGATCGTGAACGTGGTCACGGCGGCGCGCCAGCCGGGCCGGGGACGGGGACGGGGCGGATCCGTCATCGCAGCCGCTGGCCGATCCCAGCCGTGCACAGCCAGACTTGCTCGGACCGGGCGGCCAGCCGGGCATTCAGGCGGCCGAGCTCGTCGCGGAACAGCCGTCCCGACACCGTCGCGGGCACCACGCCCGACCCGACCTCGTTGCTGACCGCGACGACCGGGCGGCTGGTGCGTTCCCAGGCCGCGAGCAGCTCGTCGAGGCGCCGGGCGAGGGCCGGTGCCGCTTCGGCCGCGCTGGTCCATACGCCGCTGTCGTCCATCGCCCTGGCCAGCCAGGTGGCCAGGCAGTCGACCAGCACCGGAGTCCCGGCGTCCGGCTCGGCCAGCACGGCGGCAACGTCGGTGGTTTCCAGGGTCCGCCAGCCGGGCGGGCGCCGGGCCCGGTGCTCGCGGACCCGCTCGGCCCACTCGGCGTCTGCGGTCCCTGGCCGGTCGCCGGTCGCGACGTAGTCCACCGTGACCGCGTCGGCCAGCATCGACTCGGCCAGCACCGACTTCCCGGACCGGGCACCGCCGAGCACGAGCACCCGGGCGCCGGGAGCGGTCAGCCCGGGAGCGGCCGGCCCGGGACCGGTCAGCCCGGGAGCGGCCAGCCCGGGGCCGGTCAGTCCCGAGGAGGTCGGAGCGGAGGAGGTCGGAGCGGGGGCGGCCAGGGTGGCGGCGGCCGGGCCGGGCCCTGGCAGCACGGCGGCAGCGGCAAAGACGTCCGGCGGCCCGGCGGACCAGATGTTCCTCGCCTGCGCGTCAGCTGCCGCCGCCGCGTTCACCTCGTCGCGGGCGGAGCAAGTCAGCACCAGGGCCGCGCCGTCGAGGTCGGCCGGGAGATAGTCCCGGTCACGGAGTTCGACCAGGCCGCGGGCGCCGAGGTCGCCAACCGCCGGACCTGGATCGGGCCCGACCACCAGCACGCGGGCACCGGACGCGAGCAGGCGGGCGCTGACCCGCGCGGCCAGGCCGCCGCCGCCCACGACCACGGCGAGCCGTCCGCGCAGGCGCAGCGCGACCGGGAAGGTCGCGTCCGCCTCGCCGGGCCAGCCTGGTTCGGTCACGTGCTGTCCCCCGCGCGCGGCCGTGGCGCGGGCCGGCTCGCTGACGTGCTCACTGCTTGCTGCCCGACACCCCGGCGCTGTCGAAGGTGGCGACGTCGTGCAGCAGCCGGGCCGCGGACTGGACCAGCGGCACGGCCAGCGCCGCGCCCGACCCTTCACCCAGCCGCAGGTCCAGGCTCAGCAGCGGCCGCAGGCCGAGGTGGGCCAGCGCCGCCCGGGCGCCGGGTTCGGTGGACAGGTGTCCC
The DNA here is from genome assembly GCA_051004215.1 of Streptosporangiaceae bacterium. Taxonomy (GTDB): domain Bacteria; phylum Actinomycetota; class Actinomycetes; order Streptosporangiales; family Streptosporangiaceae; genus Chersky-822. The sequence goes on along the minus strand of JBPCKO010000168.1, from coordinate 17,279 downwards.
GCCACCATCGCGGCCGCGGCGTCCGGGGCCAGCGCGGCCGCGGCCAGCGCGGCGGAACCCGCGATCACGCCGTCCAGGACGACAGGAAGGCGGTGCGCGGCCGCTCCGAGCACGAAGCCAGCCAGCGCGGCGTGCTCCAGCCCGCCGACCGCCGCGAGCACGCCGACCGGATCGGCGGGATCGGGCCGGTGCCGGTCCAGCGCCTCGGTCACGACCGCGACCTTCCGCTCGAGCGTCGCGTCGTCGACCCCGGTGCCGCGCCCGGTCACCTCGGCCGGGCTGGCCCCGGTGAACGCCGCGATCAGGGCCGCGGCCGGGGTCGTGTTCGCGATTCCCATGTCTCCGGTGATCAGGCAGTCGTGACCGGCACCGGCCAGTGCCGCGGCCGTCTCGATGCCGACCGCTATAGCCCGCTCGGCCTCGGCGCGCTGCATCGCCGGCCCGGCGGTCATGTCGGCCGTGCCCGGCCTGACCTTCCGGCGCACCAGCCCGTCCGCCTCCGGCAGGTCCGCGAGCACGCCCACATCGACGACCAGCACCCGGGCGCCGATCTGGGCGGCGAAGCAGTTGATGACGGCGCCCCCGGCCACGAAGTTCGCGACCATCTGCGCGGTCACCTGCTGCGGCCACGGGGTGACGCCGCGGGCGTGCACGCCGTGATCGCCCGCGAAGACCGCGATCACCGGCCGGTCCGGAACCGGCGGCGGGCACTTCCCGGCCAGGCCGGCCAGCCGGACCGACAGGTCCTCCAGCAGCCCGAGCGACCCCGGCGGCTTGGTCAGCTGATCCTGGCGCTGCCGGGCATCGGCCATCGCGGCCTGGTCCGGGCCAGAGGTTGCCGCCACGGTCGCGGCAATGAGATCGGCCGGATCGGTTGCGGTAGATGGCATGGGCAGGCCTTCCTGAGAGTGACCACGTTGCGGATTCGAAGGATACGCGGGCGGCCCGGGCCCGGGCGGGAGGCGGATTGCCGTGCCGGCGCTGCCGGAAGGCCGCCGTGGCCGGTACCGTTCCTGTCATGAGCGAATCCCCGATTGCGAGGAGCGGCGAGGCCGCGCCGACGCCCGATGCCCCGTTCGGGCGGCTGCTGACCGCCATGGTCACGCCGATGACCAGCGACGGCGCCATCGACTACGACGGGGCCGGGCAGCTCGCCGACTACCTGGTCACCCAGATGCGGAACGACGGCCTGGTGGTCAGCGGCACGACCGGTGAATCGCCGACCACCTCGGACGCGGAGAAGGACCGGCTGCTGAGGACCGTGGTCGAGGCCGTGGCCGGCCGGGCCGTGATCGTCGCGGGGGTCGGCACCAACGACACCGCGCACACCTGCGAGCTGGCCAGGCAGGCCGAGCAGGCCGGCGCGGACGCGCTGCTGGTGGTGACGCCGTACTACAACAAGCCGCCCCAGCAGGGCCTGGTCACGCACTTCACCGCGGTCGCCGACGCGACCGGGCTGCCGGTCATGCTGTACGACATCCCGGGGCGGACCGGGGTGCCGATCGCGTCGGAGTCGCTGATCCAGCTGAGCCAGCATCCGCGCATCGTCGCGGTCAAGGACGCCAAGGGCGACCTGGGCGCGAGCTCGGTCGTCATGGCCTCGACCGGGCTGGTCTACTACTGCGGCGAGGACATGCTCAACCTGCCGATGCTTGCGATCGGCGCGGCCGGGTTCGTCAGCGTGCATGCCCACGTGGCCGGCGATCGCCTGCACGAGATGATCGACGCCTACCTGTCCGGCGACGTCGCGGCTGCGCTCGCCCATCATCGTGAGCTGCTGCCGATTTACACCGGCATGACCAGGACCCAGGGCGTGATCACCACCAAGGCGGCGCTGGCCCTGCTCGGGCTGCCTGGCGGCCCGGTCCGGCCGCCGCTCGCCGACGCCACGTCGGCCGAGATCGAGCAGCTCCGCACCGACCTGGTCGCGGGAGGCGTCAAGCTCAAATAGCCCGGGGGCTGGCCGGCCGCCTGCTCAGCCGGCCGCCCGCTCAGCCGGCCGGGCGCTCGCGGAGCTTGAACCGCTGCAGCTTGCCGGTGTTGGTCCTGGGCAAGGCCGGCCGGAACTCGATTGCGCGCGGGTACTTGAACGGGGCGATCTTGCTCTTCACCAGGTCCTGTAGTTCGGCCGCGAGTTCGGGCCCCGGCGCGGTCCCGTCGGTCAGCACCACGAACGCGGTCACGACCTGGCCCCTGGCCTCGTCCGGGATCCCGACCACGCCGCACTCGGCGACCAGCGGGTGTGACAGCAGGACCTCCTCCACCTCGGGCCCCGCGATGTTGTAGCCGGCCGAGACGATCATGTCGTCCGACCTGGCCTGGTACCAGAAGTAGCCGTCGGCGTCGCGCACGTAGGTGTCGCCGGTGAAGTTCCAGCCGTCGCTGACGTAGGCCCGCTGACGGTCATCACCCAGGTAACGGCAGCCGGTCGGGCCCTTGACCGCGAGCAGGCCCGGCTGGCCGTCCGGCACCGGCTGGCCGTCGGGGCCGAGCACGACCGCCCGGTAGCCGGGCACCGGCAGCCCGGTCGAGCCCGGCCTGATCTGGTCGTCGGCGGCGGAGATGAAGATGTGCAGCAGCTCGGTGCTGCCGATGCCGTCGATGATCTTGACCCCGGTCGCGTCATAGAACGCCTGCCAGACCGAGGCGGGCAGGTTCTCGCCGGCCGAGACGGGCCGGCGAAGCCCCCGGAGCCGGTCCGCCTGGCCGGCCGCCAGCATGGCCCGGTACGCGGTCGGCGCGGTGGACACGATCGTGACCCCGCGCTCGGCGATCAGCGCGGCCAGCTCGGCCGGGGTGGCTCGCTCGATCAGCAGCGTCGCGGCCCCGGCCCGGATCGGGAAGATCAGGATCGAGCCGAGCCCGAAGGTGAAGGCCAGCGGCGGCGTGCCGGTGAAAATGTCATCGGGCTCCGGCTTGAGCACGTAGGCGGAGAAGGTGTCGGCCACGGCCAGGATGTCGCGGTGGAAGTGCATCGCCGCCTTGGGCCGCCCGGTCGTGCCCGAGGTGAACGCGATCAGGGCCACGTCGTCGGCGGCCGTCCTGACCGGCTCGAAGTCGGCGGGCTTGCCCTCGGCCAGGTCGTTGAGGTTGCCAGGGCCGCTGCCGTCGTCGCCGCTGTGGTAGCTGAGCAGGCGCAGGCCAGGCCCGCCGGCCGCGGCCAGCTCGGCGGTGAACCGGTCGTCGCACAGCGCCAGGCCGACCTCGGCGATGTCGCAGATCGTGGTCAGCTCGGCCGCGCGCAGCAGCGGCATCGTGGCCACGACCACCCCGCCGGCGTACAGGACCCCGAACCAGCAGGCGACCAGCCAGGGGTTGTTCGGGCCGCGCAGCAGCACCCGGTTGCCGGGGACCAGCCCGAGGTCGCCGGTCAGCACGGCCGCGATCCGCCGGGCCGTAGCGTCCAGCTCGCCGTAGCTCCAGGCGGCCTGGGCCAGGTCCTGGGGGAGCAGGCAGGGCCGGCCGGGCCCGAGCCGGCCGATCGTCTCCCTCAGCAGCGCGTCGGCGCAGTTGAGACGGTCGGGATAAGCAAGTTCCGGGAGCCTGAACTCCAGCTCGGGCCACTGATCGCGGGGCGGCAAGTGGTCACGGCAGAACGTGTCGACGTGAGCGGACGGCGTGAGCATCATCGGCCAGGCCCTCCTCGGCTGCGGCGGTGATCGTGCCCAGTATTCCGCTTATGTGCCCGGGGTGTCAGTCCCCGTCGGCGTCGTCGAGCACGGCGAATCCTTGCACCTCGACCAGTGCCTGCGGATCCCACAACCGGGACACGCCGACCGCGGCCATCGCCGGGTACCGCGGCCCGGCCAGCTTCCGCCAGACCGCGCCGAGTTCCCGGCCGTGGGCCCGGTAATCGGCCAGGTCGGTCGCGTACACGGTCAGGCTGGCCAGGTGGGCTGGCCGCCCGCCGGCCGCCCGCAGCGCGGTCAGCAGGTTGCCCAGCGCCACCTCGAACTGGGTCACCACGTCGGCCCCGGTGACCTGGCCGGCCGAGTCGAGCGCGGTCTGCCCGGCCAGGAAGACGATCCGCCCGCCGGTCGCGACCACGGCGTGGGCGAAGCCGGACGGCGTGGCCAGCTGCGGCGGGTTGACCTCGTCCAGGCTCATGAAGGTGCCTCCGTCGGCGTCAGGCTGGCCGGCCGCCAGCGGGCATGCCTGGTACCGCCCGAGCCGTCCGCGACCTGCCTGATCAGGGCCAGCCGGGGCCGGGGGCCGTCGGTCCGGCCGGTCTGCGGTGGCCTGCGGCCCGCCGCCCACTGGTCCGGCCAGGCGGCCGCCTGGCCGGCGTAGCCCTGGGCCGCGGCGGCGTGCAGCGTCCAGTTCGGGTTATACAGGTGCGCCCGGCCGAGCGCGCACAGGTCGGCCCGGCCCGCCAGGATCAGCGAGTTCACGTCGTCGTAGGACGAGATCACGCCGACCGCGATGGTCGCCAGCCCGGCCTGGTTGCGGATCGCGTCCGCGAACGGCGTCTGGTACGACCGCCCGAACGCGGGCTGCTCCTCCGGCGTCACCTGCCCGGTCGACACGTCGATCGCGTCCGCGCCCGCGGCCGCGAAGGCCCTGGCGATCTCGATCGCGTCGGCGCCCGTGGTCCCGCCGGGAACCCAGTCGGTGGCCGAGATCCGCACCGTCATCGGCTTGCTGGCCGGCCACACCGCCCGCATGGCCGAGAAGACCTCGAGCGGGTAGCGCAGCCGCGCTTCGAGCGAGCCGCCGTAGCGGTCGGACCGCTGGTTCGTGACCGGCGAGAGGAACTCCGACAAGAGGTAGCCGTGGGCGCAGTGCAGTTCGAGCAGGTCGAACCCGGCCCGCTGGCCAGCCTCGGCGGCGGTCACGAATTCGCCCTTGATCTGATCCATCTCGGCGATCGTGAGCTCGCGGGGGACCTGGTTGATCCCAGCCAGGTAGGGGATCGGCGACGGCGCGCAGACCTCCCAGTTGCCCTCGTCCAGCGGTTCGTCGATGCCCAGCCACATGAGCTTGGTAGAGCCTTTCCGGCCCGAATGCCCGAGCTGCAAGCCGATGCTCGCGGACGTGTAATCGTGAACGAAGCCGGTGATCCGCCGCCATGCCTCCCCGTGCCCGGGCGCGTACATCCCGGCGCAGCCCGGCGTGATCCGGCCCTCCGGGCTGACGCAGACCATCTCGGTCATGACCAGCGCGGCGCCGCCGGCCGCCTTGCCGCCCAGGTGCATCAGGTGGAAGTCGGACGGGGTGCCGTCGCGGGCGGAGTACATGTCCATCGCCGAGGCGACCACGCGGTTCTTCAGTTCCAGGCCGCGCAGGCGCAGCGGCTGGAACATCGGCGGCACCACGTCGCCGGGGCCGAATCCGCGGCGCGCGCAGTCGGCCGCGAACCAGGCGTCCATCCGCGCGGTGAACTCCGGATCGCGCAGCCGCAGGTTCTCGTGGGTGACCCGGCGGCTGCGGGTGATGATGTTGAACGCGAACTGCTCGGGGTCCTGGTGGGTGTACTGGCCCAGGTTCTCGAACCACTCCAGGCTGGCCTGGGCGGCTCGCTGGGTCGACTCGACCACCGGCCGGCGCTCGGCCTCGTACGCGGCCAGGGCGGCGCCGAGGTCCGGCTGCTCATTCAGGCAGGCGGCCAGGGCCAGGGCGTCTTCCATCGCGAGCTTGGTTCCCGACCCGATGGAGAAGTGGGCCGTGTGCGCGGCATCGCCGAGCAGCACCACGTTGCGGTGCCGCCAGCTGCGGCAGCGCAGCGTGCCGAAGCTGATCCACTTGGAGTTGTTCGCCTCGACCGCGTGCCCGGCCAGGATGGCCGACAGCAGCTCGCGGATCCTGGCGATCGATGCCTCGTCGGACTGGCCGGGCCGCAGCCCGTCCGGCGCCAGCCCGGCGAAGCCGGCCGCCCGCCAGACGTCGGTGTGCATCTCCACGATGAAGGTGCTGCCGGTCGCGTCGTAGGGGTAGCCGTGCACCTGCATGATCCCGTACGGGGTCGGCACGATGTAGAACTTGAACGCGTCGAAGACCAGGTCGGTGCTCAGCCAGATGTACTTGCACTGGCGCACCTCGACGTCAGGCCCGAACTCGGCCGCGAACTCCGCCCTGATCGTCGAGTTCGCGCCGTCGGCCGCGATCACCAGGTCGTAGCCGGCGGCCAACGTGACCGGGTCGGGCGCCTCGGTGCGGAAGTACATCCGCACGCCGAGGGCGGCGCAGCGCTGGCGCAGGATGTACAGCAGCCGCCGGCGGCTGATTGCCGCGAACCCGTGCCCGCCGCTGGTGATCACCTGGCCCCGGTAGTGCACGTCGATGTCGTCCCAGCGGGCGAACTCGCGTTCCATCGCCGCGTAGACCTGCGGGTCGGCGTGCTCGATGCCGCCGAGTGTCTCGTCGGAGAACACGACCCCGAAGCCGAAGGTGTCATCGGCCGCGTTGCGCTCCCAGACGGTGATCTCGCAACCCGGGCTGAGCTGCTTGGTCAGCGCGGCGAAGTACAGGCCGCCAGGGCCACCGCCCACGACCGCGATCCGCACCGTGCTGCTCCTTCGCCGGGTTTGCCTGCCTCCGCCGTCCCTCCGGGCCGGACTGAGCCCGAAGCTACGTGCGCAGGCCGCCGGGCGTCAATGACCGGCCGGGCGCCGTGGACCGGCGGGCGACACTCCGGGCGGGTGCTTGGGTTTCTGGCCGGTGCTGGTTACCGTGTGAAACATGGCGACTCGTGCGCCCAAGGGTGCGGCACGCCCAAACGGCGGTTCCGCGCGCTCGGGTTCTGCAGCGTCCGGGCGGGGCGGGCGAGCTGGCCAGGGCGGCTCGGGCCGCGCCTCAGGCCGGTCCGGCGGCGGCCGGTCGGGGACATCGCGGTCGGGCACGTCTCGGTCGGGCACGTCTCGGTCGGGGACGTCGCGGACCGCCGCGACCCGGTCGGCGGCCAAGTCAGGCAGCCGCGGCGGCCGGGCAGGGGCGGGCGGGCGCGGCCGCACTCCTTACTACCGCCGCCGCAGCGGGCCGACACCGCCACGGCGCGGCCTGGTCTCCGCGATGCAGTCCTCGCGGAACCCGTTCCTGATCCTGATCGGCTGGCTGCTGTCGCTGGTCGCGACCGTGTGGCTGGAGGTCGCCGGCGGCATCGGCTACGTGGCCAGGCGGTTCGGCGACAGCGCCCGCGAGCTGGATCCCGCGCACCGCAGGGACGGCGCCGGGCTGGCCGTGCTGGCGCTCGCGGTGGTCTGCGCCGGAGCCGGCTGGTTCCGGCTCGGGTCGCCGGTCGGACGGGCCATCACCGGGCTGATCCGCGGTACCTTCGGCCTCGGCGCCTGGACCCTGCCGATCCTGCTCATCCTGCTGGCCTGGCGGTTGCTGCGGCATCCGGACAAGAACGCGCACACGGGCCGGATGGTCATCGGCTGGACAGCGTTGCTGGCCGGGGCGCTGGGCATCGTGCACATCGCGCTGGGCAGCCCCGGCCCCTCGGCTGGCGTCACGGCCATGCAAACCTCGGGCGGCCTGCTCGGCTTCGCGATCTCCGCGCCGCTGCAGGCGCTGCTCACCACGTGGGCGGCGATCCCGCTGCTGGCGCTGCTGGCCGCGTTCGGCGTGCTCGTCATCACCGGGACCCCGCTGCACCGGGTGCCCGAGCGGTTCGCCGAACTCGCGTTCCTGCTCGGGCGGGCGGTACGCGGCGGCGAGGAAGACGCCGAGGGCACCGGCGAGGAGACCGGGGCCGGTCCTGGCCAGCTAACCAGGCGGAAGCACCGGGGCGCGATCGAGGCGGGCGACCACGAGCGGCCCTACGACACCCCGCTGCTGGGCGGCCTGGTGCCGCGGTCCGGCGGTCGCGGCGCTGGCCGGCCTGGCCAGGTCGTCCCGGCCGGGGACGAGCCGGAGCCGGCCGCCCAGGCTGGCGTGCCGGCCAACCGGACCGCCGACGACGAGGTGATCGCCGAGGCCCTGCAGTTCGGGACCTCGCACGGCGCCAGCGCCGGTTATCCGGGCCTCGGTCCCGGGCCGGTCACGGCGGCCGGGCACCCGGGCCAGGCCGCCTTCGAGGCCGGCCGGTCGGCGGGCGCCGCCTGGGCCGAGGAGTCCTGGCGGCGGTCCTGGTTCGGCGGTGGCGAGGAGGCCGGCCACGACGAGGCGGTGGCCGCTGCCGAGGCCGCCGGGCCGGCGACTGCCGGGCCGGCGACTGCCGGGGCGGGCGGCCCGGCCAGGAACGGCCGCGGCGAGCAGCTGACGCTGACCGGCACCAGCTCGTCCAGCTACACGCTGCCGCCGTCGGCGCTGCTCAAGCCGGGCACCGCGCCGAAAGCCAGGACCAAGGCGAACGATGCCATGGTCGGGGCGCTGACCACGGTCCTCGACCAGTTCGAGGTGGACGCGCAGGTGACCGGGTTCAGCCGCGGGCCGACAGTGACCAGGTACGCGATCGAGCTGGGCCCGGCGGTGAAGGTCGAGCGGGTCACCGCGCTGTCGAAGAACATCGCCTACGCGGTCAAGAGCGCCGACGTCCGGATCCTGTCCCCGATCCCGGGCAAGTCCGCGATCGGCATCGAGATCCCGAACACCGACCGGGAGATCGTCAGCCTGGGCGACGTGCTGCGTTCCCCGGTGGCCGAGTCCGATCACCACCCGATGGTCGTCGGCCTCGGCAAGGACGTCGAGGGCCGCACGGTCGTGGCCAACCTGGCCAAGATGCCGCACATCCTGATCGCGGGCGCGACCGGAGCGGGCAAGTCGACCTGCATCAACGGGCTGATCACCTCGGTCCTGATCCGGGCCAACCCGGACGAGGTGCGGATGATCCTGATCGACCCCAAGCGGGTCGAGCTGACCGGGTACTCGGGGATCCCGCACCTGATCACCCAGATCATCACCAACCCCAAGAAGGCGGCCGACGCGCTGCAGTGGGTGGTCGGCGAGATGGACCGCCGCTACGACGACCTGGCCGCGTCCGGGTTCCGGCATATGGACGACTTCAACAAGGCGGTGCGGGCCGGGAAGATCGCCGCGCCGCCGGGCAGCGAACGCGAGTACGTACCCTATCCGTACCTGCTCGTGATCGTGGACGAGCTCGCTGACCTGATGATGGTCGCGCCGCGGGACGTGGAGGACGCGATCGTCAGGATCACCCAGCTGGCCAGGGCGGCCGGCATCCACCTGGTGCTGGCCACCCAGCGGCCAAGTGTCGACGTGGTCACCGGGCTGATCAAGGCGAACGTTCCGTCCCGGCTGGCCTTCGCGACCTCCAGCCTGACCGACAGCCGGGTCATCCTTGACCAGCCGGGCGCCGAGAAGCTGGTCGGCCAGGGCGACGCGCTATTCCTGCCAATGGGCGCGAGCAAGCCGATCCGGCTGCAGAACGCGTACGTGACCGAGAAGGAAATCCGCGAGATCGTCGCCCATTGCAAGCGGCAGGCCGGGCCGGATTACCGCGCGGACGTCACCGTGGCCGAGGGTAAGCCGCGGGATATCGACGCCGATATCGGCGACGACCTTGACCTGCTGCTGCAGGCGGCTGAGCTGGTGGTGAGCACGCAGTTCGGCTCGACCTCGATGCTGCAGCGCAAGCTGCGGGTCGGGTTCGCCAAGGCCGGCCGGCTGATGGACCTGCTGGAGAGCCGGGGGGTGGTCGGCCCGAGCGAGGGTTCGAAGGCCCGCGACGTCCTGATCAGGCCGGACGACCTGGCCGAGCTGCTCGACTCGCTGCGCGGCAAGTAACTCCCAAGGTTTGCCCGGCCTGGCGAAAGGTCGCCCGGTACGTGGGTGTCGGCTGGCGAATGCCCGGGCATAGGGGGGTGGGGATTTGAGCAACCAGATGGGCGTATTGGCAATGACCCATCGGACACCGGGTCCGGTTGTCGCCGCAGAGTAGCCGGGTGTCTACACTGGGTCACCAACCCCTGAAAAGGGGAACGGGGGAGCGGGATCGTGGCTATGCCCGAATCTGACCAGACAGCGGTCGTCGAAAAGGAACCGTGGAGGCACGGCTTGAGCATCGGTGATGCGCTGGCAGAGGGACGTCGCCGGGCCGGGCTGACCGTCACCCAGGTGAGCCAGCGGACCTGCATCAGGGAGACCATCATCCGCGGGATCGAGCGCGGCGACTTCTCCGGCTGCGGCGGCGACTTCTACGCGCGCGGCCACATTCGCAGCATCGCCAGCGCCGTCGGGGTCAACCCGAACCCGCTGGTCGAGGAGTACGACGCGACCATGGGCGCGCCGCAGGCGATCAGTGCGGCCGATGTGTTCCAGCCGGTCACCCCGGTCAAGCTCAAGGAACGCCGGCGCCCGAACTGGACCGCCGCGATGGTCCTGGCGCTGCTGGTGATCATCGGGGTCTTCGCCTACCAGCACTTCTCGTCTTCCCATGGCGCCACCGCGGCCAAGCAGGACGCCCGGGTGCAGGGCCCGAGCACCGCCTCTAAGCCCAAGGTCAAGACCTCGCCCGCCGCCGTGCACCACGCTCCGCGCAAGCTGCACATCTACCTGTCCGCTACCCAGGACTGCTGGGTCCAGCTCACCAGCAAGACCGGAGCCACGCTGTTCAGCGGCATGGTGTACGCAGGAAACTCGATGAACTGGACGGAAAAGCACGGGGTCTCGCTGGTTCTGGGCAACCCCTCAGGGATCAAGCTGAGGGTCAACGGCAAGAATCCGGTGCCCGCGGGCTCGGTCAGCATGGTCACGCTGAGCCTGCGGCCAGGCCACGTGCGTTAAGCCGGAACTCCGCGTCCGGCGTCTGCCGCAGGCACTGGCTTACCGTAGTCTGCCGGTGTGTCATCGACAGGTCCGCGAGCCTCAGCGCCGACGTCAGCCGGGCCCGGTACCCGTTCGGTCCGGCTGGTGACTCTGGGCTGCGCGCGGAACGAGGTCGACTCCGAGGAACTGGCCGCCCGCCTGGAGGCAGGCGGCTGGCAGCTGGCCGGGGCCGATGACCAGGCTGCCGTCGTGGTCGTGAACACCTGCGGCTTCATCCAGGCCGCGAAGCAGGAATCCATCGACGAACTGCTGTCCGCGGGCGACTCGGGCGCGGCCGTGGTCGCCGCCGGATGCATGGCCGAGCGGTACGGGTCCGGTCTGGCTGAGGCGCTGCCCGAGGCCCAGGTGATCGGGTTCGACGACTACGCGAACATCGCGGGCCGCCTGGACGAGGTGGCGGCCGGGCGCCGCTGGGCGGCGCACGAGCCCCGGGACCGGCGTACCCTGCTGCCGATCTCGCCGGCCGTCCGGCCCGGTACCGCAGGCGCGCACGTGCCGGGTCACGGCGCGGCGGCGATCAGCGACCTGCCCGACGGTCTCGCCCCGGCCTCGGGGCCGCGGGTGCTGCGGCGCCGGCTCGGGGACGGAGTCGTAGCCCCGCTGAAGATCGCCTCGGGGTGCGACCGGCGGTGCAGCTTCTGCGCGATCCCGGCATTCCGCGGCGCGTTCATCTCCCGGCGGCCCGACGACCTGGTCGAGGAGGCCGGCTGGCTGGCCGCCCATGGCGCCCGTGAGCTGCTGCTGGTCAGCGAGAACTCCACCTCCTACGGCAAGGACCTCGGCGACCTGCGGCTGCTCGAGAAGCTGCTGCCGCGCCTGGCCGGGGTGCCGGGCGTGGCCAGGATCCGGGTCAGCTACCTGCAGCCGGCCGAGGTGCGGCCGGGCCTGGTCGAGGTCATCGCCTCGACCCCGGGCGTGGCACCGTACTTCGACCTGTCGTTCCAGCACGCGAGCGGGCGGGTGCTGCGCTCGATGCGCCGGTTCGGCGATGCCGAGCGGTTCAGCGGCCTGGTCTCGCAGATCAGGGCGCTCGCGCCGGAGGCCGGGATCAGATCCAACTTCATCGTCGGCTTCCCCGGCGAGCAGCCGGAGGACGTCGACGTGCTGGAGGACTTCCTGTCCCAGGCCGGCCTGGACGCGATCGGGATCTTCGGCTACTCCGACGAGGACGGCACCGAGGCGGCCTCGCTGCCCGGTCAGCTGAGCGAGGCGGAAATCGCGGCGCGGGTCGAGCGGCTGGCCAGCCTGGCCGACGAACTGATGGACCAGCGGGCCGCCGACCGGGTCGGTGAGGTCGGCGAGGTGCTGATCGAGGAGCCGGCCAAGACCGCGGAGCCGGACGGGCGGTGGCGGCACGGCGGCCGGGCGGCCCATCAGGCACCGGAGGTGGACGGGTCGGCCGAGGTTCTCGCGGACCGGCCGCTGCAGGCCGGTGATCTCGTCCGGGTGCGGGTATCTGGGTCAGAGGGGGTAGACCTGGTGGCGGATCTGATCGATGAGCACGAAACCGCGCGAGCCGGCCGGCGCCGGAGCGATGGCTAGCACAGCGCGGTGACTAGCCAGGACGCCAGTACCGCTCCGGCTGGGCCGGCCAATCCGAGGCTGGTCAATGTCCCCAACGCGCTGACCGTGCTCCGGCTCGTGCTCGTGCCGATCTTCCTGATGTTCCTGGTCGAGGGCAGCACCGGAGCCCGGATTATCGCGTTCTTCGTTTTCGGGGTCGCCTCGGTGACCGACCTGCTGGACGGCCACCTGGCCAGGCGCAGCGGCCTGATCACCGACTTCGGCAAGATCGCCGACCCGATCGCCGACAAGGCGCTGACCGGGTCGGCCCTGATCACGCTGTCGGCGATGGGCGAAGTGGCCTGGTGGGTGACCGTGGTCATCCTGGTCCGCGAGGTCGCGGTGACCGTCCTGCGATTCTGGGTGATCCGGCATGGCGTGATCGCGGCCAGCCGGGGCGGCAAGATCAAGACGGTGCTGCAGATCATCGCGATCGGCCTGTACATCTTGCCGGCCGGGGTCGGCTGGGCCAAGGCGGCGGTGATGGCGGCCGCGGTCGTGGTGACCGTGGTGACCGGGATCGACTACGGGGGCAGGGCACTGCGGCTGCGCCGGGCCTCCGGCCCCCGGGCCGTGCCTCTCGCCGCGGCCGGACAGGGCGCGGACCTGACCGGGCCGGCCCAGGCGAGCACGCCAGCCGGGGCGGGACCGGCCGAGGCGGGCGGGGAGTGACGGCTGCGGCCGCCGTTGATCCGCTGGCCGAGACGGTGATCGGCCTGCTGATCGCCCGCGACCAGACCATCGGTACCGCCGAATCGCTGACCGGGGGGCTGGTCGCGGTCGCCCTGACCACGGTGCCCGGAGCCTCGGCCGTGTTCCGCGGCAGCATCGTCGCCTACGCCCCCGACCTGAAGACAGCCCTGCTCGGCGTGCCCGCCGGCCTGATCGGGCGGGTCGGCACCGTGCACGAGGACGTGGCCGTCGCGATGGCCCAGGGCGCGCGGGCGGCCCTGGGTACCGAGATTGGGGTCGGGACCACCGGCGTGGCCGGCCCGGACCCCGCTGACGGCCTGCCGCCCGGCACCGTGCACATCGCCGTCGCCACCCCGGAGCGGACCGTCCACGAGGCCCTCGCGCTGACCGGCGGGCGGGCCGCGATCCGGCTCGGCACGGTGGAGCGTGTGCTCCGGCTGCTGACGGGCATGCTGATGGAAGAGATCAGATGATTACAGCGTTACGTATCTCGAACACGCACCGATGCCCTCTCCCGCACGGTCGTCCAGGCCAGGTACGGTGGAGGAGTCAGACGCCCAGTCCTCGGGAAGGGATTGCGACGATGGTCCTGCTTCGTCACTTGCTCGGTGACGCGCTGCGGCGACTGCGCCTGCGGCAGGGTCGCACCCTCCGCGAGGTGTCAGGGTCGGCCCGCGTGTCACTCGGCTATCTGTCCGAGGTGGAGCGCGGGCAGAAAGAGGCCTCATCCGAGCTGCTGGCCGCTATCTGCTCCGCCCTGAAGACGCCGCTGTCGCAGGTGCTCAGGGAGGTTTCCGACAATTTCGCGCTCGCCGAGCTGCAGAGCGAGCCGGTCTTCGCCGACGTGATCGAGCCGGCCATCGACGTTTCCGGCCTCGGCCACCGAGTGGCCCAGGACGACGAGCCCGGCGAGCATGTGCCGGTAGCGCGGGTCCCGGCCGGCCACATCGACCGCCCGGCCGGTCACCGAGTCCCGGCCGGCACCGGCGCCCGGGTTCCCGCGGGCTCGCGCCAGCTTGCGGCCGGGCCGCTGCGGGGCACCCCGGTGGCCGCCGGTCATCTGGCCGCGGGCCAGCTGAGCGCGGGTCAGCTCAGTGCAGGCCAGCTCAGCGCGGGCCAGCTGCGGGCCGGGCGGCGGATCACCGTCCCCGGCAGCCTGCCGATCAGCACCAGCCTCACCGTGGCCGGCCCGGAGTTCGAAGACGTATCCAGGTCCGTGCGCGACATCACGACCATGGTCCCGGTCTAGCCCGCGATCTTCGGCTCTTCCACCTTCACGACCACGATCGCTCCGGTTATGACCGCTCTGCCCGCAGCCAAAGGTAGATAGGCGGGGTCGGAGGCGGGCGGACGGCGGAGCGGAGCGCGGACGGACGGAGCGGAGCGCGGGCGCGGGTACGGGCGAGTTAGTGGGTGACGCGGGCTTCCCAGGAACCTGGCAGGTCGGCCAGGCGGCGCACGCTCGCTGGCAGGTCGCCGCTGACCATGTGCGCGAGCGTCACTTCCTCCAGGATGGCCCGCTCGTTGGCGCGCAGCGCGATCCAGACGGTCTGCAACGGCGCAGCGGCCCCGATGTACCCGAGATTCTCCGGGCGTTCGCCCCGGACGCCGAGCAGCGGGCCGTCGATGGCCCGGATGATGTCGGCCAGCGAGATCTCCTGGGCCGCCCTGGCCAGCCAGAACCCGCCGTCCGGGCCACGCTGGCTGCGTACCAGGCCGGCCCGGCGCAACTGGGTCAAGATGGCCTCGAGGAATTTGGCCGGGATCTGCTGAGCCCGGGCGAGCTGCTCGGCCGTCACGTGGCCTGCACCCGACGCCGCGAGCTCGATGGCGGCTCGGAGGGCATAGTCGGCGCGGGCTGACAGTCGCATACGCAGCATTATGCAGCGAGCCGGCCCTAGTTGCCGAAACGTGGTGCCGCGACACCTCGGGCACCGGCCCGGACGACCCGCCGCTGGCGGCCGCCGGCCAGTGTCGCAAGATGGCCACATGCGGGATGTCACCGCCACGAACCCGTCGCCCGGCCGCCAGTCCGGCATCGCCGCTTCGGCCTGGCCGGCCGGGCTCGTGACGTCGGTCAGCCTGGACGCGGGGCACGCCTTCAGCAAGCCCGCGATGGCCTCGATCACGCTGCTGGCCGGGCTTGGCGTGGCCGGCGATGCGCACGCGGGCCGGACCGTGCAGCACCGGTCCCGGGTGGCCCGCGACCCGTCAGCGCCGAATCTGCGCCAGGTGCACCTGATTCACGCCGAACTGCACGACGAGCTGACCGCGGGCGGCTTCGAGGTGCCCCCAGGCGGCATGGGCGAGAACATCACGACCCGCGGGCTCGAGTTGCTGGCCCTGTCCGAGGGTGCGACGCTGGCGATCGGCCCGCAGGCGGTGCTGCAGGTGACCGGGCTGCGCAATCCGTGTACCCAGCTCGACGGGTTCCGCCCCGGGCTGATGCGGGCCGTCCTGGACCGCGATGCCGCCGGCGAGCTTGTGCGCAAGGCCGGGATCATGGCGGTCGTCCTGGCCGGCGGGGTGATCACGCCGGGCGACCCGATCCTCGTGCGACCGCCGGCCGGGCCGCACCGGCCGCTCCGCCCGGTCTGACCTGACCCGGGACGGACCCGGTTAGGCTGACCCGGTGAGCGGTTCAGCGGCGGTGGCGTTCGTGCTCGCGTCCGGATCCCAGGGCCGGCTTCGGCTGCTCAGGGACGCCGGCATGGCCCCGGAGGTCGTGGTCAGCGGGGTCGACGAGTCCGGCGGCGACGGGCTCGCGACCGCGGACCTGGTGGCCAGCCTCGCCGAGCGCAAGGCGGCCGCGGTGGCCAGCCTGCGGCCCGATGCGCTGGTACTGGGCTGCGATTCGCTGCTTGACCTGGACGGCGTCGCCTTCGGCAAGCCGGCCTCAGCGGCCGAGGTGGCGGGCATGTGGCGGCTGATGTCCGGCCGGACCGGGACCTTGTGCACCGGTCACTGCCTGATCGACGGACCGGGCGACCGCCGGGTGGGCGCCGTCGCCCGCACCGTGGTCAGGTTCGGAACGCCGGGCGAGGATGAGCTGGCCGCGTACGCCGCGACCGGGGAGGCGTTCACGCTGGCCGGGGCGTTCAGCCTGGACGGGCGCAGCGCGCCGTTCGTGGACGGCATAGACGGCGACCCGAGCAATGTCATCGGGCTGCCGCTGCTGCGGCGGATGCTGGCCGACCTCGGCCGCCGCGTCACCGACCTGTGGCGCCCGGCCGGCTAGGCCGGCCTTCGGTTCAGATCAGGTCGGCCGGCCAGCCCCGTACGAAGGCCAGCAGTATGGCCGTGACCAGGTCCGGGCTCTCGATCGGGACCAGGTGGGTCCCTGGCAGCACGGCCAGCCGCCCGGCCGGCAGCGCGGCCGCCACGGCGGCGCTGTGGGTGAGCGCGACCTCGTCCCGGTCGCCCTGCATGACCAGAGCGGGCATCGTGACCCCGGCCAGCGACGACAGGTCGATCTCCGGCTCGGCGACAAACATTCGCTGCATTTTGCCGAACACCATCTCAAAGTGCTCAGCGCCGTCCGGTGATTCCTGCGCGTAGGAGGCGCGCATGAAGTCGGTGATCTCGCTGGCGCCGCCGCCGGTCAGGGCGTCGGTCAGCCCGCCCGCGACCCGGCCCGAGGAGTTGTAGTACTGGCCGATCAGCACGAGGCTGGCGGCCAGGTCAGGCCGCTGCCTGGCGGCGAGCAACGCGACGACGGCGCCGTCACTCCACCCGATCAGGTGCGCCGGGCGGCCGACCTCCTGATCGAGATAGGCGATCGTGTCGCCGGCCATCAGCGGGTAGCTGATCGGGCCCTCCACGTCGGGCGTGTGCCCGTGGCCGCGCCGCTCGGGCAGGTAGACCCGGTAGCCGGCCGCGGCGAGCCCAGGCGTCTGGCCCGACCACGAGGACGCCCCGGTCAGGCCGCCGTGCAGCAGCACGACCGGAGCGAGGTCGGCGGTTTCCGCACCCAGCACCTCGTGCGAGACCGGCCTCCCCGCGACCTGCACATACGGCACGGACGGCCCCCTTCGCTCGGCCCCGTCAGCCTGTCACGGCGGGCGGCCGCCCGGTCCGGCGCGGTCCGGCGTCGTTACAGGGCGATGACGTCGGCGACCGCGCAGGCGACGTTGTCCGGCGCCCCGGCCGCCGTGGCCAGGGCGATCAGGCCGGCGGCGGCAGCCGGCCCGGCCGCGGTCACGAGCGCGGCCCGCAGATTCGGCTCGGCCCCCACGCCGTGCCGCCCGTCGGTGCACAGCAGATGGCGATTCCCTGCCCTCACAACGTGCAAGGACAGG
>JBPCKO010000167.1:0-4885 GCA_051004215.1 Streptosporangiaceae bacterium | reverse complement strand
AGTCCGGACCCGTCGACGGATAGTCAGTCTGCTGCGTCTCCCAGGTGATGATCCCGTCCTTGACATACACCTTCCACGAGCACGACCCCGTGCAGTTCACCCCGTGCGTCGAGCGGACCACCTTGTCATGCCGCCACCGCTCGTGGTAGAACTCCTCCGCGCCCCGCCCGCCAGCCCGGTGCACCTCCCGGAAATCGGCGCTCGGCGTGCCGCCCGGCACGAAGAACTGCGCCCGCCGCAGCAGCTGCTCGACCGGCTCCCCGCCCGGCAGCAACGGCGCCAGCAGCTCCCGGCCCTCCCCGCCCGGCGGGCCGCCGCCGCCGTCCGGGTCACCGGTGCTCTCATGCCTCGCAGCGGGCCTGGCCATTCAGCCACTCCATTCGGTTCGGCGACAACAGCATCATGCACGCATGCCCGTCCTCCAGCACAGCCGGCCCGGGCCCCGTCATCCCACTACAACCCCCCGGCATCCCACTACTACCCCCCGGCGGAGCGCTGCGCCGCCGCACGCCACCGGGTCCACCCTGGCAGACCGGGCTTACCCGTTCCCGGCAGTTTCCTTGCAGCCCACCCCGGAGTACCCGGCCCGAGCGCCAAGCTGAAACGGACAGAGGCGGTCACCAGGATCCCGGCACCGGCGATATGGGCTTCGATGAGCCCGGCGGGCAGGCCGCCGAAGTACTGCACAAAGCCCACCGCGCCCGGCAGCCCGGTCGCCAGGAGGAGCATCACGTACGCGCGGAGAACCGGCCGGCGGCGGAGCCGGGCCGCAGCCCGAAGAACATGGCGACGGTGAGCCCGGCGAGGAACATGACCACCACGGCATGCAACTCCGCGGCGGCCTGGAAGCGGAAGCCGAAGCGGGGCACATCCGGGCTGCCGGCATCTGGCCCGGCCCCGGCGGCGACCGTGCCGAGCACGATCACGGCGCCGAGGACGAGAAGCAGGAGCCTGGCCAGCAGGCGCACCTCCCAGCCCGCCGCGGACGGGGCCGGCCCGGCAGCATGCCCCGCCCGCCAGTGCAGCGTGGCCGCGCCGGCCAGCACCAGCATGGCGGCGACAAGGTGGGCGGCGACCAGGACGGGAGCCAGCCGGGCGAGCACGGTCAGCCCGCCGGGCACAGCCTCGGTCAGGTAACCGGCGAACAGTCCCGCCGACAGCCACAGCAGGTCACGCCGGCGCCTGGGGGCGAGCACAGCGCCGATGACAGCCGCGCCGATGAGGACGGCGACAGCCGTGATCGCACATCGGCTGGTGAACTCCACCAGGGAGTGGTACGCGTCATGAGCGACCAGGTCATTGCCGTAGCACCCGGGCCACGTGGAGCAGCCCAGCCCGGACTCCGACAGCCGGACCCAGCCGCCCGCCCCGGCGAGCAGCAGGACCGCCAGAACGGTCAGCGAAGACACGAACCGGTAGCCTCGTTCCGGAAGCCGCGGCAGCCACCCCGGCATCGGGCCGTCTTGCGGCGGACGGGCTCACCGTGCCGCCCGGCGCACTGTGGCTTCACGGGGAAGGACGAAGCTGCGGCTGCCGGGGCGCATGTACCGGCCCGGGCGTCCGGCCGGCCCCGGCCTGGCCGGACTGACCGCTGCGATCAGGCCGGGCGCGTCCCGCAAACGCTGACGGCCGGCCCGGTGTGTCTCTGCTGGCATCTTGAGTTCCCTGCCCCGGGTACCCGGACGGCGACATGGCGGGAATAAGTCTAGTCGTCACTAGAAGAACCTGACTGCCGCCGGCACCATCCTGGGGAATCGCCTCACTCGGTGAGCCGGCCAGCGCGGCAGCCGCCTGATCAGCGCGCCGCGTCAGGCGGCAAGGCAGGGAAGCAATCATGTACTTCACCGACGGGGGCATCGAGGAACTCGAGGACCGCAGGGGAGAAGAGCCGGCGACGTTCGCCGCCCTGGCCGGGCATATGCGCCGGTCCGTGGACCTCAACCCGGAACACGAGGTCCCGATCGACCGGCTCGCGACCTGGCTGGCGCGGCTGGACGGCAACGATGACTGACCGGCCCCCGCTCGCCCGGCCTGGCCCATCAGCCCCACGCCGGGAGAACCCGCCCTCACGGCCAGGCCGGACAAGGCCTGAGCTCCTGCCCGGGAACCGGAAAGCGTGGCGGCCATTCTAGCCGTCCCAGCCGGCACAGCAGCTGGCCAGGCATGTCCCCCGGCTGCGGCTGCCGCATTGAGCACAGCGATATGGGTCCAGGCCCCGGCCCGCGTGAAGCACCATGGTGCCTGGGTCAGGGCGCGGTGGATGCCGTGCCCGCCGGGGCTGCCGGAGTTCCGCGTCCGGGGGCACCTGGCCGGCGGGCGAGCCGGGCGAGGAACGCGGCGGCCACGGCCACCCACGCGGCGATGGCTACCCAGAGCATGAACCGGCTCAGTGATTCCATGAAGCTCAGATGGGCAACCTTCCCGAACGACAGCGTAGCCACGCTGTACATGCCGAGCGGGAAGACCATGCTCCACAGGGTCGGCTCGTAGCGGAGCGGCCAGTGGCGCCGGACGTGCCGCCACAGGCCGAGCACGATGAGCAGCGGGATCCACCAGGTGCCGAACGCCCACAGGGCAAAGGAGAATCCCTCGACGAATCCGGCCGTCGCCCGGGTGAGGGGGAGCGCAGCGGGGAGGTTCAGGATCCGGGCGCCTGCCAGGACGCTGATGGCCGTGGCGCCCATCAGGATCCAGTAGGGCGGGCCGAGGGTTTCCGGGGTCATCGGGACTGTCAGCCACCGCAGCATGATCAGCGAGACGAGCAGCAGGTACAGCATCAATCCGATGCTCCACAGCCCGGTAGCGGCCGGCGCCAGCAGCCCAGCTTGCGAGGGCCACACCGGTACCAGGGCCGATGCCGCGATGGAGAGAGACTGCGTGCCAACCACCCATATCAGCCAGGCGCCGTTGACGCCGCCGAGGACCGAATCCCGCTCCCGGGCGAGCAGCAGGCTGGCGGGCACGCCGTAGGTCAGCACGATCCACACGGCAGCAGCCACCCCGGCCAGGATCGCCGTGGCCAGCGGATGACCCGCCGCGGCGAGCCGCACCCCGAGCACGTCGAGGCCGGCCACGATCGTGAAGAAGCCGAACACCCGCTCCGGCGCCAGGATGTCGGCCGCCACGCTGGAGCGGAAGAGGGCCAGCCGGACCGCCAATGCCACGGTGAGCACGACGAACCCGGCCGCTGCGGCAGCAAGCAATGCCCGCGACAGCCACGACGGTCCCAGCAGGAACGTGCCCGTCGAGATGATGCCCGTGGCCATCACGAACGCGAAGTAGCCCGGGTGGAGATCCCTGATAGCCGTCCCTGCCCGGCCCAGGGATCGTTCCTGCCCGCCAGCGACGCCGGTGTCCGTCATCGAGGCCCATCCTTCCCCAGGATCCTGATCATCTGTCCGTTGCCTCCTGCCGCCGTCCGGGCTTCTGCTGGTGCGCCTGACCGGCTCCCATCTGCTCCAGCCGACGCCACTCCAGACGGCCCCGCGCGGGCCTCTCCGGGCCTGCGTCAGCCCGCCAGCAGGACCCCGAGAAACAGCGCGGCCAGGGCACTGGCCCCGGTCAGGGCACCGAAAACCGCCAGGCCCATCGTGCTGCGGGCCCGCGCATGCAGGGCTGCGGTGATGCCGGAGACGCCTACAACGATAAGCTTGACGATCAGCGTGACCCGGTAGCTGGCGTCGTGGCTTATCTCGCCGCGGACGGCGGCGATGTTCCACACCCCGGTGATCACCAGCACGGCGAAAGCAGTCCAGGCCACCTGGTTGAAGCGGCGGGCGGCAGCACGCGGCACCTCGGCGCCGAACCGGCGCAGCACCGGGACCAGGGCCGCCAGGGTCAGCTGGCCGCCCACCCAGATGGTGGCGGCGAGGACATGCAGGAACAGCCGGACCGTATCCCAGCTGACGGCGAGCATCCTGGCGGTCATCCCTCCTGCCCCGGCCGGGACGGGCAGCGCATCGTGCCCGGTTCACGGTGCCGGGGTCCGGCCCCGCGCGGGAACCGCCGGCCTACCGTCATGGTTTATATCCACTTTCCTGGTGAGATCAGGAACCGGCCCGGGATCGGCGGCCACTGAGGCTCGGCGCGCCGGCCAGCGGACGGGCCAGCCTTCCGGATCCGTCCGGTTATCCGCGCCGCATCCGCGTCCCGGCCGCGAGTGCGCACCCACCAGCCGTGCTCACGGCGTGGTGATCGCACCATCTGGCCCAAGGCTTTCGGTGTCGAGGAGCAGCACTTCGATGCGCCCGCCGGCCCGGACGCCGTCGCCGCCGGGAAGCAGGGCGAGGGCATTGGCCTGTGCCATGGCCCGCAGCATGTGCGAGTCCTGGCCGCCTGAGAGCCGCACCCGCAGTACTCCGCCGGGCCCGGCCCGGGCCGTCACCCGCACCAGGTGAAGCCTGGGCCCGGGCCGGCGGGGCAGGTCCGTCTCGGCGATCGCGGTGATCCGCGGCCAGTCGAGCACCGGGCAGCCGGCCATGGCCCGCAGCGCGGGCCGGACGTACAGCTCGTAGGTGACCAGGGCGGCGACCGGGTTGCCCGGCAGCCCGAAGGCCGGGACGTGGCGCTCGCCGAGCAGCGCGAAGGCGACGTGCTGGCCGGGCTTCACCGCGACTCGCAGCCAGCGCATCGTGGTGCCGCCCAGCTTCTCCAGGGCCACCTTCAGCAGGTCATGATCCCCGGCGCTGACCCCTCCGCTGGCCACGATGGCATCGCACCGGGACGCGCCAGCCGCCAGCAGGCCCGACCGGGCATCCGGGTCATCGGCGCCGGCGCCGAGATCGACTCCGCGGAACCCGTCGAACCCGAGCTGGGCGAGCAGTGCCGGGCGGTTTGCGTCGCGGATCTTCCCGGCTGCCCGGAAATCACCCAGCCCGGCGAGGTT
>JBPCKO010000166.1:0-10090 GCA_051004215.1 Streptosporangiaceae bacterium | reverse complement strand
CCGCGCCGCCGGACGCTGCCGCGGGCCGGCCCGGGCGCCCCGGTCCGCGGCTCGGCCCGGTCGGATGGCTGCGCTGGGGCTGGCGGCAGCTCACCTCCATGCGGACCGCGCTTGTCCTGTTGTTCCTGCTCGCGCTGGCTAGCATTCCGGGATCGATCCTGCCGCAGCAGGGCATCGATCCGGCCGCGGTTACCCAGTACTATGCGCAACATCCCGCCCTCGCACCGTTCCTGGCCAGGCTCTCGGGATTCGATGTCTTCGGCGCGCCCTGGTTCGCCGCGGTCTACTTGCTGCTGTTCACCTCGCTGGCGGGCTGCGTGCTGCCGCGGGCCTACCGGCTCGCGCGGTCGGCAGGCCAGCCGCCGCCGAAGGCGCCGCGGTACCTGGGCCGGCTGCCGCAGGCCGCGGGCTTCACCGCCGCGGTGACCACGCAGGAAGCGCTGGGCCGGGCCGAGGGGCTGCTGCGCCGGCGCCGGTTCCGGGTGCGGACCGGTGACGGCTGGGTGTCAGCCGAGAAGGGCTACCTGCACGAGGTCGGCAACCTGCTGTTCCATGTCGCGCTGCTTGGCTTGCTGGCCTCGGTCGCGCTCGGCGGCATGTTCGGCTACAAGGGCAACCGGCTGCTGGTGGAGGGCGATACGTTCGCGAACACCCCGGTCGGGCTCGACGTACTGCGGCCCGGGCGCCTGGTCAGCGCGGGCGACCTGCAGCCGTTCAGCATCACGCTCCGCAAGTTCACCGCCCGCTACATCGCATCCGGTGACCAGCGCGGGCAGCCATCCTGGTTCGGCGCCTCGCTGCGGTACAACTCCACCTACGGCGGCCGCCTGCGCAACTACGACCTGCGGGTGAACCATCCGCTGATCGTCGACGGGGTGCAGGTGTTCCTGATCGGGCACGGCTACGCCCCGGAGTTCACGGTCACCGACTCGACCGGCAAGGTCCGCTTCGACCAGCCGGTCCCGTTCATCCCGGTCGAGCAGTCCGGGATGACCTCGGCCGGGGTGATCAAGGTTCCGGATGCCGGCCCGAGCCAGCTCGGCTTCGCCGGCGTCTTCCTGCCCAGCGAGGTCGACGTCGGCGGCCAGCTCGCCTCCGCGTTCCCGGCCGCCGAGTTTCCCCGGGTCAGCCTGGTCTCCTACGCGGGCAACCTGGGGCTGGACTCGGGCCAGCCGCAGTCGGTCTACAGCCTGAACACGCGGCACATGCGACGGCTGGCAGTCAGGCCTCGGCCGCTGGCCCCCGGGCAGTCCATCGTGCTGCCGCACGGGCTGGGCAGGCTGACATTTACCGGTTACCGGCAGTGGATCAGCCTGGCGATCACCTACGATCCCGGTCAGATCCCCGCCCTGGTGTCCGCGCTCACCGCCCTGGCCGGGCTGATCGTGTCGTTCCTGGTCCGGCGCCGCCGGATCTTCGTGCGGGCGGTCGCAACGGGCGACGGGGACGATGCTGACGGCGACTCAGATGCTGACGGCGACTCAGATGCTGACGGCGACTCCAAGGCCGCCGGGAGCGTGGTCGAGATCGGCGGGCTGACCAGATCGGATGCCGCGGGCGGGTTCGAGACGGAGTTCGCCGAGCTGGCGAGCGAGGTTATGCAGCAGGTGCGCGGCGGCAGTTCCGCCGCCCCGCGCGACGGTGCGGTCACGCCGGCCGGCGCGACAGGAGAGTGAGGGGCTGTGCCTAACACCGGATTGGCCGACCTGAGCAACGCGACGCTGGTGTTCGCGATCGTGCTCTACGCGCTGGCTATGGTCGCCTACGCGTGCGACTTCGCTTTCGGGAAGCGGCAGGCCGCCGCGGCGGCGGAGGTGCGCCGTGAGCCCGAGCTGGTTCCCGCCGGAGTCGGCGCCGGAGTCAGTGCCGGGCTCACCGTCGGGCACGCGTTCCCGGCCGACCCCGGCGATCCGTCCGAGCTGGCCGACCTGAGCGGCTCGGCCGGCTCAGCCGAGGCTGATGATGGCGCCGCGGACGGCGGCCATGGTGGGTTCGCGCTGCCCGAGCCCGCGGCGATGGTCGAGCGGACTTCGCACTGGCCGCAAGGCCGCTGGCTCCGGTCGGCGTTCCTGCTCACTTGCGCCGGGCTGATGCTGCACATCGCGTCGGTCATCACCAGGGGCCTGTCCGAGCACCGGATCCCCTGGGGCAACATGTACGAGTTCATCGCCGCGATCACCTGCGCGGCCGTGCTCGTCTACGTGATCGCCGCGGTCCGCTTCCGCGCCTACTACCTCGGCCTGTTCGTCCTGGTGACGGTCGTGCTAGCGCTGGCCGTGGACGTCGTGGTGATCTACACGCCTGCAGGCTCGCTGGTTCCGGCGCTGCAGTCGTACTGGATTGCCATTCACGTCACGGCAATGATCATCGCAATCGGGACCTACGTCTTCGGTGCCGTCGTCACGGCGCTGTACCTGGCGGTCGACCGGCACGAGCGCCGGGTCGCGGCCGGGCAGGCCAGCGCGGTCGCCGGGATCATGGAACGGCTGCCCGGATCCGATGTGCTGGACAAGCTGGCCTACCGGGCAATCCTGTTCGCGTTCCCGGCCTGGACGTTCGCCGTGATCGCCGGCGCGATCTGGGCCGACCACGCCTGGGGCCGGTACTGGGGCTGGGACCCGAAGGAGACCTGGTCGTTCATCACCTGGCTGGTCTACGCCTCGTTCCTGCACGCGAGGGCAACAGCCGGCTGGCGCGGCCGCCGGGCCGCCATGATCCAGATGGTCGGCTTCGCGTGCCTGATGTTCAACCTGGTCGGCGTCAACCTCTGGGTGCACGGCCTGCACTCCTACGCCGGCATCTCCGGCTGACCCGGTCACGCCCGGCCGGCGGGGGCATGAGCCGCCCTTAGCCCGTGTTGGCGTCCGCTCTCCCGCTGACGTCGGCTGTCCCGCTGGCCTCCACTGACGTCGGCTGTCCCACTGGGCCCTGCTTGCTCTGCCGTCCCAAGCCTGCGGGCCGCCGCCCGAGGCCACCAGTTGCGCGGCCGCCGGCCCGTGTATGAAAGCCGGGTTTGATACGCGATTTTGTGTATGGAACCCCAGTTTCATACACCGGGTACACGCCGTCATGCTCGCCCGAGCCGCGGTCGGCTCAGGCGCGGTCGGCTGAATGTCGGCCGTCACTGGCGATTTCCGGCTGGACGCGTGAGTTCACATCGCGGCAGCTGTTCTGGGGGAGGGCTGAGCGAGGCCACGGCGGCCGAACGGGTCGGATGCCGGCCCGCGGGGGTGTAACCAGGCCCGGCGGGTGGCGGTCAGACGCCGTCGCGCCACTCCCGGATCCTGCGGTCCAGTTCCATCAGGAAGTCGGGGTTGTCATCGGGCGCCACGAACTGTATAGGGACCATGGCGGCCTGCCGCGGCCGGGCGAAGGGGTAGTCAGGGCGGCGGGCCCGCGCCGCCGGGTGCTGGGCCTGTGCGGCCGGAATCCAGCTGCCGGTGACGTCGTCCCACAGCCGGTGCATGCGGACTTCGCGGCGGCCGACGAGCAGCCAGGCGGCTGCTCCGAAGACCCAGAACGCGACCCCGACGATCAGCCAGGTCTGCTTGCTGGGCAGGCCAAAGTAGTGATCCGGCGTCATCGCTATGTCGATCACGCACGGTATGACCAAACCGACTGTAATCAGGGCAAAGACGACGCAAAGCACCAACATGGACGCAGCCTAGCCGGTGAGGGGACGTCATGTTACCTAATCGGCGGGGTTTACCGGCTAATCGTTAACAGGACCGGTTCGACCTGGTCCATGCTGGATACTGACGCCAGGCCACGTTACGGTCGTAACCTGGCAGCCGGACACGGGCTGGAAGCGAAGGTTCTATGCGGCGGTTACTGCGACGGTGGCACCTGCGGCGCCCCCGCGGCCCGCGGTCGGTCGCGAGCCGCGACTTTCGCTCGCTTCGTTCCAGGCAGGCGGCAGACAGCCTGGACGGCGCGGATCAGGTCCTGGCCCAGGGCGGCGCCCCATCGGCGGCCGGGGCGACCGCTGCGCCGGGAACCCATCGCAGGCCGGGCAGGATGTCGCTGCGTCCGGCTCCGAGCCCCGCGGCCGAACTCCGCCGCGCGAACCGCCAAGGCGTACGAGCGGCCGGCCCATCGGGAGGTTTGAAGGGGCCAGGCTGGACACCGGCCGGCTGGGCTGCTAACTCGGCGGCCTCGGGCCCTCGCCCGGCGACCTGGCCTCCACCGGGTGTCGAGCCCCCGATTCCGGCCGTGCGATCTGGCGGGGCGGACCACCCGCCGGAGCGTCCGGCCTCGCCCACAGGCACGGTTCCGCCGCCTTCGATCTGGCCCGGCGGGCCAGACGGAACAGGGGCGGACGGGCCGGCCATGGCCTGGCCGCCGCCTGGCGTCGAGCTCCCCGGGTTGCGAACTGGCGTCGCCGGAGCTGCAAGCCAGCCCGTCGGCCCGGCGAGCCGTCCGGCCGCTGCCAGCCCGCCGTTTACTGGCGCGAGCCCGTCCTCTACCGCGCCGAATTCGCCTTCGGCCGCCGCGGCCGCCGACGGAGATGATCTTGGCGGGGCGGACTGGGCAGATCCGCCGCCCCGACCGTGCAGGTGGTCCTTCGTGTCCTCCCGGTCAGCAACGCCGAATTCAGCGCCGCCCCCGACAGCGCCGCTCCCGACGGCGCCGCCCGCAACAGCATCGCCCGCCGTGCCGATGCCGACAGGACCGTACTCGCCGGTCGGCCCACGGCCGTCCGCCCCGTCGCCGACCGCAACGACGCCGACCGACGACCGGTCTCCGACCGGCCCGACTCCATCCGCGCCGTCACCGGCGGCGCACCCTCCCGCCGCCCAGTCTGCCGCCGCCCAGGCCTCGCCCGCCCCGCACTCAGCTGCTCCGCCCCCGCTGGCGCGGTCGTCCTTCTCTTGGTCCTCCCAGCCGCCGCTAGCCCAGCCACCCGTGGCCCAGCCGCCGCTGACCAGGCCTTCCGCCGCCGGTTCGCGGGGCCAGCACGGGCGGGCCCGGCGCGCCCAGGGCGGGATTGGCAGGGCTGCGGTCAGGAAAGCTCCGCCTAATGCCTCGCCGGCCGCCCCGGCAGCGACCGCGGCCACGGCGGCAAGGAACGCCGCCCGAGCCGCTGAGGCGATCGCGGCCGCGCGCGCCCACGGCATCGGCCAGGCCGCGCCCTGGTACGAGCGGGCCCAGCGCACCTCGGCGGCGCCCGGGCACCGGCATTGCGGTCAGCTTGAGCCGATCCTGCACCGCGAGTGGGAGACTGGCGAACTGCCGCCGCCGCCGCAGATCGTGCTGGCGGTCGACCGGCTGGCCGAGTTCCCGCAGCTGATCAAGGAAAAGCTGCTTGGCGGCCTGGACGCCATCTACGTCGGGCCAGGTGGCGTCCCGGACCTGGACGACATGGGCAGTCTCAGCGGGATGCCGCTGCCGTCGGGCAAGGCGACCTGGGACGCGTGCGCGGGCGCCTACGGCGACCGGAAGGTCATCGTCGGCTCCCGCCCATCGCCGACCCCGGACGTGATGTGCCACGAGATCGGGCACGCGCTCGATGACATCGACGGGGGCGAGGGGCGCTGGCAGTCGGACTCGGCCGAATTCGTCTGGCTGTACAAACAGTGCCTGCCCTCCATGCGCAACGACTTCCACCGCCAGTCGGGTCACCTGGGCCGCCGGGAATTCTTTGCGGATGCGTTCGCCGCCATCGCGTCCAGCCAGCGCCCGGCCCTGCTCGAGATGGTCGGCGGCAACACGCGCGCGGCGCTGAACGTCATGCTCTATTTCAACGTGCGGTATGGCATCTAGGGTGGTGCGACTATGTACGTGATCAAGCTGCCGAACGGCAACTTGCTGGTCCCCGAGTCGGCGACCGCACCCGATGGCGGCCTGACCGGAGACGCGTATGTAGAGGTCAGCGCCGAGGACCCGGACTATGACCGGCTGGCCGCGGGAGCGCTGACCCAGGAGCAAATCGATGAGCGGGCCAGGCGCTGGCGGGACGGCGACGAACCGCTGCGCCGTCAGTTCCTGGAATTCCTGGCCAGGGGCGGTCACTAGGCCGGGCCGGAAGCGCTCCCCGGGCCGCCATTCGCCGGCCTCGCAAGCAGCGGAACTACCCGTCCGCCGAACTCGCCGCCTCCAGCCATTCCCAGCCCGGGCGGCGTGATCAGGGTGGCCTCGGGCCGCCCTGACCACGCGCAAGCGGCATCGGATCGGGCCGCCCTGATGCGGGCGAAGCTAGCTCATCGCAGAATCAGCCGAACGCGGCCCTCATGACCTAGCCGATGTCCGTCTCCCGTGCCAGCAGGCATGGCCGCGTCAGCGTCGAAGTATTGGAAGTAATCCCGATGTGACCCGCCGTCGGATGAGCCGGGCGGGCGGCGGCCCCGGAGCGGGCTGGCCGTTGGCGAACTCCGAAGCGATCCTGCGGGGTCCAGCCCCTGGCAGGCGCCGAACCCGTAACGATCGGCAGGCCATACGCACCCGAGTCCTTCTGGGCCCGGGAATCTCGGCCGGCGTCACCCGGTCTGGTCTGACGATGAAGGTGCCGGGTCCGCGTCGATGCCGAGCAGGGCCCGGATCTCGACCTCGCGGTACCGTCGGTGACCGCCCGGCGTCCTGATGCTGCTGATCCGGCCAGATGCGGCCCAACGGGTCACGGTCTTGGGATCAACGCGGAAGAGGGCTGCGACCTCTCCCGGAGTGAGCAGGCGATCACTTTGCCCGTCCATTCGCGACTCCTCGCATAACTAGACCCCCCTCACTCAATCTTTATCTTAATAACTAGAGATCACTATTCTCCTTAGATTCCGTAAATATTACTCACAGGCTGGTCGTAACGCTTTGACCGACACCTGCCGATGACGACGCGAACACGTAGAGTGGAGGGATGTCACCGATGTCTCACCGAGTGTCGGTAACCGAGATCCGCGATGCGGCGAGCCGGCTTGACGGTGTCGCCCTCCATACGCCCCTTGTCCCGTTCTCTGCAGTGGAACCGGAGCTGCTTGTCAAGGCGGAATCGCTGCAGCCGACCGGCGCCTTCAAGCTCCGCGGCGCCTACTCGGCCATCAGCGCGCTACCTCCCGAACAGCGCAGCAAGGGTGTAGTTGCCCACTCTAGTGGTAATCATGCACACGCTGTCGCATACGCGGCGGCGCTGCTGGGTGTGTCGGCGACGGTCGTGGTCCCGTCTAACGCGCCCGCGGTGAAGGTCGACGCGGCCCGGTCCCGGGGAGCGCGCATCGTGGTCAGCGCGCCAGGACTCGCGGCCAGACAGGCGGCCGTCGAGGAGCTGATTGCCGAACACGGGTACACGCCGATCCCGCCGTTCGAGCACCGGGACGTGATCGCCGGGCAGGGCACGGTCGGGCTCGAGATCGCCGCCGACTGTCCCGGTGCCGATCTTGTCGTCTGCCCGGTGGGCGGCGGCGGGCTGATCGCCGGCGTGGCCGCGGCGATCACGGCGGCGAACCCGGCGGCCAAGGTTGTGGGCGTCGAGCCAGAACTCGCCGCGGACGCACGGGACTCGCTGCGGCAGGGCCGCCGGGTGGCCTGGGCGCCCGAGCAGACGGCCAGGACGATCGCCGATGCGCTGCGCGTCGACCAGGTGGGCGAGCTGGCGTGGCTGCACCTGACCAGCCAGGTGCACGACATCGTGACTGTCTCCGAGGACGAGATCAGGGCCGCCATGCGGCTGCTCGCGACCCGCGCCCGCCTGGTCGCCGAGCCCGGTGGCGCGGTCGCCGTCGCCGCCTGCCTGTTCCGGGCGGCCGAGCTGCCGGCCGCCAGGACGCGGGTGGCGATCCTCTCCGGCGGCAATGTCGACCCCGCGCTGCTCGCCGACGTGCTGCGGTCAAGCCCGGACGGCGAACCCAGCGCCGGTGCTGCGCTGACCCGCTGACCCGTTCCGGACCCTGGACGCCGGCCCGGCCGGGTCCGCGCGGATCGGATACCCGGGGTGAGCAGGCCGGCCGCGCAGCCGTGGCCAGCGGCTAGGCTGTGAGCTGTCATGCGCGCGACGTTGTTCTACTCGGTGTTGCGGCTCGGCTTGTTCGCCGTGGCCTTCCTTGTGCTGTACATGGCCGGGGCGCGCAGCCTGCTCCTGCTCGGCGGGGCGATCCTGATCAGCGGCGTGATCAGCTACTTCCTGCTGAACCGCCAGCGGATGGCGATGTCGGAGGGGATTTCCAGGAAGGTCACCAACGTCCGGCACCGCTTCGACGCGGGCACCAGGGCCGAAGACGAGGATTAGCCAGCGGGTCGCGCGGGCGGAGGCACCGGTTCATGGTCGGGCTGGTAGCCAGCCGCCCGCAGTCAGCATCCGCATGATCGCCGCGGTCGCGTCGTCCCGGCTGATCACCGAGGTGTCGACGGTCAGGATCGCGTCATCTGGTTCTTCGTACGGGTCAGAGACCCCGGTGAACTGCTTGATCAGCCCGGCCCTGGCCTTGGCGTACAGGCCCTTGCGGTCGCGCTGCTCGCAGACCTCCACCGGGGTCGCGACGTGAATCAGCAGGAAGTCCCCGACCTGCGAGACCATCTGCCTGACCTGCTCCCTGGCCGCCGCGAACGGCGCGATCGGGGCGCAGATCGCGATGCCGCCGTGCTTGGCGATCTCGGCCGCGACGTAGCCGATCCGCGCGATGTTGAGATCGCGGTCGGCGCGCGAGAACGTCAGCCCGGCCGACAGCAGCGAGCGCACGAGGTCGCCGTCCAGGAGCGACACCCGCCGGTCGCCGCGCTCGGCCAGCAGGTCGCGGAGGTCCCGCGCGATCGTGGATTTGCCAGAACCGGACAACCCCGTCAAGAACAGAACGAAGCCTCGTTCCGAACGCGGTGGCCTGGCGTGCCGAAGCTCGGCCGCGACCGCCTCAGGGGCGAACCACGGCGGGATCGCCGCCCCGGTGTCGAGCATGTCGCCGAGTTGGTCGGGCGTCAGGTCCTCGATCTCGGTCCCGGCTTCGATCAGGGCCAGCGGGCGCCACACGTCGGCCCGGGGGTCGTAGGCCCAGTCTCCGGCGGGCAGCACTGGAATCGGGGCCGCGATGACCGGTACCGGCCTGGTACCGTCGGCCGGGCCGGCTGCGCGCCCCGGCGGGCCGTCGGCCATCAGGTGGGTCGCCCCGTAGGCGGCGGCCACGATCGCGGCCGCAGCCAGGTTGCGCTCGCCGTCATCGCCGCCGGTGTGGGAGCGGCCGGCCAGCGGGACCGGCACGACGAGGGTCCCGGCCGGCAGGTTCCTGGCCGCTGCGAGCACGGCCCTGATCAGCGACTCGGGCTGGCCGACCACCTCGGCGTGGCCGGCTACCAGGGGCAGCAGCAGCAGCCGGGCCTTGAGCTGGCCGGCGAGGTGCTTGAGCTGGCCGATCTGGCGACCGCCGATCGGCGCTCTGGTCGCGAACGCCAGTACGGGCCCCTCACCGAGTTCGGCCCGCGCCTGGGCCGGAGTGATCATCAGCCGGCGGAACGAACCATGCTCGACCGGGCGGTTCGCGGTCACCGGGCCGGCCAGGACGACCAGGCCGCCCGGCTCAGCCTCGGCCCGCTCGGTGATCGTGAGCATGGCCAGCGGCGTGCCCTCCGGGTCGGCGAGCAGGATCCGGGTCGCGTCCCTGGCGATGGCGTCGGCGCCGACCTCCAGCGTGACCGGCAAGGGCCACGGCGTGCCATCGGCCAGGGTGGCCGAGGCGACCACCGAGGCGACGTCGTCGCTGGTCAGGAAGCCGCTCAGAGGCGCGAAGGCGCCGGACAAGATCAGCTCGAGGTCACCCAGCTGACGCGCGTCCAGAGTCAGGGAGGGCAGTGAGGAGTGATCGGCGGCCGGTTTGGCCGGTGCGTGCTCGGCCTGTGCCTGATCGGACTTCGCCCGTGGTTGCTCAGATTGCGCCTGCGCCGTCACTGCTTCCTCCGTCCGCCGCCCGACGCGGCATGCCTGAGGTTACCTGGGGCCGGACCGGGCCGCGCGGGTTGCTGCCCTGGCCGGGCGCGCGCGTCGCCGTGAGCCGCCCAGTGTCAGCCGGGACCAGTGTCAGCCGGGACCAGTGTCAGCCGGGACCAGTGTCAGCCGGGACCAGTGTCAGCCGGGACCAGTGTCAGCCGGGACCAGTGTCAGCCGGGACCAGTGTCAGCC
>JBPCKO010000165.1:0-6650 GCA_051004215.1 Streptosporangiaceae bacterium | reverse complement strand
CCGCCGCCAGCGCGCCGCCCGGATCGGCCGCCGGGCCGCCGGGCGGTCTCGCGCCCGAGCCCGCCGGGCTGCGGCCGCCATCAATGGCCGGGCCAGGGGCCCGGTTTGTCGCCACCCGGATGGGTGCCCTGGCCGGCCAGCTGCGGGCCGTGTACCGGATGGCGACGGAACTAGCCGGGGTCCGCCGGATCAGCCTGCCGGTGACCGCGGCCAGCGCGGCCGACGCGATCATCGTGCTGCCGGCCGGGGTGATCTCGGTGCTGCGCCGGGTCAGGGCGGCGATGTCACCGTCCTCGCCGGCGTTCCGGCACGGCATCCGGCTCGCCGTGGTGATCCCGCTGGCCACCGCGATCTCGGCCGCGCTGCCCTGGCCGCGGGGTTACTGGCTGCCGCTGACCGCGCTGATCGTGCTCAGGCCGGACTTCGCGGCCACGGTCAGCCGCGGCGTCGCCCGGGTCATCGGCACCGGAGCCGGGGTGCTGGCCAGCGCCGTCATCGTCGCGAACCTGCACCCCGGCGGAGCGCTGCTGATCGCGGCGATCGCGGCCTGCGCCTGGCTCGGCTACACGGTCTTCGCGGCCAACTACGCCATCTACGCGGTCTTCCTGACCACCTACGTGATCTTGTCGATCTCGGCCGGCCAGGCCAGCCCGCTCGGGACGGTGGAGAACCGCGGCTTCGACACGCTGATCGGCGGCGGCCTGGCGATCCTGGCCTACCTGGTCTGGCCGACCTGGGAGGCCGGCACCCTGCAGGCTGCCACGGCCGAGCGGTTCGAGGCGATCAGGCGGTACCTGGGCGCGGTGCTGCGCGCCTACCAGGATCCGCAGGCCTTCGACACCGCCGCCCTGGAACGGCTAGCCGCCGATACCAGGCGGGCTCAGTCCTCGGTGGCCGCGTCGCTGGACCGGGCCAGGGGCGAGCCGGCCAGGACCCGTCCGGACACCAGCCGCTATGGCGGCGTGCTGTCGGCCGGGCGCCGGATCGTGGCCGGCACGCACGCGCTGGCCAGCCACCTGCGCGACGCCCAGCGCCCCATCGCGGTCCCGGTCGCCACTGTCATTGCCGGCGAGATCGACGCCGCCATGACCGAGCTGGTCAGGGCGCTGCGCGAGGCTGAGCCGCCGCGGCCGATCCCCGACCTGCGGGCCGCTCATCGGCGGCTCACGCTCGCCACCGCGAGCGGCCTCGCCCCGGCCGACCGGCGTGGCGCCATCCTGGCCGCCCTGCTCGATCCGCTGGTCGACAGCATCGACTCCGCGGCCGACCTGCTCGGCGGGACGGCCGGGCCGCCCGGGCCGGCCGTGGCCAGGCCGGACCGGTAGTCTCAGCGCTCATGACCGCCGCCGATGCCGCTATTCCCGCCGCCGGGCACGCCCGCGTGCACGTCCTGCAGGACGGCTACGCCCGCGAGGAGGAGGCCGGCGACCGGGTCGGCAGCACGGTCACGCTGATCACCGACGGCGACGTCGCGGTGATCGTCGATCCCGGCATGGTCGCCTCCCGGCCGGACCTGCTCGCCGCGCTGGCCGCGCACGACGTCGCCCCGGAGGCGGTGACCGACGTGGTGTTCAGCCACCACCACCCGGACCACACGATCAACGCGGCGCTGTTCCCGGCGGCCAGGATCCACGACTTCTGGGCCGTGTACAACGGTGACCTATGGGTGTCCAGGGACGCCGAGGGCACCGAACTGAGCCCGTCGATCAGGCTGCTGGCCACGCCGGGCCACTCCGAGCAGGACATCAGCACCGTCGCGTCAACCGCCGACGGGGTCGTGGTGTGCACCCACGCCTGGTGGACCCAGGAAGGGCCGGCCAACGACCCGTTCAGCCCCGACCAGGCCGCGCTGGCCAGGAGCCGGCAGCGCATCCTCGAGATCGCCACCCTGATCGTGCCGGGGCACGGTCCCAGCTTCCGGCCGGGACCCGGCACGCCGCGCTGACCAGTTCAGATCGCGTCGCCCTTGATGCTGAACGCGGACAGCCGGCGCGCCGCGACCGCCAGCGTCACCACCGTGACCGCCGAGGCCATCACGACCGCGGTGACCGTGGTCAGGTGCGCGTTCAGCGCGCTCGTGCGGGTGATGGCGTTGGCCACGCTGACCGAGTACTGGCCGATCGACAGCACCCGCACGCCGCCGACCAGGTTGCCCAGCAGGCCTTCCCAGACCAGCAGGTACAGCAGGCCCACCGCGATGGCCCGGGTGGTCAGCACCGACAGCATGACGAACAGCGCGTTGTAGGCCACCGACGCGACCAGCGCGCCCGCCAGCAGCCCGAGCGCCAGCCGGCCGCCGAACCCGCGGGCCACCCCGGCCGCCAGGTACTCGGGCAGCGCGCCGAACAGGATCGTCAGCAGGACCGCGGCGGTGAACTTGGACAGCACCACGCTGGCCCGGCTGACCGGAGTAGCCAGCAGGTGCACGATGCTGCCGTCATCGATCTCGGCGCCGAGCACGCTGGTCCCGATGATCAGGGCGGTCAGCGGGAGCACGACCGAGAAGCCGAACACGCCGAGGAACTCGGCCGGCCAGACCGGGCTGTTCGCGACCAGCTTCAGCGTCAGCGTGATCAGCAGCAGCACGGCCGGCACGAGCAGGAACACCAGCGCGCGCTTGCGGCCCAGGGTTGCCCGCAGCGTGATCCGCAGCACGACGGGGTTCAGCGGCCCGGCCATCGGCTCTTCCTTCCCATGTCAGGAACTCACCAGGTACGAGAACACGCTCTCCAGCGACTCATCGGACGGCAGCACCTCGCGCAGCCGGATGCCGCCGTCGGCGCACAGGCCCGCTAGCTCCCGGGAGAAGGTGCCGAAGTCCGAGGTCCTGACCTGCAGGCCGCGCGGCGTGACCTCGACCCCGGTGACTGCCGGGCGCCCGATCAGCGCGGCTCCGAGCGCGCGGTCGGCCGAGGTGCGGACCAGGAAGACGTGCGGGCGGCTGGTCATCAGCCGCCGGATGGCCCGGAAGTCGCCGGAGGCGGCGAGCCGGCCGGCCACGATCACCTGGATCGTGCCGGACATCCGCTCGACCTCCTCCAGGATGTGCGAGCTGAACAAGATCGTTCGTCCCTGGTCGGCCATCTGCTCGAGCAGGTCCATCATCTGCAGCCGCTGCCGCGGGTCCATGCCGTTGAATGGCTCGTCCAGCAGCAGCACCTGCGGGTCGTGCACGAGCGCGGCGGCGACCTTGATCCGCTGCCGCATGCCCTTAGAGTAGGTGGCGATCCGCCGGTCCTGCGCCGGCGTCATCTCGACCATCTCGATCGCCCGGCGCGCGGCCGCGTCCGGGTCGGGCAGCTTGTGCAGCCGGGCGGTCGAGCTGACGAAGTCCGCGCCGGTCAGGAATGAGTAGACCGAATCGCGCTCCGGAACCAGCCCCATCTCGGCGAACACCGCCGGGTTGCGCCAGCTTGGCCGGCCGCCGATGGCCACCTCGCCCCTGGACGGGGCCAGGAAGCCCGCCATCAGGTTCAGCAGGGTGGTCTTGCCGGCTCCGTTCGGGCCGAGCAGGCCGGTGATACCGGGACCGACGGTCATCGTGATGTCGTTGACCGCCACGACATTGCCGTACCAGCGGGTGACCCCGCGCAGCTCGATCGCGCTCATGAGACGCTCGCGCTGGCGTAGCGGCGGACCAGGGCGAACAGGCTGACGCCGAGGAATACCAGGAACATCACGCCGTAGGCGGCACCGTACCGGCCGGGCGCGGCCACGATGCCCGGGCTGGTGCCGCCGAGCCACTGGCGCACCCCGTCGACCACGGTGAACGGGCTGATCAGGCCGAACAGGTGGGCCGCGGTGGTGACCCCGGCCGAGCTGGACAGATGGGCGCCGGTGCCGTGCGGCCCGGTGGACCTGGCGATCTGCGTCAGCACCGTGGTCAGCGTCCAGGTCATGAACAGGAAGATCGCCACCGAGCCGGTCGAAAACGCCCGCCGGCCGCTCACGCTGGCCAGCGCGAGCCCGACCGCGGCCAGCACCGCGGCCCACATCACCCCGACCAGCAGGCCGGGGACCAGCTGCCTGGTCTGCGACCAGACCGCGGACCCGCCGTGCACCTGCATGATCGTGCCGATGTAGAGCAGGAACACCGGGATGTCGATCATCGCCAGGCAGGCCAGCGCGAAGGCGGCGTACTTGGCCAGCGGGTAGTCCCGCCGCCGGATCGGCCGGGCGAAATACAGCGGCAGCACCCGGCTGCGCAGGTCGCGCGACACCAGCTCGGGGGCCTGCGCCGCGATGAACACCAGCAGCACGAGCACCCGGAGCGTGCCCACGTAGGTGTCGTAGGGCACGACCCTGGTGTGCGTCCGGCCGAGCGCCATGGCCACGGCATTGACCACGGCCGGCGCGCACATGATCACGAAGGTCAGGGCGGGCACGATCTTGGCCTTGGCCCCGCGGCCGAACCCGAACGCGGACCGCAGGCTGTGCCAGGTCAGCGCCAGGCCGATGGCCCGGCGGCCCAGACGCGGGCCCTCGTAGCCCTGATAGCCGATGTCATAGATGACCCCGCCGCGGCTCGCGCGGGCCGATCCGGCGCCGTCGCCCGGTGCCGGCGACCCGGCCGCCGCGCCTCGTTCAGTGCTCATCGATCGCTCCGGTCAGGGTGTCATCGGCCCGGAAGAGCTCCTCGACCCGGTGCCGCCGCTGCTCCATCCTGGTCAGCGGCAGGCCGAGCCCGGCAACGGCATCCCGCACCGCGTCGAAGGTCTCCTCGCCGCTGATCAGCACCAGTAGCTCGCGCCCGGCGAGGACCGGGGCCAGACCGCGGGCGGTCAGCTCGGCGGCCAGCAGGTCGGCACCCTCGTCGACCTCGACCGCCAGCACCTGGCTGGCCCTGGTGAACGAGCTGATCGTGGCGGCCCGCAGCAGCCGCCCGTCATCGATCGCGATCAGGTGATCGCAGATCTGCTCGATCTCGCCGAGCAGGTGCGAGGAGACCACGACCGAGATGCCGAAGTCCGCTCCGATCCGGCTGATCAGGTCCAGCATCGCGGTCCGCCCAGCCGGGTCGAGCCCGTTGGTCGGCTCGTCAAGCAGCAGCAGCCTGGGCGCTCCGGCGAGCGCCTGGGCCAGCTTGACCCGCTGCTTCATGCCGGTGGAGTACGTGCCGATCTGCCGGTAGCGCTCCTCGTACAGGCCAACGTGACGCAGGCATTCCGCCGCCCGTTCCTTGGCCGCGGTCGGCGGGATCCCCGACATCCGGCCCATGTGGGTCACGAACTCGGTAGCGGTCAGATCCGGCGGCAGGCAGTCGTGCTCTGGCATGTAGCCGGTCAGGGCCCGGATCGCGGCCCCCTCGACCGCCGTATCCAGGCCCAGGACGCTGGCCCGGCCGCTCGTCGGCGGCAGCAAACCCAGCAAGATCTTGATCAGCGTGGACTTCCCGGCCCCGTTGGCTCCCACCAGGCCGGTGATGCCAGGGCCGACCGCCATCGTCAGGCCATCGAGGGCCAGCACCGCGGGACCGAACCGCTTAGTCAGCGCTTCGGTGGCGAGAACGGGACCGGCCAGTTCCTGGCCGGGGTGATCGGGGTGCACCTGCTGACCGCCTCTCTGATCGCGGGCCGGCGGGCCCGGCGTTGCCGGCCGCGGTTCGACGCCAGCCCACCTTCCCGCGCCGGCCTGGGCGCTGTCATCACGCGGCAGGCTGATTCGGTGTCCGACCTAGGTATCACGCTGGCCCGGCCCCGGCCTGGTCACGGCGGCGGGCTCGTATGATTTTGGGCGACATGCCGGACCGGGCCGCTTTCCGCACCGTGCTGGCCGTGCTGCTGCTGGTCCTGGCCATCGCGGGGATCGGCGCAGCCGGCCCGCGCGTCGGCCTGCATGCGCCGTCCCGGCCGGCCGGGCTGGCGATAGCGGCCGGGCTCGAGGTCTGCCTCGCGGTCCTGATGCTGGCCCTCCGGCTCGGCCAGGCGCCGCCGGCCGGCCCCGCCCGCCGCCTGCGCGCGATGCTGTCGGCCGTGCTGGTCACCGGGCTGATCGCGATCCCGGCCGGCGCCGCGATCGCCAGCCTGCAGCCCTCCCGCCGGGCCATCCGGCGGCAACGGCCGCCCGCCATCGGAACCGGCCTCCGCCAGCACCTCATCAAGTCCGGGCGGGCCCGGCCCGACCAGTTCGTCTCGCTGCGCCCGCTCCTTGCCGCCCTCCTGGCCGCCGCGCTGCTGGTTGTGCTGATCGCGGCGTGGCATCGCCGCCGCCGGGTCAGGCTGACGGCTCGCCCGGCCGGGCCGCTGGCCGGCGATCAGGATCCCGGCATCCCGGCCGAGCTGGCCAGGGCGGTCGGGTCGGGCCGGCTGGCGTTGCAGGATCTCGACGACGCCAGAGCCGCGATCATCGGCTGTTACCTGGCCATGGAGACCTCGCTCGCGCAGGCCGGGGCCCAGCGCGGCATTGCCGAAACACCCGACGAGCTTCTCGCCCGGGCGGTGCCGGCCGGACTGGCCGCTCCCGGCCCGGCCGGACGGCTGACCGCGCTGTTCTACGAGGCCAGGTTCTCCACCCACCCGATGCCGCGGTCCCGGCGGGACGAGGCCAGCGCCGCCCTGGCCAGCCTGGCCGCGGGCCTGCCCGAGCCGGCCGCCACCGAGGCCGGGCCATGAGCCCCGCTGGCCCGGGGGGACGACCCCCCCGAACCCCCC
>JBPCKO010000164.1:0-13017 GCA_051004215.1 Streptosporangiaceae bacterium | reverse complement strand
TCGAGAGGGAAGGGGGACACTCCACACTCGTGGCGCCTTGTTTTGCAACCCGGGAGAGGGACGGGGGGTCTGGCGGGGGGGTTCCCTGCCCCACCAGCACCGGCGAGTGCGGCCGGCCGCCCGGCCGGCGGTCGTAGAATACGGATGCCGTTCCCGCGCCGCGCCTGGCTACCCTGGCCCGATCACGCGGGACCTTGACCGGCCCCTTCCGTACGTCATCTCTTTGCGAGGCAAGGCACCGACATGCGCTGGTCCCAGCTGCACATTCCCACGCTCCGTGACGACCCGGCCGACGCGGACGCCGCGAGCCACCGGCTCCTGCTGCGGGCCGGCTTCATCCGCCAGCTGATGGCGGGCCACTACAGCCTGCTGCCGCTCGGCGTCCGGGTGCGGGCGAAGGTCATGCAGATCATCCGCGAGGAGATGAACGGGATCGGCGGGCAGGAGTTCCTGCTGCCGTGCATGCAGCCCGCGCACATCTGGGAGAAAACCGGGCGGATCGCGGTGATGGGCGAGGAGATGTTCCGCCTGAAGGACCGCAAGGGCGCCGACGTCGTGCTCGGCATGACGCACGAGGAGATCTTCGCCTACCTGGCCCAGGAGTTCGCGTCCTACCGGGAGCTGCCGCAGTTCTGGTACCAGTTCCAGACCAAGTTCAGGGACGAGCCGCGGCCGAAGAGCGGGCTGCTGCGGGTCCGCGAGTTCACGATGAAGGACTCCTACAGCTTCGACGTCGACGAGGCCGGGCTTGACGTCTCGTTCGAGCGGCACAAGGAGGCCTACGAGCGGATCTTCGCCCGGCTCGGCATCCCGGCGTTCGCGGCCGAGGCGTCCAACGGCACCATGGGCGGCGCGGATTCGCTGGAGTTCATGTGCCCGTCGGCAGCCGGCGAGGACCGGGTCGCCCGCTGCCCGAACTGCGGGTACGCGGCCAACCTGGAGAAGGCGACCTCGACCCTGCCGCCGGTGACCGACCCGGCCCCGGATGAGACCGGAGCCGCTCCGGCCCGGCTGGGCACCCCGGGCGTGCGCACGATTGAGGACCTGGTCACCGGATACGGCCTGGCCGCCGACCGGCAGATCAAAACGCTGGTGCAGATCATCGACGGGACGATGACGCTGGTCCTGCTGCGGGGCGATCACCCGCTGGCCGACCAGAAGCTGGTCGACGCGACCGGTGCGGCGGCGGTGCGCCCGGCCCAGTCCGAGGAGATCCAGGCCGCGCTCGGCGCGCTGCCCGGCAGCCTCGGCGCGGTCGGGGTCGCCGG
Source organism: Streptosporangiaceae bacterium (assembly GCA_051004215.1). Classification (GTDB taxonomy): domain Bacteria; phylum Actinomycetota; class Actinomycetes; order Streptosporangiales; family Streptosporangiaceae; genus Chersky-822. Next base: position 11,749 of record JBPCKO010000164.1, on the reverse strand, counting down.
CCTGCCCGTGATCGCGGACCTCGCCCTGCGGCGCCGGCGCGGGATGTCCACCGGGGCCAACACCGACGACGTGCACCTGACCGGAGTCGACGTGGAACGGGACATCACGGTCGGTCAGTGGGCCGACCTGCGCGAGGTCACCGAGGGTGAGCCGTGTCCGCGCTGCGGCACGCCGCTGGACTTCGTCCAGGCGATCGAGGTCGGTCACATCTTCAAGCTCGGCCGCAAATTCACCACCGCGCTCGGCGTGACCGTGAGCATGCCGGACCGCAGCACCGTGATCCCGATCATGGGCAGCTACGGGATCGGGGTCGAGCGGGCAATGGCGGTGATCGCCGAGGTCTACCACGACGACGCCGGCCTGGCCTGGCCGGTTCAGGTCGCTCCGGCCGAGGTTACGGTGCTGCTGCTGAGCGTCCGTGATCCCGAGGCCAGGGCGGCCGCCGAGGTGCTCTACTCCAGCCTGCTGGACGCGGGCGTGGACGCGGTGATCGATGACCGGGACGTGCGCCCGGGCGTCAAGTACGCCGACGCCGAGCTGACCGGGATTCCGCTGCGGCTCAGCGTCGGGACCCGCGACCTGGCCGAGGGCGTGGTCGAGGTGACCAAGCGGGCCAGCGGCGAGAAGGAGCGGGTGCCGGTCGGCGAGGCCGTGGCCTGGGTCCGGGAGGCGCTGGCCGCCGCCGTGGCGTAGCCGAGCTCAGCCGCCGGCGGGCAGGCGAGCCCGGCGGGCGGCCTCGCCCGGCGGCTAGCTCAGGCGAGGGCAGCGGCCGGCTGAGCGCTGCCCGGGTAGTCCCGGCGCAGGTCGGCCAGCAGCGGGTGCGTGGCATCGACCAGCCGTTCGTTCTGCTTGTCCAGGTCAGCCCAGCGCTGGGCGCTGTCCCCGCTCGCCGTGCTTGAGCTGCTGCTGCCTGACATCGAAGCCCTCCCGCTGCGTACCCGTCCGCTCGGGGCGCGCAGCGCGGCCAGACCCGGTGCCGGCGCGATCGCCCCTCACTTATACAGACGCGGGAAACGCGCCGGAGGTCTTAAAGGGCATGTAACGAGATGGCAACTCTTCGCGATGAGTCCGGTCATCGGGAACATTTCGCGCGGTCCTGACCCGGATCAGGGCCAGGACCGCGCGATAGGCAGGCCGTCAGGTGCCGTAGCGGAGGATCACCGCGGTGAAGGTTTTCGCGCTGATCGACGCGCGGGTGTAGCCGAAGGCGAGCGGCGCGGTGGAGCCCTTCGCCGTCGTCATCCCGTACAGGAACAGGTGCGGCGGCGAGGTGGGCAGCTTGGCGTTGCTGAGCTTGCCGCCTGAGTAGTGCTCGATGGTGCCGTTGCCGGGGGAGCCGGTTTTGACCGACAGCCAGGCTCCGTTGTGGCCGTCGGCGACGATGCCGGTGGGGTCGCCCATCGCCGCGTTCTCGGCGACCCGGCTCCAGGCGTGCCCGTTGTAGTGCAGCAGCACGAGCGGGCCGCCCTCGTCCTGGCGGCCGCCGGTACCGGCCACCCAGACGTTCGTCGCCGACGAGGCGTAGATGGCCCGCAGGCCGGAATGGCTGAGGCTGGTGTTCGCGGGCAGCAGGCCGGCCAGGTTGGTGTGCAGCCAGGCGTGACCGTTCCAGTGCGCGACCCGGGTGCCGCCGAACGCCCAGACGCTGACGGCCGACAGCGCGCTCGCGCCCTCCAGGCCCGCCCCGGTGGGCAGCCTGGTCCAGGAGTGCCCGTCGTAGTGCCAGGTGCCCAGCGTCGAGCCGAAGACCCACACGTCGGACGAGCTCACGGCCAGGCCCGAGCCGATCTCGCGGCTGAACTTCCTGACCTGCGACCAGGAGTGGCCGTTGTATCGCAGCACCGCCCCGTCGAACGTGAACGCCCAGACATTACTGGCCGACGTGGCCGACGCCGACGTCACGAAGTCGCTGGCCTGGCCGGGGAACGACCGCTTAGTCCAGTGCGACCCGCTGAACTGGTACGCGCGCGGCGCGCTCGTGCCGGCGCTGTCGAACGCCCAGGCGCTGCGGGGGCCGGTGGCCGCGGCCGCGGTGAAGGACGGGAAGCCGGACCCGGCCACCTTGAAGGAGGTGTGCCACGACGAGGCGGCGCCGGGAGCCGCGCTTGCCGAAACGGTGCTAGCCGACACGGAGTTTGCCGACACGGTGTTTGCCGACACCGCGCTCGCCGACACGGGCGCGGCGAGCCCGGCCGCCCCGGCCGCCGTGATCGCCGCGGCGGCCGCCAGTCTGCCCGGTCTGAACCTGCGCATGAAACCCTCCCGCCACCGCCCGCGGCGCCCGTCACCGCGCGACCCATGCGCACTATGGCACGCCGCGGGGCGCGCCGCCTAGGCGAGGCCGCCTACAGCTGAGACCAGGCCTGGGTCAGGACGCTGCGCAGGATCTGCTCGATCTCGTCGAAGTGCTCCTGCGTGCAGGTCAGCGGCGGGGACAGCTGGATGACCGGGTCGCCCCGGTCGTCGGCCCGGCAGATCAGGCCGGCGTCGAACAGCGCGGGCGACAGGAAGCCGCGCAGCAGCCGCTCGGACTCCTCGTCGTTGAAGGTCTGCCTGGTCGCCTTGTCCCTGACCATCTCGATGCCGTAGAAGTAGCCGTCGCCCCTGACGTCGCCGACGATGGGCAGGTCGTTGAGCTTCTCCAGGGTGGCGCGGAAGCCGGCCTCGTGGGCCCGCACGTTGCCGAGCAGGTCCTCCTTCTCGAACACGTCGAGGTTGGCCAGCGCGACCGCGCACGACACCGGGTGCCCGGCGAACGTGACGCCGTGCAGGAAGGTGTTCTCGTCGTTCAGGTACGGCTCCATCAGCCGGTCGCTCACCATCATCCCGCCCAGCGGGGAGTAACCGGAGGTCACGCCCTTGGCGAAGGTGATGATGTCCGGGGTGTAGCCGTAGCGCTCGGAGCCGAAGATGTAGCCGAGCCGGCCGAAGGCGCAGATGACCTCGTCGGAGACCATCAGGACGCCGTACTTGTCGCAGATCTCGCGTACCCGCTGGAAGTACCCGGGCGGCGGCGGGAAGCAGCCGCCGGAGTTCTGCACCGGCTCGAGGTAGACGGCGGCGACGGACTCGGGGCCCTCGCGCAGGATCGCCCGCTCGATCTCGTCCGAGGCCCAGATTCCGAACGCCTGCAGGTCGTCGGCGAGGAAGTCGGGCGCCCGGTAGAAGTTCGTGTTGGGCACCCGGACGCCGCCCGCGGGCAGCGGCTCGAACGGAATCTTGATATCGGGCAGCCCGGTGACGGCCAGGGCGCCGTGGGTGGCCCCGTGATAGGCGATGTGCCGGCTCAGCACCTTGTACCTGGCCGGCTCGCCGATCAGCCGGAAGTACTGCTTGGCCAGCTTCCAGGCCGATTCGACCGCCTCGGATCCGCTGGTGGTGAAGAACACCCGGTTGAGGTCGCCCGGTGCGTGGCTGGCCAGGCGCTCGGCCAGCTCGACGGCCCGCGGGTGGGCGTAGGACCAGAGCGGGAAGTACGCCAGCTCGGTGGCCTGCCGGGCGCCGGCCTCGGCGACCTCGGCCCGGCCGTGCCCGATCTGGCTGACGAACAGCCCGGACAGGCCGTCCAGGTAGCGCTTGCCGTACTGGTCGAAGACATACTGGCCCTCGCCGCGCACGATCATCGGGATGTCGTGGTCGGCGAAGCCGGAGTGGCGGGTGAAGTGCAGCCACAGATTCCGCTTGGCGGCCTGCTGCAGCGCGGCGTTGTCGTGGGCGGGAGTGGTGGTCATCTGGTCCCCCAGTGGTAGGTCTGCTTGCGCAATTTCAGGTACACGAAGGTCTCCGTGGTCGTCACGCCAGGCAGCGACCGCACCTGGCCGAGGATCTCGAGCAGCTCGTCGTCGTCGGCGCACACGACCTCGATCAGCAGGTCGAACGAGCCCGCGGTGATGACCACGTAGTCGATGGCGGTCATACCCGCGAGCTGGTCGGCCACCGCCTGCAGGTCGCCGTTGCAGCGGATCCCGATCATGGTCTGCCGCCGGAACCCCAGCGACATCGGGTCGGTCACGGCGACGATCTGCATGGCGCCGGCGTCGATCAGGCGCTGGACGCGCTGGCGGACCGCGGCCTCGCTCAGCCCGACGGCCTTGCCGATCGCGGCGTAAGAGCGGCGCCCGTCCTGCTGCAGCTGCTCGATGATGTGCCGGGACACGTCGTCGAGCGCGATGCCGGCCTGGTGCCGGTCCCGCCCGCTCGCGCGCTCGCCGGCTGACTCCGGCAGCGGCCCGGCCGCCCGCAACTGTGCCATCGGCGTTCCTCCTCTATCCCGATGCTGTCACGTGACGGCCAGATGTCAACTGATTTCGTTGTCAGACAGTTTAACAGGTGCTGAATCACTTGTGTGAAGGGCGGAAACCTGCCAAAGTCGTAGCTTCCAAATCCGATGGCGGCCCGGCCGGCCGCATCCTGGAGGCGAGTCCGGTGTCAGCGCCCGCAATGACAGCCCTGCGCAACTTCGTGAACGGTGAGTTCGTCGCGGCCGCCAGCGAGGCGGTGAGCGAGGTCGTCGATCCGGCCACCGGCGAGGCCTACGCCACCGCCCCGGTCTCGGCCGAGCGGGACGTGGACGGCGCGCTGCGCGCGGCCGCGGCCGCGTTCGAGACCTGGCGGGACACCACGCCGGCCGAGCGCAGCCTGGCCCTGCTGAAGTTCGCCGACGCGATCGAGGCCAGGGCCGAGGACCTGATCGAGGCGGAGAGCCGCAACACCGGCAAGCCGATCGCCATGACCAGGACCGATGAGGTCCCGCCGTGCGCAGATCAGCTGCGCTTCTTCGCCGGGGCGGCCCGCGTGCTCGAAGGCCGGTCGGCCGGTGAGTACCTCGCCGGCCACACCTCGATGATCCGGCGCGAGCCGGTCGGCGTCTGCGCCCAGGTGACGCCGTGGAACTACCCGATGATGATGGCGGTCTGGAAGTTCGCGCCCGCGCTGGCCGCCGGGAACACCGTGGTGCTGAAGCCCTCCGACACCACCCCGGCCTCGACCCTGCTGATGGCCGAGATCGCTGCCGGCATCTTCCCGCCCGGGGTGTTCAACGTCATCTGCGGCGACCGGGACACCGGCCGGGCCCTGGTCGGTCACGACATCCCGCAGATGGTCTCGATCACCGGATCGGTGCGGGCCGGGATCGAGGTCGCCCAGGCCGCCGCGGCCAAGCTCAAGCGCGTGCACCTGGAGCTGGGCGGCAAGGCGCCGGTGGTGGTTTTCGACGACGCCGACATCGAGCGGGCCGCGCGGCAGATCACCGAGGCCGGCTACTACAACGCCGGGCAGGACTGCACGGCCGCGACCAGGGTGCTGGCCGGCCCGGGCATCGCCGCCGACCTGACCGATGCCGTCAGCGATCTGGCCGCCACGATCAGGACCGGCGGCCGGGACGACACCGACGCCTACTACGGCCCGCTGAACAATCCGGCCCAGCTCGCCCGGGTGTCCGGCTTCGTGGACCGTGCCCCCGGGCACGCGCAGATCAGGGCGGGCGGCGCCCGGGTCGGCGAGCGGGGCTACTTCTACGCGCCGACCGTGGTCGCCGGGCTGCGCCAGGAGGACGAGATGATCCAGGAGGAGATCTTCGGGCCCGTGGTCACCGTGCAGCGGTTCGGCTCGGAGACCGAGGCCATCCGCTGGGCCAACGGGGTCAAGTACGGCCTGGCGGCCAGCGTGTGGACGCGGGATCACGGCCGGGCGATGCGGGTCAGCCGCGCGCTGGACTTCGGCGCGGTGTGGATCAACACGCACATCCCGTTCGTGCCCGAGATGCCGCACGGCGGCTTCAAGAACTCGGGCTACGGCAAGGACCTGTCGATGTATGGGTTCGAGGACTATACGCGTATTAAACATGTCATGAGCTATATCGGGGCGTAAGCGGTAGGATCACCCAGCAGAGCTAGCTTGCGACGCGCTGTCACTGAGTTGGGTTCTCAATCCGGCGGTCGCGCGGACCTGATGGCGTAGCCCGTGCCTTCGCCTGCCCGCACAGTACGGATTCCGTTGCTTTGTCGCTCGATTGTTACTGATTCAGTTGCTCTTGTGACACTCCCGTGCAAACATCGCAGGAACTTCTGACCGAGGGGACCCCTGATGACCGATACGCACGCGGACGCGCCGGCCGTCGCCGGGCGGCGCGCGGCGGATGCCGAGGACGCGGGGCTGCCGGCGATCGAGCTGACCGGCGTGTCGAAGGAGTTCAGGACCAGCGGCGACGTGGTCGCCGCGGTGCGCGAGATGGACCTCACGATCGCCGAGGGCGAGTTCTTCTCCCTGCTCGGCCCGTCCGGCTGCGGCAAGACCACCACGATGCGGATGATCGCGGGCTTCGAGGAGCCGACCGCGGGCACGGTCTGGCTGCACGGCCGGGATGTGACCGGCGTCCCGCCGAACAAGCGCGAAGTGAACATGGTGTTCCAGTCCTACGCGCTGTTCCCGCATATGAACGTGTTCGAGAACATCGCGTTCGGGCTGCGGCGCAGGAACGTGGCCAAGGATGAGATCAACCGCCGGGTCACGGAAATGCTGGACATTGTCAATCTCGGCGAACGCGGGCACCGCAGGCCGCGGGAGCTGTCCGGCGGTCAGCAGCAGCGGGTCGCCCTGGCCAGGGCCCTGGTCAACCACCCGCGGGCGCTGCTGCTGGACGAGCCGCTGGGCGCGCTGGACCTGAAGCTGCGCCAGGCCATGCAGGTCGAGCTGAAGCGGATCCAGCGCGAAGTCGGCATCACGTTCGTGTACGTCACCCATGACCAGAACGAGGCGCTCACGATGTCGGACCGGATCGCGGTCATGAACGACGGCGTGATCGAGCAGCTGGCCTCGCCGCGGGAGATCTACGAGCACCCGGCTACCCGTTTCGTGGCGGGCTTCATCGGCACGTCGAACTTGCTGACCGGCACGGCGGCCGAGGTGAGCGACGCCGAGGCGACGATCGCGGTCGGCGCGGAGGAGCGCATCGTCGTGCCGGTCAGGGACCGGCTGGTGAGCGCGGGCGACTCGCTCGAGCTGACCGTGCGGCCGGAGAAGATCGAGCTGGCCGCGGGCCGCCCGGCCGACGGCTGCGCGCTCCGCGGGACCGTCACCGAGGTGGTCTACCTGGGCACCTCGACGAACTTCTCGGTGGCCACGTCCACCGGCGCGGACATGGTGGTATTCCAGCAGAACTCGTCCGCGGCCGGCGAGGTGGCCGGCCGGGGCGACAGCGTCTGGCTGTGCTGGCAGCCGCAGCATTCGTCCCTGATCGGCTGACCCCCGGCCCCCATCGATGGAGGAAACATGAGCGAGCACATCGGCTCCGGCCCGGCCCAGGGCGGCGTTGACCCGTCGGTTCTCCGCGGGATGATCCAGCCCCGACTGTCCAGGCGGCAGCTGCTGACTGGCGCCGGCGCGGGGGCGGGCATGCTCGGCGTCTCGGCCGTCCTGGCCGCCTGCGGGGTCAAGGGCGTGGCGAACGCGAGCAAGTCGGCCCCGGCGGGCGGAGTCGGCACTGCGGCCTGGTGGGCCAAGCAGAAGCCGACCAAGACGGTGAACTTCGCGAACTGGCCGTACTACATCGACGTGCTGAAGGGGAAGCACCCGTCGCTCGACCACTTCACCGCCACGACCGGCATCACGGTCAACTACACCGAGCCGATCAGCGACCAGCTCCCGTTCTACGCCAAGATCCGGCCGTCGCTTGAGGCCAAGCAGAGCACCGGCTTCGACATCATCGTGATGACGAACAACAGCCCGCCGCTGGGGTACCTGATCGAGTTCGGCTGGCTGGTTCCGCTGGACCGCGGCGCGATGACCAACTTCAACAAGTACGCCGGGCCGCTGATCAAGAACCCGTCCTGGGACAAGGGCAACAAGTACACGATGGCCTGGCAGTCGGGCTGGACCGCGATCGGGTACAACTCCGCGATCGTCAAGAACCCCGGTACCAGCGTGGACATCCTGTTCGACCGGAAATACTCGGGCAAGGTCGGGATGATGAGCGACCCGCAGGAGCTGGGCAGCCTCGGGTTGCTCGCGATCGGGGTCGACCCGTCCAGCTCGACCGAGTCGGACTGGGTCAAGGCGGCCAAGAAGCTGCAGCAGCAGAAGAGCGACGGCATCGTCAGGGCCTACTACGACCAGAGCTACATCGATCGCCTGAAGAACGGCGACATCGTGATCAGCCAGGCCTGGTCGGGCGACATCTTCCAGGCCGACCTGAACAGCAAGTACCGGGACCTGAAGCTGATGATCCCGGGCGAGGGCGGCATGTTCTGGACCGACAACATGTGCATCCCGATGTACGCGCAGAATCCGCGGGCGGCGATGACGCTGATGGACTACTACTACCGGCCCGACGTCGAGGCGGTCGTGGAGTACTACAACGACTACGTCTGCCCGGTGCCGGACGCCAAGAACTTCCTGCTGCACCCGACCGGCTGGGGCGCGACCGCGCTGATGGAGCTGGCGCCGGAGATCGGCCTGCCGACCAAGGTGACCGCGGACGCGCCGACCGTGTTCCCGTCGCCGGCCTACATCAAGAACTCACGGCCGTACTACCAGTACAAGAGCACGGAAGAGCTGAACGCCTGGAACAGCCTGTTCCTGCCGATCACTCAAGGTGCGTGAGCGTGGCATCATCAGCCGCGCAATTCCGGGCGCGGCCGGGAAGACGCAGGCTGCGGCCCGGCAAGGTGCTGGCGCCGTACCTGCTCAGCCTCCCGGCCGGGCTCTGGCTGCTGGTCTTGTTCCTGATCCCGCTGATCGTGATGCTGTCGCTGTCGCTGCAGTCGTGCAACAGCGCGACCGGCGCCTGCGTCATGACCTGGCACTGGGCGGAGTTCGGCCAGCAGCTCAGCCTGTACCACAGCCAGTTCCTGACCAGCTTCTACTTCGCCGGCGCGGCGACCGTGATCGATGTGATCGTGTCGTTCCCGATCGCCTACTGGATCGCCTTCTACGGCGGCAACAAGAAGAACTTCTTCCTGCTCATGCTGCTGGTGCCGTTCTTCGTCTCGTTCGTGATCCGCACCTTGCTCTGGGAGTTCATCCTGTCCGACCACGGCGTGGTGCTCGGCGCCCTGAAGCACGCCCACCTGCTGCCGCAGGGCTTCCACGTGCTGGCCACCGGCTTCGCGGTCGTGGCCGGCCTGGCCTACAACTACCTGCCGTTCACCGCGCTGCCGCTGTACGTCGCGATCGAGCGGATCGACAAGCGGGTGCTGGACGCGGCCTATGACTTGTATGCCAGCCGGCGCGAGGCGTTCACCAAGGTGATCTTGCCGCTGACGGTGCCCGGCCTGTTCGCCGCGTTCTTGCTGACGTTCATCCCGGCCCTCGGCGACTACGTGAACCAGCAGATCCTCGGCGGCACCAGCACCATGATCGGGACCGTGATCCAGAACGCGTTCCTGATCAACTTTGACTACGCGGGCGGCTCGGCGCTGTCCGCCGTGCTGCTCGCGGTCGCGCTGATCGGCATCTTCGCCTACGCCCGCCTGCTCGGCTCCCGCACCATGGAGGAATACCTGTGAGCGCGGTCACCGCCCCGGCGCTGGAGCGCGAGGCGGGCGGCCCGCGGCCGGCCAGGCGGCGGCCACGGCGGCGCTGGACCAGGTTCGTGCTGCCTGCCTATTCGTGGCTGGTCATCGCGTACCTGGTGTTCCCGATCCTGGTGATGGTCGCCTACAGCTTCAACAAGGTGACCACCGGCATTCCCCAGGTCAGCTTCGCCTGGAACGGCCTGACGGTGAACTGGTACCAGCAGTGGAACTCGGTGCCCCAGCTCACCTCGTCGTTCTGGCTCTCCCTGCGGCTGGCCGTGGCGGCCACGCTGCTCGCCACCATCCTGGGCACGCTGCTGGCCCTCGCCCTGGTGCGGTACCGGCCGCCCCGGTTTCGCGGCAAGGCCGGCTACGAGCAGGTGCTGTTCCTGAACATCGCGGCCCCGGAGATCGTGCTCGGGGCGTCGCTGCTCGGCCTCTTCGTCACGCTCAACTTCGCCCGCGGCTTCCTGACCCTGCTGATGGCGCACGTGGCGTTCTGCATCGCCTACGTGACGGTCACGGTCAGGGCCCGGCTGGCGGGCTTCGACCGGTCGCTGGAGGAGGCCGCCGCCGACCTGGGCGCGAACGCGCTGGTCACGTTCAGGAAGATCACCTTGCCGCTGATCATGCCGGGCATCGTGGCCGGAGCGCTGATGGCCTTCGCGATCTCGATCGACGACTTCGTCACGTCGAACTTCGTCAGCGGCTCGGCCGTGCCGTTCCCGGTCTGGGTGTACGGCGTGACCAGGATCGGCATCCCGCCGCAGGTGTTCGTGTTCGGGACGGCCATCTTCTCGATCGGCATCCTGTGCGCGATCGCCAGCGTTGTCGTCTCAAGGAAGCGGGCCTGACCTCGCCGCGGGCGCTCGGCGCCACGCGCCCCAAGCCGTTCTGGCTGGACCGCGCGGACGCGCCCGCGCCGGACCCGCCGCTAGCCGGCCAGGAGCAGGCCGACCTGGCCGTGATCGGCGGCGGGTTCAGCGGGCTGTGGACCGCGCTGCTGGCCAAGGAACGGGACCCCGGCCGGAACGTCGTGCTGGTCGAAGGGCGACGGATCGCCTGGGGGGGCACCGGGCGCAACGGCGGGTTCTGCGCGGCCAGTATCACCCACGGGCTGGCCAACGGGCTCGACCGCTTCCCCGGTGAGATCGAGACGCTCGAGCGGATGGGCCGGGAGAACCTCAGCCAGATCGAGCAGGCCGTGTCCGGGTACGGCATCGACTGCGACTTCGCCCGCACCGGCGAGCTCGCGGTCGCCACCGAGCCCTGGCAGCTTGACCACCTGGCCGCGGCCGCGCAGACCGCGGGCCGGCTCGGCCTGCGGCCCCGGCTGCTGGACGCCGGGCAGGTCAGGTCCGAGCTGAACTCGCCGACGTTCCTGGGCGGGCTGTGGGACCCCGATGCCTGCGCGATCGTGGATCCGGTCCAGCTCGCCTGGGGACTGCGGCGGGCCTGCCTGGCCGCCGGGGTGCGGATTTACGAGCACACCCCGGTCACCGCGATCGGCCAGGCCGGCCGCGGCCAGCTGGAGCTCACGACCCCGGCCGGGACCGTGCGCGCGGACCGGGTCGCGCTGGCCGCGGGCGCGTTCGCGCCCCTGCTGCGCCGGCTCCGGTACTACGTCGTCCCGGTCTATGACTACGTGCTGATAACCAGGCCGCTGTCGGCTCGCCAGCTGGCGAGCATCGGCTGGCGGAACCGCCAGGGCGTCGGTGACACCGGGAACCAGTTCCACTACTACCGGCTCACCGCCGACAACCGGATCCCGTGGGGCGGTTACGACGCGGTCTACTACTACGGCAGCAAGATCGCAGCCCGGCTGGACCAGCGGCCGGCCACGTTCGCGGCTCTGGCCGAGCACTTCAACGAGACCTTCCCGCAGCTCGACGGGCTGGAGTTCACGCACTCATGGGGCGGGGTGATCGATACCTGCTCGCGGTTCTGCGCGTTCTTCGGCACCGCGCGCTCGGGCCGCCTGGCCTACGTGGCCGGATACACCGGGCTCGGCGTGGGCGCTTCCCGGTTCGGCGCCAACGTGCTGCTTGACCTCCTGTCCGGCCAGCCGACCGAGCGCACCGAGCTGGAGCTGGTGCGCACGACGCCGCTGCCGTTCCCGCCCGAGCCGGTCAGGGCGGCCGGGATCGGGCTGACCCGATGGTCCCTGGCCAGGGGCGACCGCAGCGGCGGACGCCGCAGCGCCTGGATGCGCGCGCTGGAAGGCATTGGCCTGGGG
>JBPCKO010000163.1:0-7955 GCA_051004215.1 Streptosporangiaceae bacterium | reverse complement strand
GGCGGCCTGCAGGCCCAGCGCCGTCCGGGCCGATGCGGCGGTGTCGGCGGCATCGTGACCGGCCGCGGACGTCGTCCGGTGGACCTGATCGGCCGCATCCGCGGGGGCCGGTGACGTGGAACCCTCGTCGATCGCCGTGGCCCCGATCGCGCCGGCCACGGCCAGCACCGGGACGACCAGCGCCGCTCGCTTGACCACCTTGTTCAGGTGAGCCGGCGCCATCCGGCGCGTCCTCGGCTGCGCGGAGTGTCGTCCTGACCTGCGAATCTTTGCCTGCTTGCCGTGTACCGTAGCGAGCCTCAAGACCTGCCTAACGCCGGTTTCCCCGCCCGCTACTCGGCAAATTCGCGCCTCTCACCGGGCCTGACCATCTGCGACCACACGGCAGCATAATGCAGTTATTGCACCATGGACGCATGATCATGGCCAAATGCGGCGCAGGCCACACTCTGGCTCCGATTTCCGGCGGCTGTCATAATGGCGCGATGACCTTTATCCGGGACCCGCGGGTCGACTCGTACATAGCGGCGCTGCCGGCCTGGCAGCAGGAGATCTGCCAGCAGGTCCGCGATCTCGTGCACGCAGCCGATCCGGAGGTCACCGAGACGATCAAGCGGACGGTGCAGCCGTACTTCGTCCTGCAGGGCAATATCTGCGCCCTGCTGGCGGCCAAGGACCACGTCAACGTGTTCCTGTACGACGGCGGGATCGTGCCCGATCCCGAGGGCATCATCACCGCTGGTCACGGCAACCAGACGGCCCGGACCGTCGGCATCGGGCCTGGCCAGCAGGTCAACGGGGCCGCCCTGGGCGCGATGTTCGGCCAGATCATCGCGAACAACCGGGCGGGCGGCTGGCGGAAGCTGAAGGCTCGTTAGCCGGCGATCAGGAAAACGGGGTAGCCGGGAGCGATCCTGAGCAACTCGGCGTCGGAGGCCTTGGCATCGACGCCATCGAAGAACACGCCGACCTCAAACTTCCACCGGGCCAGGTAGGCCCGCAGGATCTCCGGCTTGCGGTCGTCCGGCAGCTCGGTCGCGGTGAACCGCTCGGTTCGCCGGCCGACCCGCAGTTCACCGCCGCCGGCCGCGCGCAGGTTCCGCACCCACTGTGTCTGCCCGCGCGGGGCGACCAGGTAGCGCTGCCCGCCGTGGCCCAGCACGTTCACCGGGTTGGAGCGCCACTGCCCGCTCGAGCGGCCGCGGACATACAGCACCCGGCTTCCCCAGATGCTCACCCCGCGCCTGGTCAGCCAGGCGACGCTGGAGTTGAAGAAGCCGTTGACCACCCGGCCGGACCGGGTCTTCGGCATGACGTAACGGGACTGGCTGGCGGACATCCTGGCCTCCTGACCTTAAGGTGAGAGCATCGCTCTCGATACAGATCAGTGTGCTCAACGCATCCAAGCTTTGTCAAGAGCACTGCTCTCGTTCTTACTGCTGGGTCCCGGCGAAGCCGGGCGGCTCCTACGTTGAAATGAAAACGGTTTTCATGTACGGTCGCTCCGTCGGCGGATCGGGCTGGCCGCCGGCGGGCTACGGCGCGGAGTTCGGGAACGGTAACAGGCATGGGGGCCAGGCAGGCATGACGCGGAACGCGAGGCGGCGTGGTGGCCTGCTCGCGGCGGCCGGGATACTGGCCGCCGGCTGCGGCCTGTCCGACCAGGGCGGCACGCACGGCGAAGGCGGCGACCACGGCCGGGTCATCCGGGTCGCCGCGGCCGAGAACTTCTGGGGCAGCATCGCCGCTCAGCTAGGCGGCAGCCACGTGCGGGTGAGCAGCATCATTACCAACCCCGCGACCGACCCGCACAGCTACGAGCCGACCGCGGCCGACGCCAGGGCCATCGCCGGGGCCCGCCTCGTGATCGAGAACGGGGCCGGCTACGACCCGTGGGTGAGCCGGCTGCTGGCCGCTGACCAGGGCACCGGGCTGACCGTGCTCGACGTTGCCGGGCGGCTCAAGGTCCCGGCAGGCGGCAACCCGCACCGCTGGTACCGCCCGGCCAACGTGCACGCGATGGTGCGCTGGCTCGCGGCCGACTTCGCCAGGCTCGACCCGGCCGACAAGGAGTACTTCGCCCGGCGGCGGGCCGTGTTCACCTCGGCCGGCCTGGCCAAGTACGACGAGCTCATCGCGCACATCAGGGCGCAGTACGCGGGCACCCCGGTCGGCGCTTCCGAGTCGATCTTCGCGATGCTGGCCCCGGCGCTCGGCCTGAAGCTGATCACTCCGCCGACGTTCCTGCGCGCAATCAGCGAGGGCACCGACGTATCCGCGGCCGACAAGAAGCTGACCGACGACCAGATCAGGAGGCACCTGATCACGATCTATGTCTACAACCGCCAGAACATCACCCCCGACGTGCAGGCCCAGGTGACGGCGGCCCGAGCGGCCGGGATACCGGTCGCGACGATTACCGAGACGCTGACCCCGCCGGGTGACACGTTCCAGGACTGGCAGATCAGGCAGCTCGAGGGCATCGCGTCGGCCCTGGCCGCGGCGAAGCGGCGCTGACCCGTCATGATCACCAAGCCCGGGCCCGCCGCGCCGGCCGTGGTGTTCCAGGACGCCGCGGTGCAGGTGGCGGGCCGGACAATCTGGTCGGATGTGAACCTTTCGGTCCGACCTGGCGAGTTCATCGCCGTGCTCGGGCCGAACGGTGTCGGTAAATCGACATTGGTCAAGACCGTCCTCGGCCTGGTCGGCCTGTCGGCCGGGTCGGTGACGGTGCTCGGGCAGCCGGCCGGGCAGGCCGGCAAGGACATCGGCTACCTGCCGCAGCGCCGCAGCTTCGACAGCGGCCTGCGGGTACGCGGCATCGACATCGTCCGCCTCGGCGGTGACGGCGAGCGCTGGGGCGTCCCGCTGCCCTGGGGGGACCGCATCTTCCCGGCTCGCCGGGCGGCCCGCGACCGGGTGCGGGAGGTCGTTGAGCTGGTCGGGGCGACCGCCTTCGCCGGCCGGCCGATCGGCCAGGTATCCGGTGGCGAGCAGCAGCGCCTGCTGATCGCCCAGGCGCTGGTCAGGCGGCCGCGGTTGCTGGTTCTCGACGAGCCCCTCGACAGCCTGGACCTGCCGAGCCAGGCCGCGGTGGCGGCGCTGGTCTCCCGGATCTGCCGGGAGCACGGCGTGACCGTGATGCTAGTCGCCCACGACGTGAACCCGATCCTGCCGTACCTGGACTGCGTGGCCTACATCGCGGCCGGCCGCGCCGTCTGCGGTTCGCCGGAGCAGGTCATCACTTCCCGCGCGCTGACCAGGCTGTACCGGACCCCGATCGAGGTGCTGCGCGCGTCCGATGGCCGCCTCGTCGTGGTCGGCGAGCCTGAGCCGCCGCCCAGGCACGCGGACCGGCACGCCGACGTGCCCGCCGGGCCATGACCGGGACCAGCCTGACCTGGAACGTCGCGGCCGACATCCAGAACCTGTTCGCCTACCAGTTCATGCTCAACGCGTACCGGGCCGGCACGATCGTCGCCGTGCTGGCCGGGGCGCTCGGCTGGTTCATGGTGCTGCGCCGGCAGGCGTTCGCCGGGCACACGCTGGCCATCGTGTCCTTCCCGGGCGCGGCCGGAGCGATCCTCGTCGGGATCAGTTCGATCATCGGATATTTCGCCGCGTCTATCGGGGCCGCCCTGGCCATCTCGGCCGTCCCGCGCTCCGCCGGCGGCCGGGCCCGGAGCAGCGAGTCCGCCATCATCGGCACTGTCCAGGCGTTCGCGCTCGCGTGCGGGGCCTTGTTCGTGAGCCTGTACGGCGGGTTCCTCGATAGCCTCACCGGCCTGCTGTTCGGCTCCTTCCTCGGCATCTCCCCCGGCCAGGTCACCGCCCTGCTCGTGGTCGCGATCGCCGCGCTGGCCGTGCTTGCGGTGATTGCCAGGCCGCTGTTCTTCGCTACCGTCGATCCCAGCGTCGCGCAGGCCCGCGGGGTGCCGGTCCGGCTGCTCGGCACGACCTTCCTGGTGCTGCTTGGCTGCGCGGCCGCCGAGGTCAGCCAGATCACCGGGGCCCTGCTGGTGTTCGCCTTGCTGGTCATCCCCGCCGCCACCGCGCAGCAGGTCACCGCGGCGCCGCTGCGCAGCCTGGTGATCACGCTCGGGACCGGGCTGCTGACCGTCTGGCTCGGCCTGGCCGCGGCCTATTACTCCGTCTATCCGGTCGGCTTCACGATCACCTCGGCCGGGTTCGCCTGTTACCTGCTGGCCACAGGCTGGCGGACAGCCGCGGTCCGGGCCGGCCAGCCGTTGGTGCCCCGGTGAGCGTCCTGGGCAGCCTGCTCGGCCAGCCGTTCCTGCGGTACGCGTTCATCGCCGGCGCGGCCGTCGCCGCGGCCTCCGGGCTGACCGGCTACTTCGTCGTGCTGCGCTCGCAGGTGTTCACCGGCGACGCGCTCAGCCACGTCGCCTTCACCGGCGCGCTGGCCGCCCTCGCGGCGGGGGCGAACCTGCTCATCGGCCTGTACGGCGGCTGCGTGTTGGTCGCGCTGTTGATGGCCGCGGTCGGCGTCCGCGGCCACGCCGATGACACGGTGATCGGCAGCGTCTTCGCCTGGGTGCTCGGACTCGGCGCGCTGTTCCTGTCGCTCTATACGTCCTCGGCCACCGGGGCGAACGGCACGGCGGGAGTGAGCGTGCTGTTCGGCACCATCTTCGGGCTGTCGTCCGGGCAGGCAGTCACCGACACCGCGGTGGCGCTCGGCGTGTGCGTGGCCATGGCCATGATCGCCAGGCCGCTTCTGTTCGCCAGCATCGACGCGGCCGTGGCCAGGGTCCGCGGCGTCCGGGTGCGGGCGCTCGACGCCCTGTTCCTCATCCTGGTCGGGGTGACCGCGGCGGCCGCCACTCAGGCGGTCGGCGCGCTGCTCCTGCTCGGGCTGCTGGCCGCTCCGGCCGGCGCGGCCCAGCGGCTCACCTCGCGGCCGTTCCGCGGGTTCTGGCTGTCCGCCGGCCTCGCGATCTGCTCCGTCTGGGCCGGCTTGCTGATCGCTTACGCCGCTCCGTCGATACCGCCGAGCTTCGGCATCCTGGCCGTGGCTACCGCGGGCTACCTCACCGCGATCGCCGTTACCGCCAGCGGCCCAGCCCGGCCTAGCCGGGGCCGGCCGACGAGCGTGTGAACGCCCGCGCGGGGGGCAGTTCGCGGCCCATGTCGACCCGCAAGCAGGCCGAGATCTCGAGCCAGAACTCCGCTACCGGCGACTCGCCGTCCGGCCAGCGACCGCCGTCGGACCCGCAGGCCAGCCGGCCGCACCGCTCAGGCCCGGCGCCCGGACGTAGCCTGGCGCCGCTCACGGCAGTCACCGTCGCCGCGCTCGTCTTCGCGGTCCTGCTGGTGCTCATCCGGCTCAAGTGGGCGCCGCTCGAGTCGGCCGATCGCAGCGCCGCCGACCACATCAACAGCGTCATCGCCCGCCAGCACACGCTGGTGTCGATCGTGAAGTACGTGACCATGCTCGGCAGCACGCTGGTGCTGTCGATCGTGATCGGAGCCGGAGCGCTGCTGCTGGCCCTGCGGCGGCGCTGGCGGCTGGCGGCCTACCTGGTCGTCACCGGAGCCGGCGCCCTGGTGCTCGACCCGGTGCTGAAGACGCTGGTCGGCCGGCTGCGGCCGGTGGTGCCGCACGCCATCCAGCACGCGCCAGGGCACAGCTTCCCGAGCGGGCACTCGCTCGGCTCCATGGTCTGCTTTGGCGCGCTGTTCCTGGTGTTCGCGCCGGCCGCCCGCGGCCGGGCCCGGCGGGTGTTCGGCATCCTGATCGTGGTGCTGATCGCGATCGTCGGCATCAGCCGGGTCCTGCTCGGCGTGCACTACATCTCCGACGTCCTCGGCGGCTGGGCGCTCGGGATCACCTGGCTTGGCTGGACCGGGGTGGCGTTAGATTGGACCGGGGGGGCGGCTGGCCAGCCAGGGATCGGCCTGGCCGCCGACGGGCTGGAGCCCGAGGCCGGGCCCGACCTGCGCCCGGCCCAGCCCGGTACGCCGGCCCGGCGCGGTGCGGGAGCCGGCCGCATCGCCGCTGGTCTCGTGGTCGCCTGGGTGCTCATCCTGGGGCTCATCGTCGGCATCGGCGAGCTGGTCACCAAGAAGGGCAACGGCAACGTGCTCGGCGACCGGACGACCCCGCAGTGGCTGGCCGCGCACCGCACGCCGGGCGTGACCGCCTGGAGTGCGGTGTTCACCACGCTCGGCGGCACGGTCTGCATCGTGTCGGTCGCCGCCTTGTCCGGCCTGATCTTCCTCGGCGTCACCCGGCGCTGGCGGCCGGTCGTGTTCGTGCTCGTCCTGCTGGCCGGCGAGCTGGCCGTGTTCCTGGCCGCGGGCTCGGTGGTGCGGCGGCCGCGTCCGGCCGGGGTGACGCACCTGGACCACCACCTGCGGACCTCGGCCTACCCGTCCGGCCACGAGGCGGCGACCTGCTGCCTGTACATCGGGCTGGCCGTGCTGCTCATCGGGGCGGCCAGGGGCTGGTGGCGGTGGCTGTTCCTGATCCCGGCGATCGCGTTCCCTGTCCTGGTCGCGCTGTCGCGGATGTACCGGGGCGAGCACCATCCGACCGACATCGCGGGCAGCCTGATCTTTGCGGCGCTGTGGATCCCGGTCGCGACGAAGCTGATCAAGCCGAACTCGGTGGCCCCGGCCCCGGTGCAGAACCCGGTCCCGGCCCGCTCGCGGGTGGCCGGCTAGAGCACCTCGTTCAGCGCGTCGATCCGCTCCGCCAGCTCGCCCGCGGTGGCCGGGCGGCCCCCAGGGTCAGGGTCGATCGCCGCGGCGATGACCGCGCGCACATCGGCGGGCAGGCCGGGCGAGATCTCCGGATCGTGCGACAGCACCCGCCGCATGGCCAGCATGGTGTTGTTGGTCGGCAGATCGCCGTACAGGCCCGTCCCGGTGAGCGCGCGGTGCAACGTGGCCCCGAGCGCGAAGATGTCGGTGGCCCGCCCCGGCATCTCGCCCCTGATCACCGCCGGGTCGAGGAATTCCACCGACCCGGTGGAGCCGATTCCGGTGATGGTCAGGCCCGGCGCGAGCAGCTGGCTCAGGCCCAGGTCGCTGAGCTTGGCGTGGCCGTCGTGCAGCATCACGTTCCCCGGCTTGATGTCGTTGTGCGCGATGCCCGCGTCGTGCAGGGCGTCGGCCGCCCTGGCCGCGTCGGCGACGGCGGCGAGCACGTGCCCGGGGGGCAGCGAGCCGATCGCGTCGGCCAGCGAGCCGGCCGGCAGGTACTCCATCGAGTAGTACAGGTCGTCGCCTTGCTGGCCGGCGTCGTACAGGGTGACCAGGTACGGCGAGCGAACCGCGGCGAAGGCGGCCAGCTCGCGGGTCGCCCGGCGGAAGGTGTCCTGGCTGTTCGAGCTGGACAGCACCTTGACCGCCACGAACTCCGCGTCGACCGCCAACCGCTCCGGCCGGTAGGCGAGATAGAAGATGCCGTGGTTGCCGGCCCCCAGAAAGCGGACGAAGCGGTAGTCGGCGATCCCCTCGCGGTCGGTCGCCAGGCGTGCGTCGGAAGTGGTCACGGCTGCCTGCTCTCCTGCGGCCCGATCCCGGGCTGGCTGTCGGTGCTGGAACTGTCGGTGCTGGAACTGTCGCTGGCGGAACTGTCGCTGGCGGAACTGGCGCTGCCGGAACTGGCGCTGCCGGAACTGTCACTGCCGGAGGGCTCCTCGCGGGCCAGCGCCTGGACCCAGTGGTCCATGTCGTCGCTGCCCTCCCTGGTGCCGCCGACCACGCCCAGGTGCGCCGGGGCCAGCTCGCCGCGCGCATCCTCTGGGCCGGACCCGGCCTCGTTATCGCCCGCGCCGGTACCGCCATCCTGGGCCGTCGCGGCCAGCGCAGTCGCGGCCTTGACCAGCGTGCCCATCGGCCCGACGACGATCGCGCCCGCCGGCGGCGGCCCCGCCCGGGCCGGGACGCCGCGCCTGCCGAGGTCCGCGGCCAGCGCTCCGCACGCC
>JBPCKO010000162.1:0-4472 GCA_051004215.1 Streptosporangiaceae bacterium | reverse complement strand
CCCCGCCCCCCGCGGCCGCCGCGGCGGCCAGCTCGCAGAGCTCACCGGAGGGCGCCAGCGCGGCGTAGTCGAAGCCGGCCAGCAGCGAGGTATCGGCCTGGCCAGAGCCGAACGCACGGCCGCGCAGCACGCTGACCAGCAGGTCGCGGTTGGTCGCCGGGCCGGCCAGCCGGGCCGAGGTCAGGGCCGCGGCGAGCCGCCGGACCGCGCCTTCGCGGTCCGGCGCCCACGCGATCACCTTGGCCAGCATCGCGTCGTAGTACGGGGCGACCACCGAGCCGGCCTCGACCCCGGAGTCGAGCCGCAGGAACGGCGCCGGCACATGACCGGAGCCCGCGCCGGCGCCGTGCCCGGGCGGCAGGCCGAACGCCACGTCCACGCCGGTCACCGCGATCGCGTGCACCGGACCCGCGGACGGCCGGAAGCCGTCGGCCGGGTCCTCGGCGTACAGCCGGGCCTCGATCGCATGGCCGGCCGCCGGAGGCGGCCGGCCATGCAGCGGGCGCCCGTCCGCGATCGCGAGTTGCAGCCCGACCAGATCGAGGCCATGCACGCACTCGGTCACCGGGGGCTCGACCTGCAGCCGGGTATTGAACTCCAGGAAGTAGAACTCGCGCTCGCCGTCGGACCCTGGTCCGCCGACCAGGAATTCGACCGTTCCGGCGCTGACGTAACCGACCGCCGTGGCCAGCGCCGCGGCCGCCGATGCCAGCCGGTCCCGCAGCGCGGGGCCGACGGCCGGAGACGGCGTTTCCTCGATCACCTTGGCGTACCGGCGCTGGACCGAGCAGTCCCGCTCGGTCAGTGCCCACACCGTGCCGTGGTGGTCGGCGAGCACCTGCACCTCCACGTGCCGGGCGCCGGTCAGCAGCGGCTCGCAGAACACGGTCCCGTCGCCGAACGCCGCCTGCGCCTCGCGCTGCGCGGACTCGATCGCGGCGGCCAGGTCCGCGGCGGCGAAGACCGCCCGCATGCCCCGCCCGCCGCCGCCGGCCGAGGCCTTGACCAGGACAGGAAAGCTGCTGACGGCGGCCGGATCGAGCTCAGGCAGGACGGGAAGGCCGGCCGCCGCCGCCGACTTGCGGGCCCGGATCTTCCGCGCCATCGCGTCCATCGCCTCCGGCGGCGGCCCGACCCAGGTCAGGCCGGCCGACAGGACTAGCCGGGCGAAGGCCGGGTCTTCGGCCAGGAAACCGTAGCCGGGATGGACGGCGTCAGCCCCGGCGGTCAGGGCGGCCGCCACGATGGCCTCGCCGTTCAGGTAGGTCTGGGCCGGCGCTGACCCGGGCAGCCGGACGGCGGCGTCGGCCCCGGACACGTGCGGCGACCCGGAGTCGGGATCGGAGAACACCGCGACCGTGCCGATCCCGGCGTCCCGGCAGGACCGGAAGACGCGAAGCGCGATCTCGCCGCGGTTCGCCACGAGCAGGCAGCTGATCACGCCGGCCTCACATCCTGAAGACGCCGAACCGGCCAGCCGGCCCGGCGGCCGTGGGCGGCTGGGTCCAGGTTCCGGCGGCCGGGTTGCCATCGATCACCGACAGGCACATGCCCAGCACGGACCGGGTGTCGCGCGGGTCAATCACGCCGTCGTCGTACAGCCGGCCGGACAGGAAGAACGCCTGGGACTCGGCCTCGATCTGCTCCTCCACCATCGCGCGCATGGCCGCATCGGCCGCCTCGTCGTAGGTTTCGCCGCGAGCCACGGCCGCCTGGCGGCCGACAATCGACAGCACTCCGGCGAGCTGTTGCGGCCCCATGACGGCCGACCTGGCACTGGGCCAGCTGAACAGGAAGCGAGGGTCGTAAGCCCGCCCGCACATGCCGTAGTTACCCGCGCCGTACGAGGCGCCGAGCACCACGGTCAGGTGCGGCACCCGGCTGTTCGACACGGCGTTGATCATCATGGCGCCGTGCTTGATGATCCCGGCCTGCTCGTAGCTCGCGCCGACCATGTAGCCGGTGGTGTTCTGCAGGAACAGCAGCGGCACGCCGATCTGGTTGGCGAGCTGGATGAACTGGGCCGCCTTCTGGGACTCGGCGCTGAACAGCACGCCGCGGGCGTTGGCCAGGATGCCGACCGGGTAGCCGTGCAGCGCCGCCCACCCGGTCACCAGGCTGGACCCGAACAGCGGCTTGAACTCGTCGAAGTCCGAGCCGTCGACGATCCTGGCGATCACCTCGCGCGGGTCGAACGGCACCTTGAGGTCCTGCGGCACGATGCCGAGCAGGTCCTCGGGGTCGAGCGCGGGCCCGGCCGGCGGGCGGCCAGGACCCGGCCCCGGCTTGCGCCAGTTCAGCCGGGCCACGATCGAGCGGCCGATGCGCAGCGCGTCCCGTTCGTCATCGGCCAGGAAGTCGGCCAGCCCGGACTGCCGCGCGTGCATTGCCGCGCCGCCCAGCGATTCGTCGTCGGACTCCTCGCCGGTCGCCATCCTGACCAGGGGCGGCCCGGCCAGGAAGACCTTGGACCGGCCCTCGATCATGACCACGTAGTCGCTCATGCCCGGCACGTAGGCACCGCCGGCCGTGGAGTTGCCGAACACCAGCGCGATCGTCGGGAGGCCCGCGGCTGACATCCGGCTCAGGTCCCGGAAGATCTGCCCGCCGGGGATGAAGATCTCCTTCTGGGTGGGCAGGTCGGCGCCGCCGGACTCGACCAGGTTGACCAGCGGCAGCCGGTTCTCCATGGCGATCTGCATCCCGCGCAGCGACTTGCGCAGCGACCACGGGTTGGTCGAGCCGCCGCGCACGGTCGGGTCGCTCGCGCTGATCAGGCACTCGATCCCGGAGATCACGCCGATTCCGCTGACGTTGCTGCCGCCGACCGGAAACCCGGTGCCGTGCCCGGCCAGGGCGGACAGCTCGAGGAGCGGCGAGTCGGGGTCGACGAGCAGCTCGACCCGCTCGCGCACGGTCAGCTTGCCGCGGTCGCGATGCCGCTGGACGTACTTGGGCCCGCCGCCGCCGATCGCCTTGGCGTGCTCGGCATCCAGCTCGGCCAGCCTGCCTAGCATGACCTCCCGCCTGACCTGGAACTCGGCGCCTGCGGTATCCAGCGCGCTGGCGAGAACGGTCACAAGCCGAACCCTACGACGCCGCGCCGGCGGCCGCTAAACGCGGATCACCACGACACGCTCGCCTTTCGGGCGCGCGGGCTCCTCGGTCAGCCGGACCATCTCAGAGAGGTCGCCGGTGAGCAAGACCACCGGGCCGCGCAGAGCGAGCGCGACGGTTGCCACGATCGAGTCCAGCGCGCACCGGTGCCCGGACAGGCCCGTGCGCCCAAGCCGCTCGCCAGCTGCCCTGGCCAGCTCGCGGTCGACGGGGACGACGGTCATCTTGTTCAGCACGCGGTGCAGCGAACAATCCGCCGGTCGGCCACGCAGGACCTCGGTCAACGTGGTCGCCGCGGATACGATCGCGCCTTTGGCGCTTCTGGCGTCCTCGAAATACGAGCGCGCGATGGCGTCTCCCCGGGCGAGCTTGACCAGCCCTTCGGCGTCGAGGACGAGGGCGCCGCCTACTAGCCCCGGCAGTTTGGCCACGTCCGCCTGGTCTGGTCACGCACGTCCTCGGGGATCGGGCCAAACTCGGCCTCGAGCTCAGCGGAAAGCTCGTCGAGCAGATCCAGCCGTACCTGCTCCTGGACCGCATCGGCGACGTAGCGGCTGAAGCCGCCGGCGCCGGTGCGAGCCCGGACGGCGTCTGCGAGTTCCTCGGGCATGGAGACACTCACCTTCCTCACCTTGCCGCCGTGCAGCGGGCCGGTGCTGCCGACGAAGGCCGATGCGGGCAGGACCGAGGCGATGCACTTGACCACCTGGTCGCGCGGCAGCGAGCCGAGCGCCTGCCGCAGCGCCTGCTCGAGCGCACTCAGCTGTTCAGCTTCCGGCGCGCTCATATCTCAATGCTACCACCGGTAGCAACATCGAGCAGCGAGTCAGCGGGCGCCGACCGCGTGGCGGAGCAGGCTCAGCGCGTAACCCAGGTCGGCGGCCGACTGGCCGGTGATCTGGTTGTTCGACCGGTACTGGTCGTACTGCTGCACGAGCTGGTCGTAGCGCTGCTGTACCTGCTGGGGATTCTGCCCGGGCGGCCTCGAACAGCAGCTGGCTGAGCTGGTTGAACAGGTTCTGCCCGGCCTGCTGGCTGACCTCCCCGGAGGATATTCCGGCCTGCAGCACGGCGACGAACCGCCCGGCCGCCGTGGCGACCGGAGGATACGGGCGGTGCGCCCCGCCGGGGCGGGAGGGGCTCGTGGGCAGCGCCGAGGGCGAAACGGAGGGCGAAACGGACGGCGGAGCGGATGTGCTCGGGTGGCTGGCGACGGACGGGTGGCCGCTCGGGCGCCGGCCAGGTCCGGCGGCCCCGCCGTGGCTGAGGAGCGCGGCCAGCAGGCCGGCGATGAGCGCCGCGCCGAGCAGCAGCTCGGGCAGCGTCGGCCAGCGCGGCCGGCGACCAGGCAGGAC
>JBPCKO010000161.1:0-2717 GCA_051004215.1 Streptosporangiaceae bacterium | reverse complement strand
CGGTTAACCAGCCTGCCGGCCCGCGCCGCCGGCGTCCGGGCCAGGGCCACTGCCGTTTGCTGCCGGGCCGTTTGCTGCCGGGCCGTTTGCCGCCGGGCCGTTTGCCGCCGGGCCGGTCGCCGCCGGGCCGTCTGCCTCGGGACCGGTCAGCTCGGGCAGCCCTGGGCCGCCCGCCCCTGGGCCGCCGACTCGCTCCAGCCACAACCGCGGCCTGGTCAGCTCCTGCTGGGTCGGCAGCGTCTCCGGCGAGGTCCAGACCCGGTTGAAGACGTCCATCCCGGCCGCCTCGACCACGGTCCGCACGAACGCCGATCCCTGCTGGTACTGCCGCATCTTCAGGTCGATGCCCAGAATGCGGCGGATCGCCTGCTCCAGCCGGCCGCCCGAGCCCCGGCGGGCGTTGAACTTGGCCCTGATCTGCTCGACGGTCGGCACCACAGCCGGCCCGACGGCGTCCATGACGTAGTCGCCGTGTCCTTCGACCAGCGTCATCACGGCGGTCAGGCGGTCCAGGATCTCGCGCTGGGCCGGACTCTGCATGGCCTCGATCAGGCTGGCGCCGTCGTTGCCGCGCACAGCCCCGCCGACCGCCTCGGCGGCGGCCTTGAGCCGGTTCAGGATGGACGCCGGGTCGAGGTCGGATGCCAGCAGGAACTCGGTCATCTCATGCTGCACGTAAGGACGCAGCCACGGCACCGAGGTGAACTGGGTGCGGTGCGTCTCCTCATGCAGGCAGACCCAGCGCCGGAAGTCACTCGGATCGACGCCGAGCTCGCGCTCGACCATCACGATGTTCGGGGCGACCAGGGTCAGCCGTCCGGCCGGGGCCGAGTCGGCCGGCCGGTCGGGGTCCGGCGGGAGGAACAGCTCGTACTGCCCCAGCACCCGGCTGGCCAGGTAGGCCAGGATCAGGCCGGCCTGCACGCCCGTGATCCGCGACCCGACCGCGGTCACCACCCCGCCGGCCGCCGGGGCGGCGCCGACCTCCCGCATGCGCTCGACCAGCGGGTCGAGCACGACCTCGAAGCCGCTGATATTGGCCCTGATCCAGCCGGGCCGGTCCACGATCGCGACCTGGCCGCCATCGCCGTCGCCGGACAGCCCGGTCACGGCCCTGACCGGCTCGGCGACGACCGCGGCCTGCTCGCGCAGTTCGGCCACGACCCGCCTGGCCTCGGCCAGGCTGACCTGAGGACCAGGCCTGACCCATCGGGTCGCGGTGGACGCGGCTACATTCCAGTCGATCATCTGGGCGCTGCTCACCGTTACACCGTACGTGGCCGGGCGAGCCTCGCGTCAGCGGCAGCCGCATCCGGCGAGCGTCGTGGCCAGTTCGGCCAGCGTGAGCTCGGGCTGCGTGCCGAGCCTGGACGGAATGTCGTTGCCCATGAACGCGAACGCCAGGATCTGGCCGCCTGAGGTATCAGCGAGGCCGGCCAGCGTCGCGACGTGGGTCAGGTTGCCGGTCTTGGCCCGCACCGCGCCGAGCGCGACGTGGCCGAACGGCCCGAAGAAGCTGCCGGGGCCCAGCGTGCCGGAGAATCCGGCCACCGGCAGGCCGGTGACCGCACCGCGCAGGCGGCCAGGGCCGGTCCTGGCGGCCAGCGTGATCAGGGCGACCAGCGCGCGCGGCGAGATCCGGTCCAGCGGCGACAGGCCGCTGCCGTCGTGCAGGTGCAGCCCGGCCACCTTCAGCCGGGCGTCGACCGCCATCACCGCGGCTGCGGCGCCGTCGAACGTCCCTGGCCGCCCGGTCGCGACCGCTACCTGCCGGGCCAGCGTCTCGGCGATGACATTGTTGCTCTCGGTCAGCATCTGCTGCACGATGGCCGCCAGCGGCGGCGACTGCACCGCGGCGAGCTCGGTCGCCGGGCCGGCCGACCGCGGCGGCGGGTGCTTGATGGCCCGCGGCGTCCCGCGCACGGTGATGCCGTCCTTGCTCAGGAACCGCGCGAACGCGTGCGCGGCGTCCGCGCTCGGGCGCACGGACCTGGGCCGGTAGTTGGCCGGATCGTCTGCGTCCTCCGGCGAGCCGGACGCGGTCAGGCGGCCCTGGTCGACCTCAAGGCCGGTAATCGGGGTGACGTTGCCGCTGGAGACGTAGTTGCCGGGAGCCCCGAACGGCTTCCAGCCGCTGGCCACCAGCGGGCCGCCGAAGCGGGTGGCGTCGAAGCTGAGGCGCACCGTCCGGACCTGCCGCTGGCCCAGCGCCTTCGCGGTTGCCGCGGCGAGAGCGCTGAGCGTGGCCGGCTGCGGGTAATCGGCGGCGGGGAACCGCCCGGCGGCCAGGGTCGGATCGCCCCCGCCGACCAGCACGATTCGGGCCGGCCGGCCGGCCGGGACCGCGGAACCGGCGGGCCGCCCGGCCGGCAGCACCACCCTGGTGGTGAACCGGGCGCCGGGGCCGAGGGTGTCCAGGGCCGCGATGGCCGTCGCGATCTTGGTGGTGTAGGCCGGGGCGAACCCGGTGGCCGGGTTCAGCTGGTACAGCACCTGGCCGGTGGACAGATTCGTGACCATGGCGCCGGTGCTCGCGCCGAGGTTGCCCGGGCCGAGCAGCGCCGAAAGCCGGGCCGCGACTCCGGCGGCCGTCGGCGCGCCGCGGGCTGGCCCCGGCCTGGCCGCGGCCAGGGCCGCGCCCGATCTGGCCGAAACTGCCCCAGTGGACTTCGGCTTCTCGAAACAGGCGAGCCGCTGAAGCGGGAACAGGGGGACGG
>JBPCKO010000160.1:0-4265 GCA_051004215.1 Streptosporangiaceae bacterium | reverse complement strand
GGCCAGTCCGCCGCCCGGCCTGGCCGCCCGCGGCCCGCGATCCCGCCGCTGTTCTGGGTGTTCGCGGTGTTCGCCACGTTGTACGGCTTCTGCGAGACCATGAACGGCAACTGGTCACAGATCGACCTGGTCTCCCTGCACGTGTCCGCGACCACGGCCGCGCTGACCCTGACCGTGTTCTGGGCGATGGTCACGGCCGGCCGGGTCCTGTTCGCGGTGGTCCAGAAGTGGGTGCCGAGCCGGCTCGCGTTCCGCCTGCTGCCCTTCGTGCTGGCCGGCGCGTTCGCGTTCATCGCGCTGCTGCCATCGCGCACCGCCTGGGCCGGCGTACTGGCCTTCGGCCTGGCCGGGTTCGGCTGCTCCGCCCTGCTGCCGCTGACGATCAGCTTCGGCCAGGAGGCGATGACAGCCATCTCGGCGTCGGTCGCCGGCGGCGTCATCGCCTGCTACCAGCTTGGCTACGGGATCGCCGCGTTCGGGGTGGGGCCGCTGCGCTCGGCCGGGCTGACCTTGCCGGGAATCTACGCCGGAGCCGCCGTCGCGGCCGCCGGCCTCGGCCTGCTCTCGATGGCGATTGCCCGCGGCCGCCGGTCCCCGGCCGCCGTCCACCCGCGGCCGGCCACCCACCTGCGATCGTTAGCGATAGAAACGAATATAACGTGCCGAAAGTGCGCACCGTGATATAAGTGGCGGCTGGCATCCGTACCGAACGTCAACCGTCGATACCGGAGGAACTGTGCGCAGAGTGGTGCTTCCCCGACAGGCAGTCGCGGTCGCTGCCGTCGCCGCCGCGGGAGTCATGTCCGCTCCCGTGATCGCGTCGGCGGCCCCGCAGAATCACGCCCAGAGCCACGCTGCCCAGGCTGGTCAGGTCGCCCGGCCCGCGCTCCCGGCAGGCGAGCGCTACGTCTGCCCGCCGGCGTCGGCCGGGACGTCGATGACGTGTATGTCGATCATCAAGCCGGTCGCCCTGACCGCGAACGCCGCGATGAGGCGGACCGCCGCGCCCCAGGCCAACGGCCCGTATACCCCCTCGGACCTGCAGAAGGCCTACCGCCTGGTGAGCTACGCGGCGCACAACGGCCGGGGCCGGACGGTCGCGATCGTCGATGCCTTCTCCGACCCGCACGCGGCCGCTGACCTGGCCAAGTTCCGCAAGACCTTCCGCCTGCCCGCGTGCACGACGTCCAGCGGCTGCCTGCACCTGTACAACCAGAAGGGCGCCAGCCGGCCGCTGCCCAGGGAAAACAAGGGCTGGGCCGTCGAGGAGGCACTCGACCTGGACATGGTGTCGGCGGTCTGCCCGCTGTGCCATATCGACCTGATCGAGGCCACGAGCAACTCGAATGCCAACCTGTACGCCGCCGAGAACACCGCGGCCAGGAAGGCCAGGTACGTCTCGAACAGCTGGGGCAACTACGAGTACGCGGCGGAGAACCGGTACAACCACAACTTCAACCACCCGGGCCACGTGATCGACTTCGCCGCCGGCGACCTCGGTTACGGCTCCACCTACCCGGCCAGCGTGCAGTACGTGACCTCGGTTGGGGGCACCTCGCTGACGCACTCGGGCGGCGGCCGTGGCTGGACCGAGTCCGTCTGGGGCACGGCGGCGAACAGCCCGAAGGACGGGACCGCCTCCGGCTGCTCGACGTACGAGGCCAAGCCGTCCTGGCAGCGCCAGGACGCCAAGGCGGGCGGCTGTGCCAAGCGCACCGAGAACGACGCCGCCGCGGTTGCGAACCCGAATACCGGTGTCGTGATCTACACCAGCATCGGCGTCCGGTCGCCCGGCTTTTACGAGATCGGCGGCACCAGCGCCTCGACCCCGATCGTCACCGCGATCTACGCGCTGGCGGGCACGCCGGTCGCGAACACCTACCCGGCGCAGTACCCGTACCTGGAGGCCAGGCACCTGTTCGACGTCACCACCGGAGCCAACGGCACCTGCGGCACCCAGCGGTACCTCTGCCACGGTAAACGAGGATTCGACGGCCCGACCGGGCTGGGCACGCCGGACGGCATCGCCGGGTTCACCGTCCGGGCGTCGGTGCGGCGGGTCACGCTCGTCGATCCGGGCCCGGTGCACGCGGTCCACGGGCACTCACTGACCGTCAAGATCACCGGCCTGGACACCAGGAAGGTCTCTCAGCTGCACTTCAGCGCGAGCGGACTGCCCGGGGGCCTGTCCGTCCATTCGATCGCGCACTCGACCAACGGCCACATCACCGGGACGCCGTCGGCGGCGGGCACCTACCACGTGTCCGTCACCGGCCGGGACGGCTCGGCCGCCGGCCCGACCTACTTCACGATCATCGTGAGCTGACCGGCGACCCGCCCTGACCGGCCTCGCGCATGGTGCGGGTCAGGCCGCCGCCCGGCCCCCGTCCGGCGGCGGCTCGCTGTCCCGCGTCTTCCCCGGGACAGCGGCCTCGGCCCGGCGGACCAGGATGTCGAGCGGCCCGCCGCCGCGCAGCCCGAGCAGTTCCCAGGACCTGATGATGCCGATCGCGAAGAAGATCAGCACGAACATCGAGCCGGTCCGTTCCGGGCTCGACGAGGTGTAGGCGGTTATCGCCTGGGCCGCGTACATCAGGACGATCAGCGGCAGCAGGAACGGCCAGCGGTTGCTCAGCTCCTTATCCGACCGCGCGCGCCATAGCCGCACCGTCAGCGACGCCGTGCTGGTCACCCCGAGCACGCCCAGCAGGAAGCTCGCCGTGTCAATGCCGCCGTTCTGCTGGCCGGACCCCGGCAGCAGCGCGACGAGCGAGACCACAGCGAGTCGACGAGCGCGGTGAACGCGGTCGCCGCCACGGCCTGGTGCTCGGCGGACTCCAGCCCCCGGCCGCGCGACTGGGCGACCGACAAGGCGACGAAGAGCAATCCGGTCAGCGCACCCGCGACGGTTACGCTGCCGAGGAAGAAGTTGGTATACGGCACCCTGGGATCATGCCTGACCCGGCATGATGGCGGCAGGGAAGCGGGAAGGACAGCAATGGACGGGGCCTGGATCGCGACCGGAGCGGCGGCCGGATTAGCGGCGGGAACGCTCATGCGCGGCCAGGTCGCCCGGCTGTCCGTCCGCGGCGGCGAACCGGACGAGACTGCCTGCCGTGGCTGCGCGGCCGGCCTTCCGGGTCGCCCGGCCCTGCGCTGCGGCTGCTGCGGGACGTGGATCGGCGCACCGCTGGCGATCGAGTTAACCACGGCCGCGGTGGTGGCGCTGATCGTGGCCGCGGCCGGGCCGCGGCCGGCGACGGCCGCGTTCGCGCTGCTCGCCGTCCTCGGCGTCGCGCTCGCCCAGATCGACGGCGCGGTGCAGCGGCTGCCCGACCAGCTCACCCTGCCCGCCTACCCGGCCGTGCTCACCCTGCTCACGCTGGCCGCGGCGGCCGGGAACGCGTGGCCCGCGCTGGTCAGGGCGCTGCTGGCGGCACTGCTGCTCGGGACCGGTTATCTCCTGCTCGGCCTGCTCAGCGAGGGTGAGCTTGGCGGCGGTGACGTCAAGCTGGCCGGCCTGCTCGGCCTCCCGCTTGGCTGGCTTGGCTGGCGCTTCGTGCTGGCCGGCACCGTGCTCGCATTCGCGGCCGCGGCGGTCTGCGGCCTGGTCCTGCTGGCCCGCCGCCAGGCGAGCCTGCGCAGCCGGCTCAGCTTCGGCCCCTTCCTGCTCGCGAGCGCCCTCGTGGCGCTGGCCGGAGCCCGTTGACCAGCGAAAACACGTCTCCGCGGAGACCGTCCTAGCGGGCCCGGCCGCCCAGGCCGGACTAAGCCCGCGGCACCGGCCATAGATAGGACATCTTCCCGATGCGACAGGGGTGGCCTTACCGGTTTCCTAGAGATCAGCGGGTCAACGAGGCCCGCGACCCAGGAGGTTGGCATGCATCCGCAGATCATCGCTATGGCCGCCGCTGAGCACGTCAAGGACATGCAGGCGCAGGCCACCCGGGGGCGGCGTGCTCGTGCAGCACGCCGCGCCCGGCGCGGCGGGATCCTCGTGACCGCCGCTCCCCCCGCCGAGCTCAGCGCCTTCCGCGGTTCGCCCGCCGGGCCGGCACCGGTCCCGTGCCCCGAGCAGCCGTGCGCCCCGGTCCCGGTCAAGGCAGCGTGACCCGGCTAAGACGGGCGAGAACCGGCATCCAATGACGACGAGTACGGCCCGGAAAACAGAGCGGGCCGGGCCGTACCCATGTTCAGAAACTCTCGCGGTGTAAGATCGCGGCGGACTCAGTCCGGATTGCCGCGCCCAACTTTGCCAAGGTGTT
>JBPCKO010000159.1:0-39317 GCA_051004215.1 Streptosporangiaceae bacterium | reverse complement strand
CCACCGGCGTGAGCGGCCATAGCCGACCGTGGGCCTCGGCGGCCGAGCCCCCCCCCCTCTCCCTCCCCCCCCCCCCCCCCCCCCCCCCCCCC
Source organism: Streptosporangiaceae bacterium (assembly GCA_051004215.1). GTDB lineage: Bacteria > Actinomycetota > Actinomycetes > Streptosporangiales > Streptosporangiaceae > Chersky-822. The sequence goes on along the minus strand of JBPCKO010000159.1, from coordinate 39,225 downwards.
CCCCCCCCCCCCCCCCCCCCCCCCCCCCCCCCCCCCCCCCCCCCCCCCCCCCCCCCCCTCGATCGCGCCGGTTCCGGCCCGATCGCCGGCACCCAGCTGAAGGAACCCGATGAGCAGCCAGGCGAGTACGCGCGACCAGGCGCGGGCAGGACGGAAGGCCGGTGTCGGCGCGACCGTACCGCGGGCCGGCCGGACCAGCTGGCGACTGGCCATCTGCGCGGTCGCTGGCCTGGTCACGGGCGTGCTGATCGCCGTCCTGGACAGCGCCGACTATGCCCCCAGCGCCGGCTGGGACATCGCCGCGGCTGCCTACTGCCTCTGGGTCTGGCTGGCGATCTGGCCCATGGATGGAGCCGCGACCGCGCTGCGGGCTAAGGCCGAAGACCCGAACCGCGCGCTCAGCGACGTGATCGCGCTGACCGCGTGCGTGGCGAGCATGGCCGCGGTCGGGATCGCGCTGACCGGAGCCAAGTCGGCCCAGGGAGCACAGGTGCTGTTGCTGGCCGGGCTCGGCGTGATCACGGTCGCGGTCTCCTGGTTCACCGTGCACACGATCTTCACGCTGCGCTACGCGCTGCTGTACTACAGCGAGCCCGAGGGCGGCGTGGACTTCCACTGCGACGACCAGCCGTGCTATCGCGATTTCGCCTACATCGGGCTGACCGTGGGCGCGACCTTCCAGGTGTCCGACACGGACCTGCTCACGACCGCGTTCCGCACCACGGTGCTGCGGCAGACGCTGCTGGCCTACCTGTTCGGGGCGATCATCCTGGGCGTCACCGTCAACATGATTGCCAGTCTGTAAAGCACCGGCTGCCACCAGACCCGCGGGCCGGGGCCGGAGACCTAGCCGTTCACGAGGGTGCGCAGGGCCAGTTCGGCGTACAGGGCGGTGCCGTCGGCCAGGATGGCGTCGTCGAATACGGCTTCCGGCGAGTGGTTGTACGGGGCGGTGCCCGGGTCGGCCCCTTCGGCGCACGCGCCGATCATGAGGAACGCGCCAGGGACCTGCTCCAGCACGTAGGAGAAGTCCTCGGAGCCGGTCAGGGGGAAGGGCGCGGCGAAGAATTTGCCTTCGCCCAGCAGTTCGCGGGTCGTCCGGGCGGCGAATTCGAAGGCGGACCCGTCGTTGACGGTGACCGGGTACCCGTCGACGAACTCCGTCTCGGCCGTCAGGCCGTGGGCTTCGGCAAGCTGGCGCACCAGCCGCAGGGCAGCGTTGCTGACCCGGTCCCTGGCGGCCGGCGAGAAGGTGCGGACGGTGGCCACGAAGGTAGCGTCGTCGGGAATCACGTTGTCCGTGGTGCCCGCGTGGAAGGTCCCGACGGTCAGGACGACCGGATCGAAGACGTCGAATCGCCTGGTCACCATCGTTTGCAGGGCGGTAACGATCTCGCATGCGACCGGGATCGGGTCGTGGGCCAGATGCGGCTGAGAGCCGTGTCCGCCCCGCCCGCGCACGGTCACGTGCAGCGTGTCGGCCGCGGCCATCGCAGTGCCCGCGCGGCTTGCGACCAGCCCGAGCGGCAGCACGCTCGAGGCCACATGGAGCGCGAAGGCGGCGTCCGGCCGCTGCCCGGCCGCGTCCAGCACGCCCTCGTCGATCATGATCCTGGCGCCGCCGTTGCCCTCCTCGCCCGGCTGGAACATGAAGATCACGTTGCCTGCCAGCTCGGCCTGGCGGGCCGACAGCAGCCGGGCCGCGCCCGCCAGCATGGTCGTGTGCAGATCGTGCCCGCAGGCATGCATCGCGCCCGGCACCTGGGAGGCGTACGGTACCCCGGTGCGCTCGGTGACCGGCAGCGCGTCCATGTCGCCGCGCAACAGGACGGTCTTGCCCGGCTGCCCGCCCCGCAGCACGGCCGTCACCGAGCTGAGACCGTGCCCGGTCCTGATCTCCAGCGGTAGTCCCTCGAGCGCGGCCAGCACCTTGCGCTGGGTCCTGGGCAGGTCAAGGCCGATCTCGGGCTCGGCGTGAATCGAGTGGCGCAGATCGGTGAGGTCGCCGCAGAGAGCGGCGGCGTCGTCGCGGATCGCAGCGGACACGGGTGCCTCCGTTGGTCGGCGGCGTCTGCGCCGACCGCGCGGAACGCCCGGGTCAGCATGGCATAGCGGGGCGAGCCGGTGCGCCAGCGGGCGCCTGACCAGGGGTGGCCGGCCCGCCCGGAGGCGAGCTTGCAGGTCAGCTTGTTCGCCCGGGGCCCGCAGACTGCCTAGACTGATGCGCACACCACGCGACCGCGTGGTCCGGCCCGCCTCACGCCTGCCTGCCGGCCGGCGCCGGCGCGGCCGCCGCAGAGAACCAGGGATACGACGTGCACGGCGTCGGCTGGGACGTACTGGTCGTCCTCGCCTTCATTCTGGTGGGCGGATTCTTCGCCGCCGCCGAGATGGCCCTGGTGTCGATGCGCGAGGGCCAGGTCAGGACGCTCGCCAGGCGAGGCAAGCGGGGCCAGCGGGCCGCGCGGCTGGCCCACGACCCGAACCGGTTCCTGTCCGCGGTGCAGATCGGCGTGACCGTGGCCACGCTGATGTCCGGCGCCTACGGTGCCGCCACCCTGGCCGCCGATCTGCGCCGGGTGCTGGACCACCACATGTCCGCGCACCTGGCCGACTTGCTGTCGTTCATCGTGGTGACGCTGGCGATCGCGTTCTTCTCGCTCGTGCTCGGCGAATTGGCCCCGAAGCGCATCGCCCTGCAGCGGCAGGAGCAGATCTCGCTGATCGCGGCCCCGGTGCTGGACCGGATCGCGGTCCTGGCCAGGCCCGTTGTCTGGCTGATCGGCCGGTGCGTGAACCTGGTGGTCAGGCTGCTCGGCGGTGACCCGAATGTCGGCCGCGGCGTGATGAGCGGGGAGGAACTTCGCGATCTGGTCGCGGGCGCGCAGAACCTGTCGCCGGACGAGCGGCACATTGTCAGCGAGGTCTTCGATGCCGGCAAGCGGCAGATCCGGGAAGTCCTGGTGCCGCGGACCGAGGTCGACTTCCTGCCCGCGTCTATGCCGGTCAGCCAGGCTCTGGCCGTGGCGGCCAAGGGCCCGCACTCCCGGTTCCCGGTGTTCGAGGATTCCTACGACGACGTCGTCGGCTTCGTGCACTCGCGGGACCTGCTCGTGCCCGACCGCACCGGATCCCGGGTCGGAGAGATCAAGCGGCCGGTCAAGATGCTGCCGACCAGCAAGACCGTGATGTCCGCGCTGTCGGAAATGCGCAGAGACCGGGCGCACCTGGCCATCGTCGTGGACGAGTACGGCGGCACGGCGGGCATCGTGACGCTGGAAGACCTGGTTGAACAGCTCATCGGGGATATTCAGGACGAATACGACGAAGATGGGCATTCGCCGCTTCAGCTCCGCACCGGCGAAATTGAGGTCGAAGGGCTGATGAACCTGGACGACTTCGGCGAGCAGACCGGGATTGAGTTGCCCGACGGGCCGTACGAGACCGTCGCCGGCTACCTGCTGTCCGTGCTCGGTCATCTGGCCAAGGCCGGCGAATCGGCCGAGCTGGATGGCAGCCGCCTGACCGTCACCGAGCTGGACGGCCGCCGGATCGCCCGGGTCAAGGTGACCGCCTTGCCGGAGACTCCGGCCCAGGCCAGCGCCGGTGCGGCCGGGCCCGGCCCGGGGGGCCAACCCCAGCCAGCCCAGGGAGGCCATCCCCAGCCAGCCGAGCCCGGCCAGGCGGCCGGGCCGAAGGCACCGACCCAAGTAAGCTGACGCGGTGGATCCGGGAAACCCGGCCCGGCCGGGGACTGCGCTGCCGCCGCTGCCGGGCGGCGGGACCGGACCGGTGCTGGTGGTCGACTTCGGCGCGCAATACGCGCAGCTGATCGCGCGCCGGGTGCGCGAATGCCAGGTCTACTCCGAGATCGTGCCGTCAACCGCGGGCACGGCCGAGCTACTCGAGCGCAACCCGTCGGCGATCATCCTGTCCGGCGGCCCCGCCTCGGTGTACGCCCAGGGAGCGCCGCCCGCTCCCGCCGGCCTGCTCGGCGCCGGGGTGCCGGTACTCGGCATCTGCTATGGCTTCCAGCTCCTGGTCCGCGACCTCGGGGGCGAAGTCGCCCGCACCGGCACTGGCGAGTACGGGCCGACCGCGCTCGCCGTGGCCCCAGCCGCGGGGGGCCACCGCGGCGGGGTGCTGCTGGCCGGGCTGCCCGAGGCGCAGCGGGTCTGGATGTCGCACGGCGACACCTGCGTCCGCGCCCCCGGCGGGTTCACGGTCACGGCCAGCACGCCGGGCACGCCGGCGGCGGTCGCCGAGAACCCGGCGGCGGGTCTGTACGGGATGCAGTTCCACCCGGAGGTGTTGCATACCGAACATGGGATGGCGATGCTGCGGCACTTCCTGGCCGCGGCCGGGTGCCGGGCCGAATGGACCATGGCCAACATCATCGATGAGCAGGTCGACGAGATCAGGGCCAAGGTCGGGCCCGGGCACGCGATCTGCGGCCTGTCCGGCGGAGTGGATTCGGCGGTCGCCGCCGCTCTCGTGCAGCGGGCCATCGGGTCCCAGCTGACCTGCGTGTTCGTGGACCACGGGCTGCTGCGCAAGGGCGAGGCCAAGCAGGTCGAGCAGGATTTCGTGGCCGCGACCGGAGTGGACCTCGTCGTGGTCGGGGCGCAGGCGGATTTCGCGGCGTCGCTGGCCGGGGTGACCGATCCCGAGAGTAAGCGCAAGATCATCGGGCGCGAATTCATCCGCGCGTTCGAGCAGGCGGCCAGGCAGGTGGCCGACGCCGACGCGGCCACCTCGGGTGACGCGGCCGAGTTCCTGGTCCAGGGCACGCTGTACCCGGACGTGGTCGAGTCCGGCGGAGGCACCGGCGCGGCCAACATCAAGTCTCACCACAACGTCGGCGGCCTGCCCGAGGACCTCGGCTTCACGCTGATCGAGCCGTTGCGGACGCTGTTCAAGGACGAGGTCAGGGCGCTCGGCACCGAGCTTGGCCTGCCGGCCGAGATCGTCTGGCGTCAGCCGTTCCCCGGACCTGGGCTGGCGATCAGGATCGTCGGCGAAGTCACGCCGGACCGGCTGCGGATCGTGCGGGACGCCGACGCGGTCGCCAGGGCCGAACTGTCCGCGGCCGGGCTGGACCGCCGGATCTGGCAATGCCCGGTCGTGCTGCTCGCCGACGTCCGCTCGGTCGGGGTCCAGGGCGACGAGCGCAGCTACGGCTACCCGATCGTGCTCCGGCCGGTGACCAGCGAGGACGCGATGACGGCGGACTGGGCCCGGGTGCCCGACGAGGTGCTGGCGCGGATCTCGGGCCGGATCACCAACGAGGTGCCCGAGGTCAACCGGGTCGTGCTGGACATCACCAGCAAGCCCCCCGGCACCATCGAATGGGAGTAGCCAGCGCAGGCGCTGACTGTCGGTGCCCGCCGTCATGCTGGCGGATATGTTAGGCAGGAGGCACCATGGGAGCTGTGACGCTCACCAGCGACTGGCCGTCGGCGAACGGGCCGATGACGGTCGCCGACCTCGACCGGACGCCCGATGACGGCCGCCGGTACGAACTCGTGGACGGGGTCCTCGTCGTGAGCCCCGCTCCGTTCATCCCGCATCAGGTCGTGCTGGGCGAACTTGAGTACGTGCTGCGCGCCGCACTCCCGGACGATCTGGCGATCATCCCGGGGGTGGGGCTGCGGATGTCGGACAGCACGGAGCTGGTGCCCGACCTGGTCGTGGCCAGGCGCGACGACCTCGCGGGCCCACGGCTGACCCGGCCGCCGCTGCTGGCAGTGGAGGTCCGCTCGCGGAGCACGGCGCTGTTCGACCTGAATATCAAGAAAGTGGTCTACGAGCGGCACGGGATCGATTCGTACTGGATCGTTGTTCCGGACCGCGACGAGCCGGCCATCACGGCTTTCGAGCTGACCGATGGCCTCTATCAGCTGGCCTGCCACAGCGCGGGCGATGAGGAGTTCCGCGCCGTGCAGCCGTTCGCGGTCACTATCGTCCCGTCCCGGCTGGTGGCCTGGCTGCGCGGCTGACGCCGGTCAGGTGACGCGGGAGAGCGCGGCCGGGAGATCCTCGTAGGAGCGGTCGGCCGCAATCTGGCGGAGCTTGTCCAGGCCGTTCCAGACGTCGGCGAAGCTGGTGGCGATCGGGACCGGGCCGAGCCTGAGCCGGTCGGGAGTGCGGTAGTCGCCGATGACGCCGGCCGCGATCAGGGCCCGGTTGATCCGCCAGGCGTCCGGGTGATGCAGGGTCACGTGGCCGCCGCGGCGGGCGTCGGCCCGCGGCGTGGCGAGCCGGAAGCCGTGCGGCGCCAGCCACTCGTCGGCCAGGTGGATCAGGTAGCTGGTGAGGGCCACGCTCTTGGCCCGTAGCCGGCCGATGCCCGCCTCGGCGAGCAGCCTGACGCCCTCTTCGACCGCGACCGTGCCGAGGATGGACGGGGTCCCGGTCGCGAACCGCTCGATCCCCGGCACCGGGTCGTACTCCGGGCCCATCGCGAACTGATCGGCGTTCCCGAACCAGCCCCAGACCGGCTGCCGCAGCCGGTCCTGCAGCGCCGCCCTGACGTAGAGCAGCGCGGGTGCGCCCGGGCCGGCGTTGAGGTACTTATACGTGCAGCCGATCGCCAGGTCCGCCCCGGATTCGTCGAGCTGGACGGGGACGGACCCGGCCGAGTGGCACAGGTCCCACAGCATCAGCGCGCCCGCGTCGTGCACCAGGCCGGTGATCCGGGCCATGTCGGCCAGGGCGCCGCTGCGGTAGGCCACGTGCGACAGGCTCACCAGGGCGACGTCGGGCCCGAGCGCGGCCGCCAGCGTGTCCTCGTCGAGCCCCTGATCCAGGTCGGTGCGGATCATCCGCAGCTCGCAGCCGCGCTGAGCGGCCACCCCCTGCAGCACGTACCGGTCGGTGGGGAAGTTGTCGTCATCGGTGATCAGCACGCTCCGGCCCGGCATCGCATCCAGGGCCGCGTGGGTGAGCTTGAAGAGGTTGACGGTGGTGGAGTCGCTCACCAGGACCTGACCCGGCGCGGCACCGAGCAGATGCTGGCCGGCCAGGTCGCCGGCCTGGGCGGGCAGGCCGATCCAGTGCTCCCACGACCTGACCAGCCCCTGGCCCCAGTCTGACCTGGCGACCTGGGCCAGCCGGGCCGCGGTGGCCAGCGGCATCGGGCCGAGGGAGTTCCCGTCCAGGTAGATCAGGTCTTCCTCGGGGCGGGCGAACCGCTCGGTGAATCCGGCCAGCGGGTCCGCGGAATCGAGGTGCTCAGCGTAACTACGGGTCGAGGGCAGCGCGCTCACCGCTCCACAGTAACCAGCGGCCGGACGGGCGGCCCGCTCTCGTACCGGAATTAACCGGTTACGCTGCGAAACGGCCGGCTCAGTCGGTACTGTCCGAGGTCCGATCTCTCCCCCGGAGCACCGGTGCGTCACTTCGGATACCTGACGGCCGCTCAGGACGAATCCCTGTTCGACCGTGTCCCGCAGCCGTTCGGCCGCGGCAGCGACCGCCAGACGCTGGCCGTGGCGCTCGGCGCCACCTTGTACTCGCCAGGCACCAGGGCCGACTACGCCCGGCGGGCGGGCTCGCTCGTGGCGACCGGGGTGACCTCGGCGGTGCTCTGCCTCGAAGACGCGATCAAGGACGCCGACGTCGGCGCGGCCGAGGCCAATGTCGCTGCGCAGATTGCCCAGATGCACGCGGTCAGGGCGGCCGCGCCGCTGCTCTTCGTCCGGGTCCGCCATCCCGATCAGGTCCGCGCGCTCACCAAGCGGCTCGGGCCGGCCGCGGCGACGCTGACCGGGTTCGTGTTCCCGAAGTTCACCGCGCGCAGCGCCGCGGACTACCTGGACGTGCTGGCCGAGATGCGGTCAGAGACCGGCCTGCCCTTGTACGGCATGCCGGTGCTGGAGTCACCCGAGACCATCTATGCCGAGACCAGGATCGCCGAGCTGCTGGCCGTGCGAGCCCTGCTGGCCGCGCACGCCGAGTCGGTACTGGCCGTGCGGATCGGCGCGACCGATCTGTGCGGCCTGTTCGGGCTGCGCCGCAGCAACGACCAGACCGTATACGACCTGGCCCTGGTCAGGGACGTGATCGCGGACATTGTGAACGTGTTCACCAGGGACCGTCAGTTCGTGGTGTCCGGTCCGGTATGGGAGTATTTCGAGGGCGGCGAGCGGATCTTCAAGCCGCAGCTGCGGGAATCTCCGTTCCGTGGCCGCACGGATCTGCCCCATGCGCTGCAGGTTCGCCGCCAGCTGGTGCGGGCGGACCTGGACGGGTTGCTGAGGGAGGTCGTGCTGGATAAGGCGACCGGTATTTGCGGCAAGACCGTCATCCATCCCTCGCATGTCAGGCCGGTGCACGCGATGCTCGTGGTGACGGCCGAGGAGTACGGTGACGCGGTTGCCACGGTCGGCGAGGCCGGCGGCGGAGTGCGTTCCAGCCCGTACGCGAACAAGATGATCGAGAGCAAGCCGCACGCGCGGTGGGCCGCCGGGATCCTGCGCCGGGCCGAGGTATTCGGCGTGCTGCGCCAGGACCGGACCTTCGTCGACCTGCTCGACCTGGAAGATCTCCACCCGTGACCGGCCTTGCGGCCTGGCCCGGCGGGGGGTTCCGGGAGGTCGTCCCCCCGGGCCAGCCGCGGCCGGGCCTGATCAGCGAACAGCTCGGAATCCGGGTGCGGGTGACGCCGCGCGCCGACGGCGCCGAGCGTTTCGCTGACGCGATCGAGCTCGGGTTGCGCCGCAACCCCCGGCGGGCTCAGCTGCTGGTCTCCCGCGTACTCGGCAAGCACGTCCCCGCCCCGGCGAGCGACGTGCTGGACGCCGCGGCGTTGCTCGGCGCCACGGCCCGGTCGCACTGCGGCGGGCAGGTCCCGGTCGTGGTCGGCTTCGCCGAGACCGCGACCGGGCTCGGGCACGGCGTCGCCGCCGTCTGCGGGCCAGGCGGCGGCCCGGCGCCGTACCTGCACACGACGCGCCGGCCGGGCCCGGCCGGATCGCGGGCCGTGCGGTTCACCGAAGATCATAGCCACGCGACCGATCAGGCGCTGACCCTGACCAGCGACGATGTGCTGGGGGGCGGCCGTCCGCTGGTGCTGGTCGACGACGAGCTGAGTACTGGCAGCACGGCGGTCAACGCTATCCGGGCGATCCAGGCCCGCTGGCCGCGCGAACTGTACGTGCTGGCATCGCTCGCCGACTGCCGGGACCCTGACCAGCGCGACCTGGTGCGGGCCGCGATCAGGGACCTGGGCGCCGAGGCGGTGAGTGTGTCACTCCTGGACGGCGAGGTCACGCTGCCCGAGGGCGTCCTCGACGCGGCCCGCGCGTTCATCGAGGCACTGCCCGCGGCCGGGCCGTTGCCCGCTGCGCCGCCGGGGCTGGGGCCTGGACCGGCCGCCGCGGCACCGGTCCGCTGGGCCCGCCTCACCTTGCCCGACGGCGTGCCCGTGCAGGCCGCGCAGGGCTGGGCGCCCGAGCAGGAGCAGGCCGCCAGGGCGGCGATCGCCGGGGTGGCGCGCTCGCTGCCGGTGCCGGCGGACGGCCGGACGCTGGTGCTGGGCGACGAGGAACTCATGTACCTTCCGCAACTCCTCGCCGCGGCCCTGGGTCCGCAGGTGCGGACGTCGACGACGACCAGGACGCCGGCCGTGGTGATCGATCAGCCGGGTTACCCGCTGCGGACCGTGCTGCGGTTCGCCTCGACTGAGGACGGCGAGCGGGTGGCCTACGCCTATAACGTCGCGCCTAGTTCGTGCTCGGACCGCGGAAACGCGCCCGGCTTCGAGCACATCGTGCTGGTGACCGACGCGCCGCGCGGCCCGCGCACCGGCGGGCTGATCGCGGCGCTGGCGGCCAGCGCCCGTACTTGCGTTCAGGTGCTCAGCCTGCGGCCGGCCGGTCAGGGGGAGCGCGGTGCCGCCGGTTAGCCTGGTGCGCGGCAGTTACCGGCCGGACGAGGTGACGTTCCTGCTCACCGACCTGTCGGAGTACGCGCTGGAGCGCGGCCTGGCCGAGCGGGAGCGGGCGATCCAGGGCGGCCGCAACTACGCGGAGATGCTGCCGGTCGAATTCGCGCCCAGCGCCGGGTACCTGGCCCTGTTCGACGCGCTGCTCGCGCAGTTCGCCGCGACGATCGCGGAGCACGTGGGCGTGGTCACCGAACAGGCGATGGCCGCGCGGGCCGGCCGGCCAGTCCTGGTCTCGCTGGCCAGGGCCGGCACCCCGGTCGGGATCTTGATGCGGCGCTGGGCCCGGTTCTGCCGCGGCGCTGACCTGCCGCACTACTCGATCTCCATCGTCCGCGGCCGCGGTATCGACACGGTCGCGCTTGACCACATCACGGCCAGGCACGATCCGGCCGACGTGCTGTTCGTGGATGGCTGGACGGGCAAGGGGGCGATCGCGGCCGAGCTGACCCAGGCGCTGGCCGGATACGCCGCGGCCGGCGGCCCGCGGCTGAGCGACGAGCTCGCGGTGATCGCCGACCCCGGCGGCTGCTCGTCCCTGTTCGGCACCCGGCAGGACATCCTGGTCCCGTCGGCCTGCCTGAACTCGACCGTGTGCGGCCTGGTCTCGCGGACGGTGCTCAACGACGAGCTGATCGGACCAGGCATGTTTCACGGGGCGAAGGTCTACGCCGAGCTGGCCGGGCAAGACCGCTCGGCTCGCTTCCTGGACGCGGTCAGCTCGTGCTTCCCGGCCGTGGCCGGGGCGGTTGCGCGCCGGTGGCCGGCCGCCTACGCGGGCGACCGGTCGGTGACATTCTCGGGCCGGGAGGTGGTGGCCCGGGTCCAGTCCGAGTTCGGGCTGCCCAGCCACCACCTGGTCAAGCCGGGTGCCGGGGAGGCGACCAGGGTCCTGCTCCGGCGGTTGCCCTGGCTCGTGCTGGTCCGCCCGGACAGCCGGGACCTGCTCGCGCACCTGCTGTTGCTGGCGGCCGAACGGGAGGTACCGCTCACCGACTACCCGGACATGCCGTATAGCTGCATCGGGCTCGTCAAGCCGCAGGCCGGGGCCGTGATCTGACGTGCGCAGACCCGTGCTGATCAGCACCGACCTGGACCGGACGCTGATCTTCAGCGCCCGCGCGATCGCCCAGCTCGGCGGCGCCCTCCCGGCCTGCCGGGTCGAGGACACCGGGCGCGACAGCGACGCGGAGCTGAGCCTGGCCGCCGCCCGGGAACTCGCCGCGCTGCCGCCGCACGCGGTGATCTGCCCGGCGACGAGCCGGAACCTCGCCCGGTTGTCCCGGCTGCGGCTCCCGTTCGCGGCCCCGTACGCGATCGCCGCCAACGGCGGGGTCGTCCTCGCCGATGGCGGGCCCGACGCCGGGTGGGCGGCCAGGATCGGCCGGCTGCTGGCCGCCGCCGCCCCGGCCGCCGAGATCCGGCCCATACTGGCCGGCGGCCGGCGGGGCAGGTGTGAGGCCGAGGTCGGCGGCCGGGCCGCGGCGGCCCGTGGCGCTGGGGCTGGGGCTGGGGCTGGGGCTGGCGCTGGGGCTGGGGCTGGGGCTGACAGTCGGGACGGGGCTGACGTTGGCCGGTGGCCGCCGTGGCTGATGCGTACCGGCGAGCCGGACGACATGTGCTGCCTGGCCATCGTTGACGAGACCCTGCTTCCGGCCGTCGAACTGGCCGCGATCGCGGCCCGGTGCGCCGGGCTCGGCTGGCGGGTGTCGCTGACCGGCCGCAAGCTGTACGCGTTTCCGGCCGGCTTCGGCAAGGAGCACGCGGTCGCCTACCTGGCCGAACGGCTCGAGCGAGCGGTGGGCGCGGCCCCGGTCCGGCTCGCCGCGGGCGATGCCGAGCACGACCGGGCCATGCTCGCCGCGGCCGACCGAGCCTGGGTACCGGCCGGTTCGGACTTGGCCGGGGTGCTGGCGGATGGGGGCGCCGGCCCAGGCGGCGCTGGTCCTGGCGGTGCTGGTCCTGGCGGCGCTGGCCATGGCGGCGCTGGCCATGGCGGCGGGACCGTGACAGCCGAGCCGGGGCACGCCGCCGCCGCCGAGATCACCCGCAACTGGCGGGAGTTCTGCACGGAATCCCTTGATCTAGTGGAGTAACTAGGGCTATCAGCGAGTAAGTCCACCTGATCATGGACCCGTGCGGGGCGAACGGCTCGTGAGCAGCGGTCCGGTCGGTGCGGCAACCCGGATCGCGCCGTCGCGCAGCACCGAGTAGATGCCGAAATGCCAGCCGCGCCCGTCCGGCGGCGCGGGCACGTGCAGCCCGCCGTCGATCTCCAGCTTGGTGTTGGTGATCGTCCAGGTCTGGGCGGCCGGGTCGTACGGGCCGGCCGGCGGCGCGTCCCGGCGGGCGGCGACGACCGCCTCGGTGACCCCCGGCGGCAGCGTGAACGTCAGCACCAGCTCGGTGCCGGTGTCGGCGATCGCCGCGTTGCCGGCGGCGGCGACGGCCAGGTGCGAGACCGAAGCGCCGGCCACCGCGAGCCCGCCGCTGATGGTGACCGGGGTATAGCTGACGACCGCCCGGCCGGGGTTCTCGTCGCTGACCCGCCGCTGCCCGGTACCGACATACCGGCCCCGCCTGGCCAGGTCGGCCAGGTCGACCTCGGCGCCCGGCCCGGCCAGCGCCGCGGTCGCGGCGAAGATCCGCACCTCACCGGCGGCCGGGCGGACCCAGCCGATGGTGGTGCGTCCGCCGGCCGTGCCGGCCCAGATATCGCGGACCGGCTGCGGTCGCGGCGCGACCGAGGCGGTCACCTCGGCGCCGGGCGTGCGGACCAGCCTGCCGTCGGTGTCGCGGTACTCGGCGAAGACCCGGTAGCGGAACGCCACGCCGGGGATCATGCCGGCATCGCGCCAGGACTGGCTGTCGGCCCTGGCCCGCCTGGGTGGCAGGTTCACTCCGGCCTGCGGGTCGGCTTCCCGCTCGATCACCACGTGTCCCGCGCTGACCGGCAGCGACCAGGTCAGCGTGACCCCCGAGGTGTCCGGGCGCGCGGTCAGGCCGGTGATATCGCGGGCCATCAGCACCGGCGGCGTGGTCACCGGCTTGGAGGTCCGCCGGCCGGAGACGGCGCGGACCTCGTGCGCGACGACCGCTCCGCCCGGCACGCCGGCGTCCTCGAAGTCGGTCGCGGTCGTGCTGCCCAGCGCCGTGGCCTGGGCCGGTCCGCCATCAGGGTCCGAGGTCAGGCGGCTGATCTTGTAGCTAACCGGGCCGGCGAACGGTGCCGGATCCCAGGCCAGGGCGACGGCGTCGGCGGTGGGCTGCGCGCGCAGGGCCGACGGCGGGGCCAGTGGCAGCCCGGCGAGCAGGTCGGCCGCCTCGCCGCTATCGGCCGCGGTCGCGAGAATCCGGCCAAGCTCGGCTTCCTTCTCCGGGCCGGGCAGCGAGCGGGCCGCGGTGATCTCGCTCTGCAGCGCGGCCTTGCGGTCGGCCAGGTCGGCCAGCCGGGCGGCCGCATCCTCGCCGTCTGGTCCCGGCACGTCCGCCGCGACCTGGGCGATCCGGCTGACCCGGTGAACGGCCGAGTACAGCTTGCGGGTGGCCAGGTCCCGCCCGGCCGCCCGCCAGTCGGCCTGGGCCTGCGCGATCACCCGTTCGACCTCGCCAAGCAGCCGGTCGGCCTCCCCGGCCAGGGCCGGGGCGGTCCGCTTCGCGCCGGCCAGCAGGTCCCTGGCCGCCAGCGGGTGTCCGGCCGCGGACTCGGCGCGGGCCCGCTCGATCTGCCCGGATGCCTCGCGGAAGGCCAGGAAGCTGGTCCCGCAGTGGGCGCACGCGACCGCCGCCGCCTCGGCCTGCTGCCCGCAGGCCGGGCAGCGCACGTACAGGTCGGCGCCGCAGTACCGGCAGGCCTGCTGACCGGAGGCCCGCTGCGGCTCCCGGCAGTTCGGGCAGATCAGGTAGTCGACGGCCGGCGCGACCGCCAGCGTGGCGCCGAGGTCGGTCGCGACCCGGCGGACGGCCAGCCTGGCCTGCTCGCTGGACAGCCCGAAGCCGAACCCCATCACCCGCCGGACGCAGGTCTCGTAGTCGTCCGCGCTGAGCTCACCCTCGACAATGACCTTCTCCGCGACGGTGTCCCTGATCCGGTCCCTGGCGTCCTCGATCAGGCTGGCCGCGTACCGGGCCGCGTCGCCGTCGATCAGATGCTGCCGGACATAGGTGAGCAGGTTCGCGACCACGGTCATCTGATTGTCGTGCTGGCGGCGGTCGTTCTGCCCGGTCAGCTCGGCGTGCCGGGCCACGATCTCGTCAGCCGAGGTGGTCGGGGCGATGGACAGGAACGTCCACAGCGTCGCCGCCCGGGCCGGATCGCCCGTCATCCGGCCGAATTCGTCGAGGTCGCCGCGGATCTGGGCCCGCACCGCGGCGGGCAGCGGCTCGGCGTCCGCGCCGTCCTCGATCACGTGCTGCCGCTGGGCCCAGGCGGCGAACGCGGCATCATCGATGCCCCGGCTCCTGGCCAGCCGGGCCAGCCCGGGCAGCCGCGACCTGGGCAGGCCGGCGTACCGGGCCGCGAGCTTGCCGGCCAGTGAGTCCAGCGCCCCGAACCGGTCCGTGTCGGCCGCCGCCCTGGCCGACTTGACCTCGGCGGCCCGCTCGGCCCGGCGGGCCGGGTTCAGGAGCACGGCCTCCAGGTCGGCCCGGTGGCCGGCCAGCTCGGCGGCTAGCGCCTTGTAGTTGGGGCTTCGTTCCTTATTCCAGAACCCCACCAGCGCGACGATGCGCGCCCTGATCAGGTCGGTGTCGTCCACGTCGACCGGCAGGTCCGCGATGAAGAACGGATCGGACAGGTCAAGGCGGCCGGCAGAACGCAGCGTAGCGAGCACTCGCTGCCGGTAGCTGGTCGCGTCGAACGCGCCGATCTCGGTGCCGCCCATAGGAAATGCTGTGTGCTCGCCTCCGGAATGAGATTAGCAGCGCGGCATCAGCGGCTCGACCCGGCTGATCCTGCCTACGGGATGACCAGCGGCGTGCTTGTCGCGCCCAGGCCGGGCGCGGCGCCGAGCCGGAAATACCGGTACAGTCCGGCCTCCAGGCTCGGATGGTGCAGGAGCGCCCTGTGCTCGCCGTGGCGGACGCCGACCCCGTACAGGATCGTCGGGACGTGCTCGTCGGCGCGGTTGCCCTCGTCCCAGGTGACGATGACCGTGGCGGACCTTGCCACCAGCGGGACGAAGGAGGCCAGCCACTGGTCGCCGAGCTGGATTTCGGTGCTGGCCCGGTTGGTGTGGCCATTCCACATCGGGCACGACCGGTCGACCGGCATTGTGTGCATGTCATCGCATTCGTTCGGCACGACGAAGGAGAACCTCGGCAGCGCGTCCGGATGGAAGTGCTGCGGCGTGAGCGGGACCAGCCGGCTGCACAGGGACGTGCGCGTGATGTTCGAGAACTCGATCGCCGGGTTGTGGTCGCGGGCGTAGAGCGCCGCGTCGGTCCCGTTGACCTTGTGGTAGCCGCCGCCGAGATAACACGTCGACGGCATGGATTCCATGTATTCCCGCCAGGTCGGGGCGCGGCCGAGCCTGCCGAACAGGTTCGCCGCGTCCGCGGGCGGCGCCGAGCGACCGGACACAATGAGCAGGTAGTCGTGCAAGCTGTCGGGAATAGCGTGGTAATTCGTCTCCAGCAACCCGTGCGCGATCATGGTGCCATTGATAAAGGGCGCCCGGGAACTGCCGACGATGCTCTGGTAGCGGCCGCCCTCCATCACGATGACCACGATGGGAGTGTGGTTGGCGGCCCTGGCTGGGCCGGCCCGGCCAGCCGCGTTCGCGGTCTGGCCTGGCGAAAGCGTCGTTCCCAGCACCAGCAGCAGGGCCAGCAGGCTCGCCGCCCGCGCCCAGGTCAAGCGGGCCTGGGGCCGGCCGAGGCGGGGCCTGGTTCTGCCGAGCCGGCCATTCGTTCGTGCTCGCATGCCGGTTCCCCCCGGGGTGATGCCGCCTGAATAAGGCGCGACCGGTAATCCGGCCTAGCCTGTTCACCCCAGGTTAAACGATTTAGCGCCGCCAGGAAACTTCATGTTGACTTATTAGTCACTATCAGGTAATTCAGGTCTTCTGCTTGAGCAGATTTACCTTGGCCTGCTCGGCTTCCCGCATCGCGCTGGAGGAGACGCCGACCTCGATCCGCAACACCAGCGGGTCGGCGACCGCGGCGTGCCGGGCGGTGATTTCGATGGTCTGGTCCCGGCCCATCGAGAACGTCACCTCGACCGGGGTGCCCCGCGGGAATCCCGCCGGGATGTCGTCGATCGGGCCCTCGATGATGACCTTGTTGTCCTCCGGCTTGGCCGACTCCACGCTGGTGGCCTGCTCGACGACCTGAATCTGGACCACCCGCTGGTCGTCGACGTTGGTGTAGTACAACTCGGACACGGTGATCGGCAGCGTGTCGTTAGCGTGGGCCAGGAAGTCGACGTATTCGCTGTCCGTCTCCCTGTCCATCACGATCACGCCGAAGCCGCGGCTGGTGACGTTACTGACCTGAGTCTGGACGAGGTCGGCGACGGCCGCGCTGGTCAGGCCGAACTCGCTCGCCGTGGTCTCGACCGCCTTGGACAGGTCGACCGGGTTCGCATCGGCGATGGTCTGGCCCTGCGCGAGCTTGCCCTGCGCGACCAGATCGGAGATCACGAAGTTCTCGAGTTCCTTCTTCTGGCCGTAGATCGCCGCGCCCTTGGCGACCGCCAGGTCGGGGTCGGCGAGCTGGGCTTCGGGCAACTCAGGGAAGGACTCGGCGAGGCGGCGGGCCACCACCGGCATCTTGCTCATGCCGCCGACCAGCAGCACCTTGTCGATGCTGGTGACGCCCTTCTCCTGGGCCGCGGCGAGCACCTTCTGGGTCAGCGCGATCGTCCGCTCCAGCAGGGCGCTGGTCAGTTCCTCGAAGGCCTGCCTGGTCACCGTCACGCTGGCCCGGTCCCCGCCGAAGACGACCAGCGCGTCGACCGACTCGCGGCCGGTCAGCGCCTGCTTGACGTCCTCGGCCGAGGTGATCAGGTCCTGCGCGCCGTAGGTGTCGTCGAGCGGGTCGCCGGCTTCCGGGGCGGCCTCGCGGAACTTCTGGGAGAGGAACTGGGCCAGCCGGTCGTCCCAGTCGGCGCCGCCCAGGGCGTGGTCGCCGTCGGTCGCCACGACCGTGATGCTCTTCTCGGCCAGCGTGATCACGGTGGAGTCGAAGGTGCCGCCGCCGAGGTCGTAGACGAGCACGGTCTGGCCCTGCGTGCCCTCCTGGGCGAACCCGTAGCTGAACGCGGCCGCCGTCGGCTCGTTGATGATGTCGATGACGTGCAGCCCGGCCAGTTCGCCGGCGAGCTTGGTGGCCTTGCGCTCCTCGTCCCCGAAGTACGCGGGCACGGTGATGACCACGTCGCTGACCGGCTCTCCGAGCGCCCGGGTCGCGTCCGTGGCCAGGCTGCGCAGGATCTGGCTGGACACCGCCGAGGCCGAGTACTCCTCACCCTGCGCGGCGAACCTCCAGTCGGCCTGACCCATGTGCCGCTTCACCAGCGACGCGACGTCGTCCGGGCGGATCCTGGCCTGCCGCTTGGCCTGGACGCCGACGACGACATCGGTCGGGGAGTCGAACAGCACGGCCGAGGGTGTGGTCGGCTGGGAGTCGGCGTTGATGATCACGGCGGGCCTGCCGTACTCGTCCACGTGCGCGATGCACGAGTAGGTGGTGCCGAGGTCGATGCCGAAGACCTTGTTTGCCACGGTGTCCTCCAAGCTCGGGTGGGTCAGGGCGGCGGGGCGGCCGGTCAGCCAGAACGCCGGTGCACTTCCACCTCGGCGACGCGGACGACAGAGCCATCTGCCCGGACGAAGCCCGCCTTAATCGCGCGGGCGACCGTGCCGTCGGCAGCGGCGTCAGTGGCCGGGACCCGCCGGGTACCGGTGTGCCGCGAAGCGTCGAAGCGCTCACCGGGCTCCGGCATGAACGGCCGGACGGCGCAGGTTAGTTCCAGAATCTGGAGAAGCTGGGTGTGCAGCATGCCGACCGGGCTGTTCGGGTCGCTGAGGGCGCCGAGGCTGACCATCTGGTCGTGCAGCTTGATCATGCCGGTCACGACCGGGTTCAGCGCGGCGGCGATCTCGCCGGCCCGCAGCCGGGTGACGTCGTCGTGCAGGCGGGCGATCAGGTCGGCATCCCGCGACCGCAGCCGCACCAGCTCGGCCGCCGCGGCGGCCACGTCGTCCACCCGGCTGCCCAGCGCGGCCAGCGAGGTGAGCGCGCCCAGCAACTCGCTCGCCGCCAGCAGGCCCGCGTCCGCAGCCGACGGCTCGGCGGGTAGCTCCGGTCCTGGCTCGGCGAGCAATTCGACGACGGCGGCATCCGCAACGGCGGCCGGCTCGGCCGGAGCAGCCTCTGGCGGAGCAGTCTCCTGCACATCAGCGTCGCGCTGGGCCGCGTCCTCGCTGGTGCCGGGTCCGGTGGTGGCGGCTCCGGTGGTGGCGGGTCCGGTGGTGGCGGGTCCGGTGATGGCTGCCTCGGTGGAGGAGTCCGCCGCGGCTGCAGGCGCTGTGGTGACGGGCGCTGCGGTGGCGTCTGTGGCCTCTGTTGCGGTGGCGCTCTCCGCGGCCGCTTCCCCTGGGGTCGGTTCCCGGGCCGGGGGCGGGTCGGAGTCGGGCTCGGGGTTCCCGCCGGGCTCGGGGTTCCCGCCGGGCTCAGCCTTGTCCTGGCCGGCTGAGGTCACTTGCGGCCCTTGGTCCAGGACATGCCCCAGCCGTAGGCCGCGTCGAGGGCCGACTGCGTGCCACTCACGTACCGGACCTCGCGGCGGATGGACAGGTCGCTGCCCGTACTCTCGAGCAGCGCGATCGCGCAGGTCCTGGCGCTCGGGTCGGCCTCGTCCAGGCGGATCTCGACCGGCACGCCGCCCTGCGGGTACAGCGTGACGACCGCGTTCGCCCCGGCCCAGTTCGGGGTGCCTTCGTAGATGTAGGTGAACACCAGGATCCTGCGGATGTCGCGGAGCCTGGACACGTCGATACGCAGGTTCTCGCCTTCGGTGCTCTCGCCGGTCCGGTCATCGCCGTCCAGCGAGATGATCGGCGGCCCGTCGTTGCGCGATCTGAACGCGTTGCCGAGCGCCTGCACCACGCCCTTGCGGCCGTTGTTGAACTCATACAGGCAGGCCAGGTCCAGGTCGATGTCGGAGGATGCCTGCCGCCTGAACAGCCCGCCGCCGCCGTGCGGGCGGGAGATCCAGTTCAGGTTGACCCGCAGCTCCCCGCTGGTGGCGCTGGCGCCTTGCTTGCTGAGCGAGACGGTAGGCGCGTTCTTGGTCAGGGTGACCTTGCTCAGGTTGACGCCGCCGCCACTGCCGCCGCCCGGCTGGTCCGGCGAGCTGCCTCGCTTGGTGTAGTCGATCGGCATGACGTGACCCTCCTGGCGGTTGGCAGTGGCTGACGTGGGCGCGGCCTGGGCGTCCTTAGGTTCCGAGTGGTTCCGGGATGACGGGAGCGCCGGCTTCGGAGTCCTCCCGCCGGTTGCGCATGATCGAGGACACCAGCGCTGCGCCGATGAACCCCACGCCGATCAGGCCGGTGACGATGTCAGGGACGTGATAGCGGATCGTGACGAACAGCAGGACGGCCAGCGCTCCGATGGCCCAGTGCGCGCCGTGCTCCAGGTAGACGTACTCCGACAGGGTGCCCCGGCGAACCAGGAAGACCGTGAGGGCCCTGATGTAGCAGGCCCCGATGCCGAGCCCGAGCGCGATCACGAAGATCATATCGGTGATCGCGAAGGCCCCGACGACGCCGTCGAAGCTGAACGACGCGTCCAGCACTTCCAGGTACAGGAACGTGAACAGGCCGAGCCTGGCCAGGTTCCGCGGCACCCGGACCTTCGGCTCGCCGCCGCCGCCGGCATCTGCTGCGTTCGCTGCGGCCGCGGCCGCCGGTTCCCCGGCCTCGGCCCCGGCCTCGGCTACCTCGTCCTCCCCGGCCTCGAACAGCTCGCTGAGGCTGTTCACGGCCAGATAGGTGGCCAGCCCGGCCGTGCCCGACAACAGCACCTTGATGGCGTCGTGCTGAGCGAACGTGGTCGCCGCGATGATCAGCACGAGCAGCGCGATGATCGCTGACGCCTGGTCGAGCTTGCCGATCTTGGCCAGCGCCCGCTCGATCGGGGCCAGCCACTTGATCTCCTGGTCCTCGAACAGGAAGTCCAGGAAGATCATCAGCAGGAAGATCCCGCCGAACGCGCCGATCGCCGGGTGCGCCTGGGTCAGCTTGGCCGCGTACAGGTGCGGATGGTGCAAGGCCAGGCTGAGCGCGCCGACCGGCGTGATGTGCCCGGCCAGTGAGACCACGATCAGCGGAAACAGCAGCCGCATGCCGAACACCGCGACCAGCACGCCGACGGTCAGGAAGATCCGCTGCCAGTACGGATTCATCTTCTGCAGCACAGTCGCGTTGACGACCGCGTTGTCGAAGGACAGCGAGATCTCAAGGATCGCGAGGATGGTCACGACGCCGGCTATCTGCGGCCCGCCGAGGATACCGGCGGCGGCGATGCCGATGACGGTAACTGCGATCGGAAGCCGGAACAGTGCCAGCACGAACCCTCCAGTGCCCCGTGGCGATGCGGCCAGCGCGACCGGCGGCCCGGATTACGCGCGGGCTACCGGTCGCGATGAGAAGCCGGACTCTGTGGCCGACGAAAGCTCAGCCAGTAGTGGCTGCTCAGCCGACGTTGACGCCGAAGTCCTGGGCGATGCCGCGCAGGCCAGCCGCGTAGCCCTGGCCCACGGCCCGGAACTTCCACTCGCCGAAGCTGCGGTAGATCTCGCCGAAGACCATGGCCGTCTCGGTGGCGGCGTCTTCGGTGAGGTCGTACCGGGCGATCTCGCTGTTGTCGGCCTGGTTCACGATCCTGATGAACGCGTTGCGCACCTGGCCGAAGTTCTGCTGCCGGGTCTCGGCGTCGTAAATGCTGACGGGGAACACGACCTTGCCGCACTCGGCCGGCACGGTCTGCAGATTCACCTTGATCTGCTCGTCGTCACCCTCGCCACCGCCGGTGAGGTTGTCACCCAGGTGCTCGACCGAAGCTTCCGGGCTCTTCAGGTTGTTGAAGAACACGAAATGGCTGTCCGACAGCACCTTGCCGCTCATGTCCACCATGATCGCCGAGGCGTCCAGGTCGAAATCCGCGCCGGTCGTGGTGCGCGGGTCCCAGCCGAGCCCGACGACGACCGCGGTGAGGCCGGGGGCTTGCTTGGAGAGCGATACGTTGCCGCCCTTGCTCAGACTGACGGTCACAACTACTCCCTGATGAGAATAAGACAGTATGAATGTGCGTAGTCACTGTCAGTTGCCGGCGACGTCACGCATCCACGACATTATACGGTCGCGGTGCGACAAAAGATGGAAGACAAACCTTGGGTAATTAATACGTTTATCGGCAACTAAGCGGGGTTTTCTCCTGCGATGGATGTAGTCAGATGTCCGGATCGCGCCG
The DNA here is from genome assembly GCA_051004215.1 of Streptosporangiaceae bacterium. GTDB lineage: Bacteria > Actinomycetota > Actinomycetes > Streptosporangiales > Streptosporangiaceae > Chersky-822. The sequence continues at coordinate 17,801 of JBPCKO010000159.1, read as the reverse complement.
AGTCTCGGGCGACTAGCACGCCGGATGCTGCATGAAACCGGGGTTTGATACACAAAATCGGTGATGGAACCTCGGTTTCATACACTGCCGCGCGAGCGTTCGGGGGCGGGACATCGCCTCGGCAGCCGCAACGCGCGCTTGCGGCACTGGTGACCGTGGCTGGTGAGCGGTTGCGGCGGTCAGGGGGTGGTGCTCGCCGTGCTTGCAGCGCCCGGGGCCCGCCGCGGGGTGAGCGGTTGCGGCGTCGGGGGGGCGGTGCTCGCCGTGCGTGCGGCTCCTTGGGGCTGCTGCGGGTTAGCGCTTGCGGCGGAGGGCTCGGCGGGTCAAGCCGATGACCACGGCGGCGGCCAGCGCGGCGAGTACGGGCGCGGCCCGCTTGAGCACCGGGAGGCCGGCCACCTTGAGCAGGTTGAGCGAGTCGTCCTGGGGCTGGCGGGCGGCCTCGTGCACGGCGGCCTGACGCGGCGCCGGGCTCGAACTGGCCGGGCTCGAACTGGCCGGGCTCGAACTGGCAGCCGGAGCAGCCGGCCCGGAGCTTGCGGTCGCCGTCGAGGCCGGGGGGCCGGCCAGGCCAAGGCCGAGCTCGGCGAGCTTGTCCTTGATGTCAACCAGCGAGGCGGGACCGATGCCGTCGATCGACAGCAGTTCGTCCTCGGTCTTGGCCGCGAGCTGGCCGGCCGTGCGTACGCCTTCGCGCTGCAGGCTGGAGGTGGCGCGGACCGGCAGCTTGAGTTCCTCGACCGGTGTTCCCGGGCCGGCCTGGGCCGAGCCTTCCGCGGAGCTTGCCTGCCCGGCACTGGCGGTGCCGCTGCCCGAGGAGTGAGCGACTTCGGAGACGGACGAGGACCCGTTCGTGGCCGAGCCGTCAGCTGGCGCCGCGCTCGAGCCGTTGCCGTTGCCGCCGCCGGAGGTGGAGGTGCCGCCGGAGGTGGAGGTGCCGCCGGGGGTGGAGGTGCCGCCGGGGGCGGCGGAAGGGGCGGGAGCTGCCGCTGCGGCCGAGTCAGCGGCGCCGGCCGGGGCACTGGCCGGGGCAGCGGCCTCGGCCTCGGCCTCGTCGGTTCCTGCGGTGTTGTCCTGGGCAATCGTGGCGGCCAGGTTGGCCGCGAAGATGCTCAGCAGCTTGCCGCCGACCTCGTTCATGACGCCCCGGCCGAACTGGGCCGGCTTGCCGGTCACGTTCAGCGTCGTCTTGACCTTGACGTGGGTCTCGTCGCCGCGGTCCTCGAGCACCGAGTGAACCGAGGCCGACGCCGTGCCCGCGCCCCTGGTCTCCTTGCCTGACGCCTCCAGGGTGACCACGCCAGCGTCCTGGTCCCTTTCGATGAAACGGGCGGTGCCCGCATACGTCATGTTGATCGGGCCGACCTTGACCTTGATCCGGCCGTGAATCTCGTCGCCGTCGACCGAGTCAAGGGTGGCGCCGGGCATGCAGGGCGCCACCCTTTCGACGTCGAGCAGCACATCCCAGGCCCGGTTCTTGGGGACCGGGACAGTGAATGAGTGCTCTAGTTCCATATGTCAGGCTCCTGCCGCAGCTGCCAGTGCTCGTCCGGTCAGGACCCGGGCCAGATGGCGCCGGTAGTCGGGCGCTCCGTGCAGGTCCGCCGGTGGTTCGGTTCCGTCGGCCGCGCTCGCGGCGGCCGCGGTCAGCGCCTCGCGGGTCGCCTCGGCGCCCGCGGCCGCTGCCTCCACGGCGGAGGCCCTGACCGGGACCGACCCCATGTTGGTCAGCCCGATCATGGCCTGCACCACATGCCCGTTCGATCGCCTGGCCAGTGCGGCCACTCCGACGGTCGCCCATGCTTGCGCGGTCCGGTGGAACTTCTCGTAACGATAGCCCCAATCCCCGCCGAGCTTTGGCACCCGGACCCCGGTCAGGATCTCGCCGGGCTCCAGGGCCGTGGTCAGGTAGTCGACGAAGAACTCGGCGGCCGGAATCTCCCTGACCCCGCCGGGGCCCCTGGCAACCATGGTGCCGTCCAGCGCGAGCACCACGGCGGGCAGGTCGCCGGCCGGGTCGCCGTGCGCGAGCGAGCCGCCGAACGTGCCGCGGTGCCGGACCGCCGGGTCGGCGACCGTCTGCGTCGCCTGGGCCAGCAGCCCGCAGTGCTCGGCGATCAGCGGGTCGTGCACCACCTGGTAGTGCGTGGTCCTGGCCCCGATCAGCAGCGTGCCGCCTTCGTCGGCGACGCCCCGCAGCTCGTCCAGCGCGCCCACATCTACCAGCAGGTCAGGGTAGGACAGCCGCAGCCGCAGCAGCGGCAGCAGGCTCTGGCCGCCGGCGATGACCTTGGCGTCCTCGCCGCCGTCGGCCAGGGCCCGGACTGCCTCTTCGAGCGAGGTGGGCTTCACGTAGTCGAACTTGGCCGGGATCATGCCGCTCCTCCGTCGCTTCCGGCGATGTCACTCGAGGTGGCGGCGTGGCCCACGGCGCTGTCGCTGATCGCGCCGCTGTCGGCGGCCGAGTCCGCGCGGCCCGCAGCTGTGCCGCGGGCCGTCTCGATCGCCCGCCAGACCCGTTCTGGCGTGCAGGGCATGACGACTTCGCTTACCCCGAGCGGCCGGAGCGCGTCCACGATCGCGTTGACCACCGCCGGGGTGGAGGCGATCGTGCCGGCCTCGCCGACCCCCTTGACCCCGAGCCTGGTCGCGGCCGGGGTCTCGGTCCTGTCGGTCACGTAGGACGGCAGGTCCATCGCGGACGGGATCAGGTAGTCGGCCATCGTGGTGGTGAGCAGGTTCCCGGCCTCGTCATAGACCGCCTCCTCATACAGCGCCTGGGCGATGCCCTGGGCCAGGCCGCCGTGCACCTGGCCTTCCACGATCAGCGGGTTGACCGCCTTGCCGATATCGTCGACGGCCACGTACGAGCGGATCTTCACCATCCCGGTCTCGGTGTCGATCTCGACCGCGCACAGGTGGGTCCCGTGCGGGAACGAGAAATTCTCCGGGTCGTAGGTCGCGTCGGAGTCGAGCGAGGGCTCGACGCCGTCGGGCAGGTCGTGGGCGGCGAAGGTGGCCAGCGAGACCTCCTGGATCGAGCGCCCTTGCTCGGGGTCGCCGCGCACGCCGAACCGGCCGCCGACGAACTCGATGTCGTTCTCGCTGGCCTCCATCATGTGGGCGGCTACCCGCTTGCCCTTCTCGATCACCTTGTCGCACGCGCCGACCAGGGCCATCCCGCCGACCGCGAGCGACCGCGACCCGTAGGTGTCCATGCCCTTCGGCGCCACCTGGGTGTCCCCGTGCAGCACCCTGATGTCCTCGAACGGCACGCCGAGTTGATCGGCCACGATCTGGCTCCAGGCCGTCTCGTGCCCCTGGCCGTGCGCGCTGGAGCCGGTGACGACCTCGACCTTGCCGGTCGGCAGCATCCGGATCGACGCATGCTCCCAGCCGCCGGCCCCGTAGGCGAGTGAGCCGAGAACCCGGGAGGGGGCCAGGCCGCACATCTCGGTGAACGTGGAGATGCCGATACCCAGCCGGACCGTGTCATCGCGGGCGTTCCGCTCGGCCTGCTCGGCGCGCAGCGCGTCGTAAGCGAACAGTTCCTTCGCGCGAGCGGTTGCGGCCTCATAATTGCCCGAGTCATAGACGAGGCCGGCGATCGTCGTGTAAGGGAACTCCTCGTGCTTGATCCAGTTTCGCTCGCGCAGGTCGAGCGGATCCATGTTCAGCTCGACGGCGAGTTCGTCCATGATCCGCTCGATCGCGAACGTGGCCTCGGGTCGCCCGGCGCCCCGGTAGGCGTCGGTCGGCATCTTGGTGGTGAAGATTCCGGTGCATTTGAACGCGTAGGCGTCCATCTTGTAGATGGCCGGGAACATGAACGCGCCGAGCAGCGGCACGCCAGGGGTCACGAGCATCAGGTAGGCGCCCATGTCGGCGAGCAGATCGACCTTGAGCCCGCGGACCCGGCCGTCGCGGTCGGCCGCGATGCCGATCCGCTGCCACTGGTCGCGGCCGTGGTGCACGGTCATGTTGCCTTCGCTGCGCGACTCGGTCCACTTAACCGGCTTGCCGATGCGCCGCGAGATCAGGACGGCCAGCACTTCCTCGGCAGTGACCTGCAGCTTGGAGCCGAATCCGCCGCCCACGTCGGGCGCGATCACCCGGATCGTTTGCTCGGGGATGGCGAAGAACGCGGCGATCGCGAACCGCAGCACGTGCGGGATCTGGGTCGCCGACCACAGCGTGACGTCCTCGCCAAGCCAGGCGGCGACCACTGCCCGCGGTTCCATCGCGGTCGGGATCAGCCGCTGCTGGCGGTACTCGCGCTCGAGCACCACGTCGGCGCCGGAGAACGCGGCATCGATGTCACCCGAGGTCGGGAACACGAACTCGTAGCTCTTGTTGCCGGTCTCGTGCACCTTCGGCGAGCCCTCGTCCAGCGCGGTCTTCATGTCCAGCACCGGCTCGAGCGGCTCGTAGCTGACGTCGATCGAGGCCAGCGCGTCGGCCGCGGAGTACCGGTCCCTGGCCGCCACCACAGCCACGGCCTCGCCGACGTAGCGGACCTCCTCGGTCGCCATCGGCGGGTGCGGCGGGATGATGATGTCCGGCGTAACCGGCCAGGCGCAGGGCAGGCTGCCCTGCTCCTCGGCGAAGTCGGCCCCGGAGAAGGCCGCCACCACGCCGGGCAGCTCCCGGGCCGCGCTGACATCGACCGAGGTGATCCTGGCGTGCGCGTACGGGCTGCGCAGGAAGGCCAGGTGCAGCATCCCGGGCAGGGTCAGGTTGTCGGTCCACGTGGTCTGGCCGGTGATCAGCCGCGCGTCTTCCTTGCGGGTCCTGGCCCGGCCCAGCTCGGGGGCGGGCGACTCGGCGGTTGCGGTCACTGGCCGGCTCCTGCCTCAGCGGCGCGCCGGACGGCGCGGACGATGTTCTCGTAACCCGTGCAGCGGCACAGGTTGCCCTCTAGGCCTTCCCTGATCTGCTCGTCGGTCGGGTGCGGGTTGTCCCTGAGCAGGTCGGCCGAGGCCAGGATCATCCCGGGCGTGCAGTAGCCGCACTGCAGCGCGTGCTCGGTGTTGAACGCCTTCTGCAGCGGGTGCCATTCGCCGTTCGCGAGGCCCTCGATCGTGGTGATCTCGGTTCCGTCGGCCTGGACGGCCAGCACAGAACAGCATTTGACCGAGATGCCGTCCATCAGCACGGTGCACGCACCGCAGTTGGAAGTGTCGCATCCGATCGGAGTGCCGGTCTTGCCGAGCACATCCCGCAGGTAGTGAACGAGCAAAAGGCGTGGTTCTACCTCGTCGGCGTAGCTGACGCCGTCGACTGTCATCTTGATCTGGGTCATGCGCGGGCTCCTCCGGGGACGGCTGATGCGCCTGATGCCCAACTTAGGACCGAGCGGCGCGGCGCACCAGTCCCATCCCCTGGTTCGTCCTGCCCGAAGACGGCCTGTCCGGGTGATTAGCCGAAGCGGCCGCTGTCAGCAATCTGCCTCAGCGAATCTCGACCAGTTGAAAGGCCTCGGCCAGGCGGCCGTCGGGGAGTCCTCCCATGGCGGCGGTCCGGCCCAGCATGGTGCGGAGGAAGTCCTCGAGATCGTCCATGTGACCGGTTTGGCTTTCGTGCGCCCGCAGCGCCGCCAGTTTGCGGTCGAATACGTCGGTCACGTCCACGAAGCGGGTCGGCACCGGGCCGCCGGAGATCCACACGTCGTGCACGATCCAGGCCTCCAGGCCTTCTTCGGCCAGCTCGGGAAAGGCGAACGGATTCCGCGCGTCCGGGTAGACCGCATCCAGCGTGGCCGAGCCGGCTGCGCGGTGGTCGGGATGGCTGGCCGGCATCCGGGCGTAGTTGCGCTCCGGCGACTGGCAGGCCACCCGGTCCGGCCTGACCTGCCTGATCACCCGGGCGATGTCCCGGCGCAGGTCAAGCGATGGCTCCACGCGGCCGTCGGGATAGCCGAGGAAGCGCACGTCGGTGACGCCGACGCACTTGGCCGCCGCGACCTGCTCGGCCTGGCGCAGCACCACCATGTCCGACCGGCTCACCGACGGATCGCTGCCGCCGGCGTCGCCGTTGGTGACGATGCAGTACACGACCTCGTTGCCCGCGTCGGTCCAGGTCGCGACCGTGCCGGCCATGCCGAAATCGACGTCATCCGGATGAGCCGCGACGACCAGGATCCGACCTACCTCAGCATCAGCCCGCATCTACCCAATAGTAAATGGGCCCGCATCCGCCCGCGCAGGCGCGGGCCTGCGGCCGGGCAGCTAGTCGAGGGCGGACATCACGTGCTTGACCCGGGTGTAGTCCTCGAACCCGTACATCGACAGGTCCTTGCCGTAACCCGAGCTCTTGAAGCCGCCGTGCGGCATCTCGGCGACGAGCGGGATGTGGGTGTTGATCCAGACGCAGCCGAAGTCCAGCCGCCTGGCCATCCGCATCGCCCGGCCGTGGTCCGAGGTCCACACCGACGAGGCCAGCCCGTATTCGGTGCCGTTGGCCCAGGCCAGGGCCTCGTCCTCGTCGGAGAACCGCTGCACCGTGATGACCGGGCCGAACACCTCGTTCTGGATGATCTCGTCGTCCTGGCGCAGGCCCGCGACCACGCTGGCCTCGTAGAAGTAGCCGCGGTCACCGGAACGCTGACCGCCCGCCAGCACCCGCGCGTGGTCAGGCAGCCGGCTGACGAATCCGGACACCCGCTCGAGCTGGTTCGCGTTGTTCAGCGGGCCGAAGGCCGCGTCCTCGTTGTCCGGGCCGGCGGTGACCTGTGCCTTAGCCTGCTCGGCAAGCTCGGCCACGAAGTCGTCGTGGACGCCGGGGCCGGCTAGCACGCGGGTCGCGGCGGTGCAGTCCTGGCCGGCGTTGAAGTAACCGGCGATCGCGATCGCCTCGGCCGCCTTGGCCGGGTCGGCGTCGTCGAAGACGACAACCGGGGCCTTGCCGCCTAGCTCCAGGTGCACCCGCTTGAGCTGGGTCGCGGCCGCGGCGGCGACCTCCTTGCCGGCCCGCACGCTGCCGGTGATGGACACCATCTGCGGGATCGGGTGGGCGACCAGGGCCCGGCCGGTGTCGCGATCTCCGGTGATCACGTTCATCACGCCGTCGGGCAGGAACTCGCTCATCAGCTCGGCCATCATGAGCGTGCTGACCGGAGTGGTGTCCGACGGCTTCAGCACGACGGCGTTGCCGGCCGCAATGGCCGGGGCCCACTTCCAGACCGCCATCATCATCGGGTAGTTCCAGGGCGTCACCTGAGCGCAGACGCCGATCGGCTCGCGCCGGATCATCGAGGTGAAGCCGGACATGTACTCACCGGCCGACCTGCCCTCGAGCATCCGGGCCGCGCCGGCGAAGAACCGGATCTGGTCCACCATTGGCGGGATTTCCTCGGACGCGGTCAGCGCGAGCGGCTTGCCGGTGTTCTCCGACTCGGCCGCGACGAACTCCTCCGCTCGCGCCTCGATCTTGTCGGCGATCCGCAGCAGGGCCAGGCTGCGCTCGGCCGGGGTCGCGTCCCGCCAGGTCTCGAACCCGGCCGCGGCCGCCTTAAACGCGGCGTCCACATCGGCGTCGTCCGAGACCGGCGCGGAGGCAAACGCCTCGCCGGTGGAGGGGTTGATCAGGTCGGCCCGGCGGCCGCTGGCCGCGTCGGTCCACGTGCCGCCGACGAAGTTGCGCAACTCTTTCATGGGCCTTTCTCCGTTTCTGTGTGCAGCAGGGGAGGTCAGCGAGACGGCGTGCGTTCCTCGCGTGCCCACGGCGAGCCGTAGTCCGTCAGCAGGTCGAGGAACGGGCCGGGCGGCAGGGCCTCGGGCCCGAGCACGCCGGTGCCTGACCACGCGCCGGAATCGAGCAGCTCCAGGGCGACGACGGGGTTGACCGCGGTCTGCCAGACCACCGCCTGGGAGCCGTACTCGGCCATGGACCAGGCGTTGTCGACCACGTGGTAGAGGTAGACCTCGCGCGGGGCGCCGTCCTTGCCGGTCCCGGTGACCCAGGTCCCGGCGCAGGTCAGCCCGGTCATCTTGTCGCCCAGGGTGGCCGGGTCGGGCAGGCAGGCCGCGACCACGTCCCTGGGCGAGACCTCGGCGCCCCCGGCCCGCACTGGCGCCGTCGAGTCGAGCCCGAGCTTGTGCAGCGTCTGCAGCACGCCGATGAATTCCTCACCGAGCCCGTACTTGAAGGTGACCCGGCGGGCCTTGACCCAGCGCGGGATCAGCAGCACTTCCTCGTGCTCGACGTTCACGCACTCGACCGGGCCGATGCCGGCCGGGAACTGGAACGTCTCCGGCTCGCTGAACGGCGCGGTGGTGAACCAGCCCCGGTCGGCCTCCCAGACCACCGGCGGATTCAGGCATTCCTCGATCGTGGTCCAGATCGAGAACGTGGGCGCGAAGTCGTAGCCCTGCACGGCCAGGTTCGCGCCGTCCCGCACGCCGATCTCATTGACTTCGCTGAACAGCTCGTCCGCGGCATATCGCGCGAAGATGTCGGAGAGTCCTGGCTCGACCCCGATCCCGACCAGCGCGAGCTTCCCGCCCTGCTCCCATTGAGGAGCCATCGCGAACTGGTCGTCGCCCAGCTTGACGCCGGTCAGGCTGTACGGTGCATCCTGATGCGGGTGAGACAGGGACATCGCCATGTCCAGATAGTGCGCGCCTGCCTGGAGTGCGGCATTATAGAGGGGCATGACGAAGCGCGGGTCAGCCGCGTTCATGAGGACATCGCAGGAATACTCGGCCATCAGGCCGGCTATGGCGCCGGCGTCTCGCGCGTCCAGCTGGACGGCGCGGTACCCGTCGCCGGCGGCCGCCGCTCGTTCCGCCCGCCCTAGGTCGTAGTCGCCGATGATCAGCTCGGCGAACCGCCGGCGGGCAGCGATCCTGGCGAACGCCGTGCCGACTCCGCCGGCTCCAACGAGCAGTATCCGCATCTTCGCGATCCTAATAGTCGTATGAGCTAGTCGTATGAGCACTCAGTAGTGGGAACATCATGAATGCCCTGCAGCCTCAGGGTGCCACACGAGGCGCGGGCGGAAACCTTCAGGAGGGGTGGCGATGGCAGCCAGTAGAGCAGTGCACGAACCGGCCGAACAGGCCCTGGACAAGGGGCTGAAGTCCGGCGCGCTCGGGCTGGTCTCCACCACCATCATCGCGACAGCATCGGTCGCCCCGGCCTATAGCCTGGCCGCCACGCTGGCCTTTGTTGTCGCCGCGGTGGCCCTCCAGTCGCCCGCCGTGGCCGTGCTGGCGTTCGTGCCGATGTTGCTGACCTCGATCGGCTACAGCGAGCTGAACAAGGCCGACCCCGATTGCGGTACGACGTTCACCTGGGCGACCAGGGCGTTCGGGCCGAAGACCGGCTGGTTCGGCGGCTGGGCCATCGTGGCCTCCGACGTGCTGGTCATGGCGAGCCTGGCTCAGGTGGCCGGCCAGTACATCTTCTTCCTGGTCTCCGGGCCGAGCAGCGGGATCGGCAAGGACCCGACCAGCGGCTGGGTGCTGCTGGCCGGAGTCATCTGGATCATCCTGATGACGGCGATCTGCTACATCGGCATCGAGGTCTCGGCGAACTTCCAGAAAGCGCTGCTCAGCGTCGAGCTCGTCATGCTGCTCGTGCTGGCCGTTACGGCCCTGGTCAAGGTCGGAACAGGGCATGCGCCACCTGGTCACCTGACGCCGACCATCTCGTGGCTCAATCCATTCCATATCACCTCGTTCAGCGCGTTGGCGAGCGGCGTCATCCTGATGGTCTTTATCTACTGGGGCTGGGACACCGCGCTCGCCGTGAACGAGGAGACCAAGGACAAGACCAGGACGCCGGGCCTGGCCGCGATCTTCTCGACGCTGATCCTGCTGGTCACCTACGGCATCACCATCTTCGGGGTAATGGCGTACGCCGGTATCGGCACGAAGGGCATCGGGCTCGGCAATTCGCACAACTACGGCGACGTGTTCTCGCCGCTGGGCAGCTCTATCTTCGGCACGTCCGGCTTCGGAGCCTTCCTGACCAGGCTGCTGTTCCTGATGATCCTGTCGTCAGCGGCGGCTTCCACTCAGACCACGATCCTGCCGACGGCCAGGACGACGCTGTCGATGGCCGCCTACAAGGCGCTGCCTGCCGCGTTTGCCAAGATCCACCCGCGGTTCCTGACCCCCACGACGTCCACGGTCGTCATGGGCCTGGTCTCCATTGCCGTTTACATCCCGATGAACTACAGCTCCAACCCGACCGGCGTGATCGGCGACGCGGTGATCGCGATCGGCCTGTACATCGCGTTCTACTACGGGCTGACCGGCTTCGCCTGTGCCTGGTATTACCGGCGGAACCTGACCAGCAGCATGCGCAATATGTGGATGCAGGGCATCCTGCCGGCCGCCGGGGGGCTGATGCTGTACTTCCTGGGCGGCTGGAGCCTGTGGCTCGATTACGACGTCGCGACCCAGAACGACTACACGGTCTGGACGGTGCCCGGCATCCACTGGCAGATCGGCGGCGCGTTCGTGATCGCTGCCGTGGCCGCCATCGTCGGCCTCATCATCCTCATCATCCTGCGGGTCGTGGCGCCGGCTTTCTTCCGCAAGCAGACGCTGACCAGGTCCACTGCGACCCTGGTCCCCGACGACTGAGCCACGCTGTCAGAGCCTCCTGCAACTGTGGCGGTCATGCGTGCCGCGAGCGCGCCCCGGTGTCGGCCCCAGCGCCTAGGGTGGGAGCGTGACGATGACCGCCGCGGACGCGCTGCTCGAAGGGCTCAACCCGCAGCAGCGGGCGGCTGTCCTGCACGAGGGCGACCCGCTGCTGATCGTGGCCGGGGCGGGCTCGGGCAAGACCCGGGTGCTCACCCACCGGATCGCCTACCTGGTGGCCGAGCGCGAGGTCGCACCCTATGAGATCCTCGCGATCACGTTCACCAACAAGGCGGCGGGCGAGATGGCGGCCAGGGCCCAGGCCCTCACTGGCGCGCGGGCTCGCGGCATGTGGCTGCTCACGTTCCACTCGGCCTGCGTGCGGATCCTGCGCCGGGAGGCGAACCGGTTCGGGTATCCGTCCTCCTTCACGATCTATGACCAGGCCGATTCCGAGCGGCTGATGTCGCTGGTCTGCCGCGAGCTGGAACTCGACCCTAAATACCATCCGCCGAAGGCGATGGTGAACCGCGTTTCCGCACTTAAGAATGAACTGCTCGATCACGAGACTGTCGCTGCCCGGGCCTCCGGCTACCGTGAGAAGGCGCTCGCCGAGGCTTACGGCGAGTACCAGCGCCGGCTGGTCGCCGCCGGGGCGATGGACTTCGACGACATCATCATGGTCACCGTCAACCTGCTGCAGGCCTTCGGTGACATGACGGCGCAGTACCGGCGCCGGTTCCGGCACGTGCTGGTCGATGAGTACCAGGACACCAACCACGCCCAGTACGTGCTGATCAGGGAGCTCGTGGGCGGCAGCCAGGCCAGCCACCTCGGCGGCGACGACTTCGCCCCGCCCGGTGAGCTGTGCGTGGTCGGCGACGCCGACCAGTCCATCTACGCGTTCCGCGGCGCGACGATCCGCAACATCACCGAGTTCGAGCGCGACTTCCCCGGGGCGCGGGTGATCATGCTCGAGCAGAACTACCGGTCCACCCAAAACATTCTCGCCGCCGCGAATGCCGTCGTGGCCCGCAACAGCGGCCGGCTGCCGAAGAGCCTGTGGTCAGACGCTGGCGACGGCCCGCCGCTGACCGGCTACGTCGCCGACAGTGAGCACGACGAGGCCGCGTTCGTCGCCGAGGAGGTCGACAAGCTCGCCGACGCCGGCGACGCCACCGCCGGCGAGGTCGCCGTCTTCTACCGCACCAACGCGCAGTCCAGGGTCTTCGAGGAAGTGTTCATCCGGGCCGGGCTGCCGTACAAGGTTGTCGGCGGCGTGCGGTTCTACGAGCGGCGCGAGGTCCGCGACCTGCTCGCCTACCTCCGCCTGATCGCCAACCCGGCGGACGAGATCTCACTGCGCCGGGTGATCAACGTGCCGCGCCGCGGCATCGGCGACCGGGCGCTGGAATACGTGGCCGGCCTGGCGGCCCGCGACCGGATCAGCTTCGCCCAGGCCCTGGCCAGGCCGGGTGACGTCCCTGGGATGCCGGCCAGGTCGGGCCGGGCGGTCGAGGGGTTCAACGACCTGATCGGCGAGCTGCGGGAAGCGGCCGAATCGGGTACCCCGGTCGGCGACATCGCCGAGGCGGTGCTCGACCGGACCGGCTACATCGCCGAGCTCGAGGCGTCCAGCGACCTGCAGGACGCGGGCCGGGCCGAAAACCTGACCGAGCTGATCGCGGTGGCCAGGGAATTCGACGCGCGCAACGACACCGGCGGGCTGGCCGCCTTCCTCGAGCAGGTTTCCCTGGTCGCCGACGCCGACGAGATCCCCGAGGGCCCGGATCACGGCGGCCTGGTCACGCTGATGACCTTGCACACGGCCAAGGGCCTTGAGTTCCCGGTCGTGTTCCTCACCGGCATGGAGGAGAACGTCTTCCCGCACGAGCGCTCGGTCAACGACGAGCGCGAACTCGAGGAGGAACGCCGGCTTGCCTATGTCGGCATCACCAGGGCCCGGCAGCGGCTGTACCTGACCCGGGCGGTCGCGCGGATCTGGTGGGGCCGGCCGTCCTACCACAAGCAGTCCAGGTTCCTGACCGAGATCCCGGCCGAGCTGATCGAGTGGCGCCGGGACGCCAGCGCGGCCGCGTCCTCGCTTGGTCCGGCCTCCGAGCGGCTGGCCCGGCGGGCCGGCGTGAACGCGCTAGGCAACCGCCCGGTGCCGTCCCTGAAATCCGGCGACCTGGTCAACCACGACAGCTACGGCCTGGGCCGGGTGCTGTCGGTCGAGGGCCGGGGCGACGATCCCGAGGCCAAGGTCGACTTCGGCGAGGACTACGGGATCAAGCACCTGCTGCTCCGCTACGCTCCGATCGAGAAGCTGTAGTTCCCGCCCGGCCGACCGCTCGCCCGGGCCGGATAACCTGCCGGTAGAGCGTTCGACGGAGAGGGCGGCCGGTCATGAGCAGCATCCGGGTCATCATTGCCAAGCCTGGCCTGGACGGCCATGACCGCGGGGCCAAGGTCGTGGCGCGGGCGCTGCGCGACGGCGGCGTCGAGGTCATCTACACCGGGCTGCACCAGACCCCCGAGCAGATCGTGTCGGCCGCCCTGCAGGAAGACGCCGACGCGATCGGGCTGTCGATCCTGTCCGGCGCGCACATGACCCTGTTCGCCCGGGTGCTCGAGCTGCTGGCCGAACGCGGCGCCGCGGACATCGTCGTGTTCGGCGGCGGCATCATCCCCGACGCCGACATCGCCGAGCTGGCGTCGATGGGCGTCGCCAAGATCTTCACCCCCGGCGCGCCCACCCAGGACATCGTGGCATGGGTCCGCGCCGCGCTCGGCGACAAGGCGGAAAGCAGGACCGGCTGACCGCCGGAGCCGCCGCCGCCCGCTAGGCTGCCTGGCGGGCGGCCGCCCCCGCAGGCAGGGTTGAGTATCGCTGCGAGCCGCAGCACCAGTCAGGACGGACCCGGACGTGGACCTGTTCGAACATGAAGCGAAGGAACTCTTTGCCGAGTACGGCGTGCCCGTACAGCCAGGCAACGTAGCGCACACGGCGGAGGAGGCCCGCGCGATCGCCGCCGAGTTCGCGGCCGCAGGCCATTCCCTCGTGGTGGTCAAGGCGCAGGTGAAGACCGGCGGCCGGGGCAAGGCCGGCGGTGTCAAGCTGGCCAACGGCCCGGACGAGGCCTTCGAGAAGGCCAGCCAGATCCTCGGCATGGACATCAAGGGCCACACCGTGCACAAGGTCCTGATCGCGCAGGCTTCCGACATCGCGGAGGAGTACTACCTGTCCTACCTGATCGACCGGGCCGGGCGGCAGTTCATGTCGATCTGCTCGGTCGAAGGCGGCGTGGAGGTCGAGGAGGTCGCGCACACCAACCCGGAGGCGGTCGCCAGGATCGGCATCGACCCCCTGACCGGGATCGACCGGGACAAGGCGGCCGAGATCATCGCGGCGGGCCGGATCCCGGCCGCGGCCGCCGAGGGCGCGGTTGAGCTGGCCCGGCGCCTGTGGGCCGTGTTCACCGACGAGGACGCGACGCTGGTCGAGGTCAACCCGCTAGTGCTGACCGAGCAGGGTGAAGTGCTGGCCGTCGACGGCAAGGTCACGCTGGACGACAACGCCTCGTTCCGGCAGCAGCACGCCAGGTTCGCCGACCCGTCGGCGACCGACCCGATCGAGGCGAAGGCCAGGGAGAAGCACCTCAACTACGTCAAGCTCGACGGCGCCGTCGGGATCATCGGAAACGGCGCCGGCCTGGTCATGTCGACCCTCGACGTGGTCGCGTACGCGGGCGAGGAATTCGGCGGCGTCCGCCCGGCCAACTTCCTCGACATCGGCGGCGGCGCCTCGGCCGAGGTGATGGCCAACGGCCTGGAGATCGTGCTGTCCGACCCGTCGGTGCGGGCGGTCCTGGTCAACGTCTTCGGCGGCATCACGTCGTGCGACGCGGTAGCCAACGGGATCGTGGCCGCGATCGGCATGCTGACCGACCGCGGCGACGAGGTCAGGCACCCGATCGTGGTCCGCCTGGACGGCAACAACGCCGAGGAAGGCCGCCGGATCCTGACCGAGGCCGGCATCGGGGTCGTTGAGCAGGTGGCGACCATGGACGACGCGGCGCGGCGCGCCGCCGAGCTGGCCAGCCTGGCCGCGACGGGAGCATGAGGTGGCAATCTTCCTGACCGCCGACAGCACGGTCATCGTCCAGGGCATCACCGGCTCGGAGGGACGCAAGCACGGAGCGCGCATGATCGCGGCCGGCACCCGGGTGGTGGGCGGCACCAACCCGCGCAAGGCCGGCCAGAGCGTTGACCTCGGCGGGTCGGGCGTGCCGGTGTTCGGCACCGTCGGCGAGGCCATGGAGGCCACCGGTGCCGACGTCTCGGTGGTCTTCGTTCCCCCGGCCGGTACTAAGGACGCGGTCATCGAGGCCGTCGACGCGGCGATGCCGCTGGTGATCGTGATCACCGAGGGCATCCCGGTGCACGACAGCGCGACGTTCTGGGCCCACGCCGGCTCGAAGGGCAATGTGACCAGGATCGTGGGGCCGAACTGCCCGGGCGTGGCCTCGCCCGGCAAGTCCAACGCCGGCATCATCCCGGCCGACATCACCAGCGAGGGCCGGATCGGGCTGGTGTCGAAGTCGGGCACGCTGACCTACCAGATGATGTACGAGCTGCGCGACATCGGCTTCTCCACCGCCGTCGGAATCGGCGGTGACCCGATCATCGGGACTACGCACATCGACTGCCTGCAGGCTTTCCAGGACGACCAGGAGACCGACGCGATCGTGATGATCGGCGAGATCGGCGGCGACGCCGAGGAGCGGGCCGCCGCCTACATCGACGCGCACGTGACCAAGCCGGTGGTCGCCTACGTCGCGGGGTTCACCGCACCCGAGGGCAAGACGATGGGGCACGCGGGCGCGATCATCTCCGGTTCGGCGGGCACAGCCCAGGCCAAGAAGGAGGCGCTGGAGAAGGTCGGGGTCAAGGTCGGCCGCACCCCCAGCGAGGCCGCGCGCCTGGTCAGGGAGCTCATGCGGGCCGGCTGAGCCGGCTGACGGGGCTGATTCCGGCGCCCTGACCTCCCGCCCTGGCCGCGAGACGGCCGACAGCCGGGAGTTTCGCGGACGAGCTGTTCTGGCTGAAATGCCGTTGCGCTTAAATGCTGCCGCGTCCCGGCGCGCCTGCTCGCCTGGCGAGGTGGTGGTTGCGAGGGTGGAAACGTGACGACTCCTGCCCTCGGCGACCGGCTGGCGGGGCAGGCCCGGCCGGAGCCTGGCGGACCGGCGGACCGGACCAGGCGGCTGCTGGCGGCGGGTGCGTCGGCGGCGTTCGCGGCCGCGGGCAGCGGACTCGCGGTGCTGATCCTCCTGGTGCTGGCCGGCTGGATCGCGGCGCCGCACTCCGGGCTCGGCCTGATCGGCGTGGTCCGCACCGCCGCCGTGCTGTGGCTGGTCGCCCACCATGTCGGAGTGCAGGTCAGCGGGGCGGGGCAGATCGGCATGCTGCCCCTCGGCCTGGTCGCTCTGCCGGGCGCGCTGCTGTGGCGGGCCGGGCGATCGGTGGCCCGCGGGCACGCTATCACCGAGGTGCGCCAGGTCCTGGCGGCCGCGACCGTGGTCGCCGTCCCGTACAGCGCGCTCGCCGGCGCGCTGGCCCTGGCGAGCCGGTCCCCGCTGGCGGCAGCCTCGGTGCCGCAGGCTCTGCTCGCCTCGCTCGTGATCGCGTTCGTGGCCGCCGGGTTCGGCGCGGCCCGGGCGCTGGCCCCCTGGGCTCAGATTGGCGCGCTGATGCCGGCCCGGACCCGCTCGGTGCTGGCCGGCACGGCCGGCTGCCTGGCCGTCATCGTGGCCGCCGGGGCGATGGCGTCGGCCCTGGCGCTGGCCGGCGACGTGCACAAGTTCGCCGCGGTCTACACGCTGCTCGACCCCGGGTTCGTCGGCTCGGGCTTGCTGCTGCTGGCCCAGCTCGCCTACCTGCCCAACGCCGTGGTGTGGGCGATCGCCTACATGCTCGGGCCCGGGTTCGCCGTCGGGGCCGGCACCATCGCCGCGCCGACCGGATCGGTGATCGGCCCGACGCCGGCGTTTCCGCTGCTCGCGGCCCTGCCCGCGGGCGCGCACGGCTCCGGGCCGAGCTGGCTTGGCGTGGTCATGCTGGCCCTGCCCTACCTGGCCGGCGTGGCCGGCGGCCTGATCATCGTCCGGCTCGCCCCGACCCCGGCGCTCGAGTCGGCCCCGATCCGCGGGTTCGGCTGCGGCCTGGCCAGCGGATTCGCGCTCGGAGTGGCGGCCGCCTTCTCCGGCGGACCGCTCGGCAACGACCGGCTGGCCTCGGTCGGGCCCTCACCGTGGCAGGTCGCGATCGTTGCCGCGCTGGAGATCGGAATCGCCGCCGCCGTGACCGCGGGCGCGGCCAACTGGTGGTACGTGCGCAAGCGCTGGCCCGCAGCCCGGCTGGCCGCCCCGGCCGGGGCGGACCGGGCGGCCGAACCGGCCGTCCCGGCACCCCGGTGGCCGCCCGGGGGCCGGTTCGGCGGCGAGTTCGCCGACTACTCGGACTACGCGGACGACGCGGATGGCGGGCACACGATTTACCTGAACCGGTGGGCCGACGACCAGGACGAGGCCTCGGCCCCGGGCCGCTCCCGCCGCCGCGGCCCGTCTGACCTCCCCTAACCCCCGCCGTCACCTCGCCGGACGCGGGGGGCGGGCTGGCCCGGGGGAGCGGACGTGGCCGCGCCGAGGTGGATGGACTTGTAGAAGCGGTTCATGCACGCCTGCTGGGCGCTCGACGTCTGCGCCTGGCCCAGGCAGTTCACGTAGTTCGTCACCTGGGTCGGGTACGCGAGGTAAGTGATGAGGATCGGGATCGAGACCACCGCGGCCAGGGCTCCGAGGATGATCCCGCCGACCGCGCCGCGCGGGCGGAAGCTGCCGGACTTACGGGCCTTGCGCACCGCGGTGATGCCAATCACGCAGGAGCCGACGCCGATCACCGCGCTGAACACCAGCAGGTAGATGCCCTGGTGCAGGTTGCCGCTCAGGCCAAGCAAGGCCGCCAGCGCGAGCGCGCCGAGTACCAGCGAGGCGATCGCGCGCTGCCGGAGTTCCTTGTCGGGGGCCCGGGTCGGCTGCGACTTGCCAGGGCGCGGCGGCCTGGCCTGGCTGAGTCCCGGCCGCCAGTTGAGCCCCGGCGGGCGCTGGCCGAGCCCGGGCGGCCGCTGGCCCGGCTGTCCGGGGC
>JBPCKO010000158.1:0-3794 GCA_051004215.1 Streptosporangiaceae bacterium | reverse complement strand
CGCCGCGGCCGCAGCCGGCTACGGGGCCGGCACCTGGCGCGGCCGGCGCGCCCGCCGCTCCGCCCGGCGGCCCGGGGGAGCGGATGACCGGTCTGGCTGACCGTCCCGCCGGCGCACAGACGCCGGGCACGAATACCGGCCCGCTGCTCGCGCGGCGGCTGCCGATCCTGATGTACCACGAGATCACCAACGATCCCCGGCTCCCGGCCCGCCTCGCCGTCGGCCCAGACCAGTTCGACGTGCAGCTCGGCTACCTGAGCGACGCCGGCTACACCACGCTGCACGCGGCCCAGGCCGCGCGGATGCTGCGGCCCGACGGCCCGGCCCTGCCGGCCCGACCGGTCGTGCTCACCTTCGACGACGGCTTCGCCGACTTCTACGAGACCGCGGTGCCGCTGCTGTGCCGCTACGGGCTCACCGCCACCTTGTTCGTGACGACCGGGTGGGTCGCCGGCGGCAGCCAGCGCGGCCCGGGCTCGCAGGACGGCAGCCTGACCTGGGACCACCTCGCGGGCATCGCCGCGGCCGGGATCGAGGTCGCGGCCCATACCGAGCACCACCCCGAGCTCGACCAGCTCGCCCCCGCCGCGCTGCAGCGGGAGCTGACCGGGAGCAAGCACCTGCTCGAGGACCGGCTCGGCCGGGCCGTGACCGGCCTGTCCTACCCGTTCGGCTACTCCAGCCGGCGGGTCAGGGCGGCGGCCGCCGAGGCCGGGTACGAGTACGCCTGCGTGGTCGCGAACCGCGTTGCCGGGGCCGGCGACGACCAGTACGGGCTGCCGCGGCTCACGATCGGGCAGGCGACCAGGCTGCCCGGTTTCGCCAGGACGGTCAGCGCCGGGCGGCTTCCGCCCGAGTACGTGCGCTACCGGGTCCTGACCAAGGGATGGGCGGCGGTCCGGCGCGCCCGGTCCGTACTGGGCCGGGGCGCCCGTGGATGAGCGGCCAGGACAGCACCACGCGGGCCTGAGCCGCGCCGGCCTCGCCGGCGCGGCCCGGCGGGCCGGCCGGTACGTGCGGTCGGTGGTGCGCCCCACCGGCACCCACGCGCCGCTGATGCGCAATGCCTACGCGCTGATGGCCAACACCGTCGTCACCGGGCTGCTCGGACTGGCCTACTGGCTCTTCGGCGCCCGGCATTACGCGCCGGCCGACGTCGGCCGCGCCTCAGCCGCGTACTCGGCGATGAACCTGCTCGCCGGGATCACCGCGCTCAGCCTGATCGGCGCGATGGCGAGGTTCATCCCGCAGTCCGGGCGCCGGGCCGGGCGCCTGATCCGGCTCGGCTACCTGGCCAGCGTGATCACCGCGGTGGTCGGCGCCGCGATCTTCCTGCTCATTCTCGGCGGGCGGCCCGGCTCCTCCTACTCCGAGCTGAGCGGCTTGCAGCCGGGCCTGATCTTCACCGGCTGCGTCGCCATCTGGGCGCTGTTCACGCTGCAGGACGGCGCGCTGATCGGACTGCGGTCGGCCCGCTGGGTCACCCTGGAGAACGCGTTGTTCGGGGTGGCCAAGATCGCGCTGCTGCTGCCGCTGGCGACGGTCATCCCGCACACCGGCCTGTACGTGTCCTGGATGGCGCCGGCCGCCCTCGCGGTGCCGCTGGTCAACATCCTGATCTTCCGCAAGCTGCTGCCCGCCCACGCCACGGCGCCGGACGGGCGGCAGCCGCCCAGCCGCCGTCAGGTCGGCCGGTTCCTGGCCGGCGACGTCACCGGGGCGCTGATGCTGCTCGCGACCGTCAACCTGGTGCCGGTCCTGGTCGCGACGGTGGTCGTGCCCGGCGTCAACGCCTACTTCTACATGGCCTGGACGATCGGCACGACCGTGGACCTGCTGGCCGCGAACATGGCCCTGTCGCTGACCGTCGAGGGCGCCTACGACCCGGTCCGGCTGGCCGTGCACGGCCGGGCCGCGCTGCGCCGGATCCTGATGATCCTGGTCCCGGTGGCGGCCGTGATCGCGCTGGGCGCGCCGTGGATCCTCGGCTTGTTCGGAGCCGATTACGCCCGCTTCGGGGCGCCGGTGCTCGTGCTGCTCGCGATCGCGACGCTGCCGCGGACGCTGACCGAGATGTACCTGGGCGCCCTGCGGGCGCAGAGCAGGACCTCGGTCGTGGCGCTGGTGCAGGGCGTCAGGGCAGCGCTGGTACTGGGCCTGACGCTGATCCTGACCCGTTCCATGGGCATCGTCGGCGCCGGCGTGGCCGTCCTGGTCAGCCAGGTCGTAGTGGCCGTGGCGGTCAGCCCGTGGCTGTTCCGGGTGCTGACCGCCGACCAGCGTGAGCGGGCCGCGGGGCGCCAACCAGGGACAGCGGCCGGCCCGCCGGCCCCGCCGTCCGAGCCGGACCTGGAGGCCGAGCTGACCATCCGACGGGACGTGGCGCGATGAGAGCAGATCACCACGGCATGGTCGGAGGCGCTACCGGAGCGCGCGATGCCGCGGCTGCCAGCGACCCGGGCCCCGGGGACCACGGGCGCCCGGGTCAGCCCGGTCACCGGGACGCGCGGGCCCGGCTAGTCACGGCAACGGCGATCGCCGCCGCGGTCGCCGGCCTCGCGCTGTTCGTGGTGCCGCTGCGCGGGGTGCACCTGAACGCGATGAACGGGCTCGGGCTGTTCTCGGTGCTGCCGGTCGCCTCGCTGGCCGGCCTCATCCTGCTCGTCCTGGCGTTCGCCGCGATGCTTGGCCGCCGCCGCCCGTCGCCGGCCGTGCTCGGCTTGCTGCTGGTCGCGATCATCTTCTGCCTGGACGGAGTGACCGCCCTGGTCGAGCCGCTGCCCCGGTTCGCGACCACCTACCAGGCGTACGGATTCGTGAATTATGTCCGGAACACCGGCAGTGTCGCGCCCGGCATCACCGCCTACTTCAGCTGGCCAGGGTTCTTCGCGCTGGTCTCGCTGGCCAGCCGCGCGGCCGGGGTGCGTAGCCTGGTCCCGCTTCTGGCCTGGTGGCCGTTCATCATCGACACGCTGACCGTGCTCCCGTTCCTGCTGCTGACCAGGGCGCTCGCCATTACCTGGCGGGCCCGCTGGCTGGCCGCCCTGCTGCTGTGCGCGGGCAACTGGGTCGGCCAGGACTACTTCGCGCCGCAATCACTCAACTACCTGCTCTACCTGTCGTTTCTGGCGATCACGCTGACCTGGTTCTCCGGCCCGGTGCGGTCCAGGCCGGGCGCCAGGCGGATCCCCGGCGAGCGGCCGGCCAGCCCGGCCGGCCCCCCGCAGCGCGCGATCTTGCTGCTCCTGCTGGTGGGCATCTTCGCGGCGTCGGTGGTCAGCCACCAGCTCACCCCGTTCCTGATCATCGCGGCCAGCGCGGCCCTGGTCATCGTCGGCCGGAGCTCGCCGCGCGGGCTGCCCGTGCTGCTCGCGGTGATCGCGATCGGCTGGGTCAGCTACGCCACCGTCGGCTACTGGACCGGGCACCTGACCTCGATCTTCGGCCAGATCGGTCACCTCGGCGGCACCCTGAGCTCCAGCGTCGGCAGCCGGCTGGTCGGTACCCGCGTGCACCAGATCCCGGTCTACGGCCGCGTGCTGATCGCCGGCGCCATCATGGCTCTGGCCGCGGCGGGCGTGCTCCGGCGCTGGCACCGCAAGGTGACCGACCGGGCGCTGGTCATCCTGGTCATCGCCCCGATCTCGGTCGCGGCCGTGCAGAACTACGGCGGCGAGGTGTCGCTGCGCATCTACCTGTTCGCGCTGCCCGCCGCCGCCATCCTGGCGGCCTGCCTGTTCTTCCCGCAGACGGGCGACGAGCCGGATCAGCGGCCCGCCGCCGCGGCGCCGGCC
>JBPCKO010000157.1:0-6966 GCA_051004215.1 Streptosporangiaceae bacterium | reverse complement strand
GGTCTGGGCGGCGGTTCCGGTCGCGGCCCGCTCGCGGCTGGCGGCCCGGCGGGCCCCGGTGGGCTCTGGCCGGTAATCCGCGAAGAAGTTCCACCAGGCCCGGTCGACCGAGGCCGGGTCGGCCTGGTACCGCTGGTAGAGCTCGTCGACGAGCCATTCGTTCGGGCCGAAATCCGCGCGGGTCCGGCCGGATCCTGACCTGTCCGGCCTTCTGTCCTCGGCGTCGGGCTCCCCGCCTGACGGCTCGCCGCTCGTACCTGAGGTACGGCCTGATGGTGCGGCGGCATTCGCGGACGCATGCGAGAACTCGGCAGACACGGCCGACATCGCCTCTTCCGGAGCTTGACTGATCGGTAGGACCCCTGCTGGCAAGGCTACCTCTGGGAATACACCTGCCTGTGCTCAAGCCTAGCCCGGCATCCGGGACCTGCCGTGTGGTTCGTTCCAGTTGATTTGCGGGCCTATAGGAATTATGCCGTATTTGCCGGCGAAGGTTGCGACGCTCGCCCATTCCGAAGATTGGAAGTAGTGGCGTTTGATCTGGCTGAGGTCCGTGGTCTCGCCGAAGCCCCGGTGGGAGTATAGGTCCCTGGCGTAGGCCCACAGGTGCCGGTAGTCCGAGAGCCTGCGCAGGTTGCACCGGAACAGCTGATAGTAGACGGCGTCGAACCTGGCCAGGGTCGGGTACAACCGGATGTCGGCCTCGGTGAGCTGGCTGCCGAGCAGGAACCGCCGTCTGGCCAGCCGCTCCTCGAGCGCGTCGAGCGTGGTGAACAGTCCCTCGACCGCCTGGTTGTAGCCATCCTGGCCGGTAGCCAGGCCGGCCTTGTACACCCCGGTGTTGACCGTATGGAAGATCAGCGTGGCCAGCGACTCGATCTCGCGGCGGCGGGCGGCCGGATACAGGTCGGGCGCGCCCGGACGATGGAACGGCCGGAACTCGGTTTCCAGCATCACCGTGATCTGGGCGACGTCGTTGCTGACCACCCGGCGGGTCCGCAGGTCCCAGATGAGCGGGATCGGGCACGGGCCGTGGTAGGACGGGTCGGTCGCCCGGTAGAGATCCGCGATGACGCGCGCGCCGGTGAGCGGGTCGCCCTCGTCGCCGAACCGCCAGCCCCGCTCGTCGGCGACCGGGTCGGTCAGCGTGAGCCCGATCACCCGGTCAAGGCCGAGCAGCCGGCAGGCGATCAGCGCCCGCTGGGACCAGGGGCAGCCGAGCGAGGCGTAGAGCTGGTACCTG
This sequence comes from Streptosporangiaceae bacterium, assembly GCA_051004215.1. GTDB lineage: Bacteria > Actinomycetota > Actinomycetes > Streptosporangiales > Streptosporangiaceae > Chersky-822. The sequence goes on along the minus strand of JBPCKO010000157.1, from coordinate 5,723 downwards.
GCCGCCGCGACCGGGAACTCGGTCGATCCGTCCCGGCTGATCCGGCCGGTGAAGGTTCCCAGCCGCCGGGTCAGGCCGCCGGTGATCACGGGTAGGCTGCCCGTGCTCGGTGCCGACTCGCTGGGGGAGTTCCTGAATGTGCCGCTGCCTGGTGGCATCCGCGCCGGCCACGCCGGCGTCGAGCCCTGAGCCGGCCCCGGTCCTGGACTCGGGGATGGTCCCTGGCCCGGGCCACGTCCCGGTCCCGAGCCAGGTCCAGGTCCCGGTCCCCGGCCTGGCGGCAGCGCGGCGCGAGCAGGCCCGAGCGCGCGACCGGCGGGATATTCGCCGGCCGGGAGCTGCCGGCTCGGCCACCGACGGACGGCCGCCGGGGAGTTCCAGGACGGCGCGGCCGGCGCCTGCCGCGGCGGGATCGCTTGCGGCCGCGGTGGCGGTGCCTGCCGGTAGCGGGCCTGCGGGTGCCAGGCCGGATGCGGCCGGCTTTGCTGAAAGCGAGTCTGCGGGCCCGGTCCGGATCCCGGCCCCGCTCCCTGACCCGGTCCTGGTCCGTCAGGCCTACGCGGCGCCATGCCCGGTAGCGCCATCCCTGGTGGCGCGATCCCGTGTGGCGCGATCCCTGGTGGCGCGAGCCCCGGTGGCGCGATCCCCGGGGGCACCGGAGCTTGCGGCATCTGCTGGCCTGGCGTGTACTGCGACGGCACCTGCTGCGCCGGAGCCGGCCCGGCTTGCGGCGTCCGGTGCACCGGCTCCCAGACGGAACGTTCGGCTCGTCCGGGCTGATCCCGTCCGGGCGAGAACGGCCGCTGAGACATCGGCGTCTCCTCCAGGTCTCAGGTACTAGGGCGCATTATGTCCAACTAGATCACAGTCGGTGCACGCAGCGTAGCGGCACGCCCAGCATTCTCCGCGCGTTAACAAGGGCAAGCCGCCGCGAGCGCGGGCAGGCAAGCGAAGGCAGGGAGGTGCGATGGCCGGCCTGGCCAGCGTGACCAGCGGTTTCACGGCGGTGCTCGGGCACCTGAACGGCTGGGTGGCCATCGGCCTGATCGCCGCGCTGGTCTTCGGCGAGACGGCGGTCTTCCTCGGCTTCGTCCTGCCGGGCGAGGCGGCCGTCGTGCTCGGCGGCGTGCTGGCCAGCCGTGGGCACGTCTCGCTGCCGCTGCTGATCGGCGTCGTGGTCATCGCCGCGGTGGCCGGCCCGTTCGTCGGCTACGAGATCGGCAAGCGGATGGGCGACCGCCTGTTCACCTCGCCGCGGCTGCGCCGGATCGCGGGTCCGCTCGAACGAGCGAAGACGACGCTGCGCAACCGCGCTGGCGTGGCTGTCCTCGGCGGCCGGTTCGTCGCCGTCGTGCGCGCGCTCATGCCGGCCGCGGCCGGCGCGGCCGGGGTCCGGTACCGGACGTTCGCGATCAACAACACGATCAGCGGCATCGTCTGGGGTGTCGGCTACAGCCTGCTCGGATACCTGGCCGGCTCCGCCTACGTTGCCGTGGAACGCGCGGTTGGCGCTGGGCTCGCCGTGGCCCTTGCAGTCCTGGTCCTCGCGGCGGCCGGCGTATGGGCCTGGCGCCGTCACCGCAGGCTGGCTGCTCCGTCCGGTCCGGTCACCGATGCGGTGCCCGCGGACAAAGTGCGCAAGGAAACAGCGTCCACGAAGACGGAGCCCGCGAAGACGGAGCCCGCGAAGACGGAGCCTGCGTAGCCGGAGCTCACGAAGACGTCGTCGGCCGAAGCGGTGACGGCTGAGGCGGTGACGGCCGAGGCGGCTATGGCCGAGACGTTGGCCGCTGGCGCGGTGACTACCGAGAAGGTCGCCGGCCGGGCTGATCCGGGCCATCCCCGCGCCGATCCCGGCCGATCCGAACCGGTCACCTAGCCAGCGGCTGGTCGCAAGAGATCTTGGAGATTTTTCGCGCATATAGCTAAGAAGTCTCCAAGATCTTTCTGGCTCTTGGATCGGAACCGGATTGGCCGGCCGACCGCCGTTGCCTGCGGGCCTGACGGGCACCACCGAGGCTGATGTGACTCACGTGGTCCTGGGCTCGGGAGCGCGCGGGGCGCCCGAGGCCGCGCTTCGCGCCGGAGGCCGCGCTGGACGGGACTCCGGGAACGGACCGAAGGCGGGCTGGAACTGGCCGGGTCGGAGGCGGGCCTGGAACCGGCTGAGCGGGGACCGGGTCAGGTCCGGGCGGGGACCGGGTCGGGGGCGGGGCGAACGACGTCGGGGCGGCGGTGCTGGAGCGACGGCAGCACGGCCCGGACCCGGGCGGTGGTCTCGACGTCCACCTCGCCGGTCGCGACGGCCGCGGCCGAGCCGAGGTCCAGGCGCACGGCGCCCATCGGGTCGACCAGCAGGCTGCGGCCCACACCGGTCGGCGCGGACGTGGGCGGCTCGTGCGGGTCGGGCACCTGGCCGGCGGCGGCGACCCAGATGGTGTTCTCGATCGCACGGGCGCGAACCAGCGTCACCCAGTGCTCCTCCTTGAACAGCCCGGAGGCCCAGGCGGACGGGATCACGAGCAAGTCGGCACCGCGCACGGCAAGTTCCCGCGCGAGCTCCGGGAACCGGACGTCGTAGCACGTCAGGAAGCCGACCTTGAGGCCGGCGAGGTCCGCCAGGACGATGTCGGCGCCCGGCGCGACGGTCTCTGACTCGCGCTGGCCGATCGCGTCGAACAGGTGGATCTTGCGGTAGGCGGCGACGAGGTCGCCGGCGGCGTCGAACGCAACGGTGGTGTTGTAGACGCGGCCGCCTGCCGCCGTCTCGAAGATACCGGCGACGAGCGCAACTCCGGCGGACCGGGCCGCGGCCCCGAGCCCGGCGCAGAACGGGCCGTCCAGCGGCTCGGCGACGGCCCGCAGATCGGCCGAGAACCTGGCCTGCGTCCCCTCGGGGAAGACGGCCAGGTCGGCTCCTTGCTCCCGGGCTGTGGTCAGCGCCGAGGCAACCCGGCTGAGGTTAACGGCCGGCTGGCTGCTGGCCGGTATCTGGCCCAGGGCGACGCGCATGTGCGAAGCGTACTTCGGCTCGGGCCGCACTAGGCGGCGTGGGTGCGGGCCGGCTCGCGCCAGTCCTGCCTGGCGTCAGGACCCAGGCGGATGGTCACGGGCTCGACGGCGCGGCGGGCCTGCCCTCGGATGGGCCGCACGGCGCTGGTCAGCGGCGCGGACGACCGGGGGTGGCTGAGCCGGTCCTGACGCTGGACCCAGGTCGGCCGTACCTCGGTCTCGGACCGGTAGGCGAGCAGCCGGCGGGCGGCCCTGGTGACGGCGCCCGGGGCCTGGCCGGACAGGGTATGGGCGGACTCCTCGCGCCGGCTGGCCACGCTGACCAGGAGGATGGCGGCGAGCGGGGCGCCGACCGCGATCACGGCGATGACGGCACCAACGATGATCAAGAAATGCGACATAACTCCTCCTTCTCGTGCTGTCGCGGGTTGACTGGCTCGCCGCCCGGGGTCTCGGAGCCGGCGGGCTGCGGGCTGATCGGGCCCGGCCGGCGCGGCGCGCCGGCTGGGCTGGGAGCTTTACTCACCATCACTCTCCGTTTAGCATCGATCCAACGTTCCGAATCATCTAACTCATACCAAACAGTGGGCTGTTTCAAACGATCAGTAAGGGTAGGAGTTAGCTATCCGGAAGGTGACAGTTCGCGGGAGCGCGAAGGAGGTCAGGTGCCATGCCCCCCGCTAAGTACCAGCAGATCGCCGACCGGCTGCGCGACCAGATCGACAGCGGGGCGCTGCAGCCGGGCGAACGGCTGCCCAGCGAGCCCGACCTGGTGCGGCAGTTCGACGCGTCGCGCAACACGGTCCGGCTGGCCCTGGCCCTGCTGACGAACCAGGGCCTGGTGGTGACCAGGCAGGGGCTGGGCACGTTCGTGACCGAGCCGGCCAGGCCGTTTACGGCCCTGCTGTCCAAGGTGCACGTCCAGCCGTCGATCCAGAGCACCTCGACCGTGCTGCCCGAGGTGAGCCGGTCCGACGCCGAGGCCGAGACCTCGCGGCAGATCGTCGAGAAGTCACCCGCCTCGGCCAGCGTCGCGGACAAGCTCGAGATCGCCCCGGGCGACCTAATCGTGGTCCGCCGCCGCAGCGGCACGATCGGCGACGTCCCGTGGATGATGATGGCGTCGTTCTTCCCGCTCGACATCGCCGAGGGAACCCCGCTCGAGCAGGCCGGCGAGATAGAGGCCGGCAGCATTAAGCTGCTCGCCGACCTCGGCTACGCCCAGGTCGGCTTCGTGGACGAGATCGGCGCGCGGATGCCGTCCAGCCGGGAGTTCGCGTTCTTCGGGCTCAGCACCGGCACCCCGGTCGTGGTAGTGAACCGGACCGCGTACGCCAAGGACCGGCCGATCAGGATGACCCGCTACGTGTACCGGGCCGACCGGGTCAGGCTGACCCATGAGGTTGGCTCCATCACCAACCGCTGACCGGCCAGCCCGGCCCGGCCGCGCGTCTCACCGGCCGGGCCGTCGCCGCCTACTTCTTCGCCAGCGCGGCCAGCTTGCGTACGAACACGCTCGCGTTCACCGTGCCGAGACCGGAGGCGAGGTCGTACCCGGGCCCCGCCTTCCAGCCGCGCACGGTGTAGGACGTGCCGTGCTGGCGGAAGCTCACGGTGTTGTTGCCCTTGGTGACATCCACGATCCCGGACCTTCCCGCGGCCGCCAGCTTGTACAGGTCGGGGTTGATCGCGCCGAGCCAGTGCCCGGCCGCCTGGTCGGCGAGCGCGATCACGCCGGCGAACATCGGCGTCGCCTCGCTGGTGCCGCAGATGACCTGCCAGCCCCGGCCGCTGAACGACTGGTAGATGTCAACCGGATGGCTGCACGAGGCGCTCATCGAGATGTCCGGCACGCCGCGATGGGCGCCGGTGATCGCGGCGTCCTTGCCCTGGTAGGCCGGGCGGCCGAAGATTACCGACTTCCCGCCGCCGCTGGCCGCCGGGGACCCCGGGTCGTTCCAGACCTGGTCGGGCCCGCTCCGCTGGCCGCCGGACTTCAGCCGCACGTCGGTGCCGCCGACCGCGGTGACCAGCGGGTCGCTGGCGGGCCACGAGGTGACCGGCTTGGTGTAGTAGGTCCTCAGGTCATTGTGGAAGTCGGTCGCGCCCGCGTCGCCTGAGGCGCTGAGCACGGTCACCTTGTGCGACGAGCTCGCGGCCTCCAGGTAGGCGCCGCGCAGCCGCCTGATCGAGCCCTTGGGGAACGTCTCCTCGGTGGCGCCGAAGCTCTGGCTGATCACGCCGCCCAGGCGATGGGCCAGCACGTACTTCTCGGCCGTCTCGATCTGCGGGAAGCCGCTGCGGCCCTCGTTCTCCGACACCGGCGTCTCGGCCAGCACGATCCGGGCCCGCGGCGCCATCGCGTGCGCCCACTCCACGTCCAGTGTGGTCTCATAGGCCCAGCTGATCCGGTTGGGGGTCGGGCGGTAGGCCGGGATCGGGCCGGCCGGGTGAATGACCGTCAGCGCCCGCGGGGCCGGCAGCCCGAACTGCCGGTCGAACACGCCGAGGTCGTGCCGGATCGTGGGGGACCCGAAGCTGTCCACGATCACGATCGACTCGCCGGTGCCGTTGATGCCGGCCTTGGTCAGCGGCCCGAGGTCGTAGGCACCGCGGATCTGCGCGGCCGTATAGCCGCCGGACGGCGCCGTGGTCAGCCGGGCCGATGGCACCCGGACCAGCGGCGACACCCGGACCACGGGGGCCACCGG
>JBPCKO010000156.1:0-3833 GCA_051004215.1 Streptosporangiaceae bacterium | reverse complement strand
GTGGCGGGCAGTCCAGCCCGCAGTGCAGCACCGGGCGGGGCGCAGGGGCCGCGGCGGCCCCGGTGGCCGGCGCCCGGACCGGATTGCGGATCAACGCCGCGGCCAGTGCCCCGCCAAGCACGCACAGCCCGGCGGACAGGAAGCAGGCCAGCCGGAATCCGGCCGAGAACAAATCGTGGTGCAGGTACGCGCTCCCGGTCAGGCCGGGCGCGGCCGGCAGCACCGCGACCGCGACCAGGCCGGCCACCCCGGCCCCGTCGTTGTTCGCCGCCGAGGCTGATCCGGCGTTGCGGGCCGGGGCGGCGGCCAGCACGGTCGCGGTCAGCGGGGCTACGTTGACCGCCAGGCCCAGGCCGAATACCAGCACGGCCGGCAGCACCTCGGTCAGGTAGTCGCCCGACGAGCCGATCCTGGCCAGCAGGGCCAGCCCGGCCGCGATGATCAGCGGGCCGGCCGTCATCTGCAGCCGGGGGCCGATGCGCGCGGCCAGCGCCCCCGATCTGGCCGACAGGACCAGCATGATCACGGTCACGGGCAGCAGCGACATCCCGGCTTGCAGCGGCGAGTACCCGGCGACCTGTTCAAGCTGGAGAGGCAGCAGGAACAGCGTCCCGCCGAGCGCGGCGTACACCACGAACGTGACGACGTTCGCCGCGTTGAACTGGGCGGAGGAGAACAGCGAGAGTGGCAGCACCGGCATCGGCGCGCGCCGCTCGCGCAGCACGAACGCCACGAGCAGCGCCGCTCCGGCAACCAGCGACGCAATCGGGGTAAATCTGGCAAACCCCCCGTTCGGCCCGTCAATCAGGCCGTAGGTCACGCCGACCAGGCCGAGCGTGACCAGCGCCCCGCCGAGCAGGTCGACCCGGCCTGTCTCGCCGGGATCGCGGGACTCCGGCACATGCCGCCAGGCGACCACGAACACCAGGACGGCTATCGGCAGGTTGATCACGAAGATCAGCCGCCAGGACACCGCCTGGATGAGCCAGCCGCCCAGGAAGGGCCCGATCGCGGTGCCGACGCCGCCGAAGCCCGACCAGCCCGATCGCCTTGCCGCGGTCGTCGGGGTGGAACGACGCCTCGATGATGGCCAGGCTGCCCGGGGTGAGCAGGGCGGCGCCCACGCCCTGGAGCGCCCGGGCGGCGATCAGCACCCCGGTCGTGGGCGCCGCACCGCACAGCGCGGACGCGAGCGCGAACCAGATCACGCCGATCTGGAACACCCGGCGCCGGCCCGTACCGGTCGCCGAGTGCCCCCGCGACCAGCAGCAGGCCGGCCAGGGTCAGCGTGTAGGCGGTGACCACCCACTGCAGCCCGGCCAGCGTCGCGCCGAATTCGCTCCCGATAGCGGGCAGCGCGATCCCGACAACGGTGGCGTCGATCGCGGCCATCGCCGACCCGAGTACCGTGGCGAAGAGCACCCACCGGCCCGGCCCGCTGGCGAGCCGGAGGCCGGGGCCGTCGCCGGGCGAGGAATTTAGCGCCATGGCAACAGTGTGGCGTAGGGATGTTCCGGCTACTCAAGGGCGGGCGCCGGCTGTTGCCTGGCCGGCCGCGGCAAGGAGAGACTGGCGCCAGGAGGCGATAACGGATGAGTCCGGTGTCACGGGGATTTCACGGCCGGCGGCGGGACGCCGGCGCGGCGCCCGGGCGGGTGCCGCCCGGCCAGTACGTGACCGAGGACTTTCCGGTGCTGTCGGCCGGGCCGACGCCGCACATCGCGCTGCCCGAATGGTCGTTTTCTGTGCGCCAGGGCGGCGCCGAGCTGCGCTCGTGGACCTGGGCCGAGCTGCAGGCACTGCCCGCGGAGGAGATCTCGGCCGACATCCACTGCGTGACCCGCTGGTCCAAGCTCGGCACCAGCTGGCGCGGCGTGCCGGTCGAGGCGCTGCTGGCGGCGGCCGGCCGCGAGGCCGCGTACCTGCTGGCGTTCTGCGATGGCGGCTACACGACGAACCTGCCGGCCCATGACGTGAGCGGCGGGCGGGCCTGGCTGGCGTTCGAGTACGACGGCGAGCCGCTGGAACTTGGGTGCGCGGCCTGGAACTGCTCGACACCGACGAGCCGGGGTTCTGGGAGACCTACGGCTATCACATGTACGGGGACCCATGGCGCGAACAGCGGTACGCGGGCGACTGACCTGGCAGGTCGCGACCGTCACCGGGGTCAGGGACGAGACGGCGGCCGCCAGGACGATCGGGCTCGCCGCGCCTGACTGGGGCGGGCACCGGGCCGGGCAGCACCTTGACGTGCGGCTGACCGCCGAGGACGGCTACATCGCCGAGCGGTCCTACTCGATCGCGTCCGGGCCTGGCGAGCCGCTGGAGATCACCGTGCAGCGGCTGGCCGACGGCGAGGTGTCGCCGTACCTGGCCGGGAACTGCGTCCCGGCGATGAGATCGAGGTGCGCGGGCCGATCGGCGGCTACTTCGTCTGGGACGCGGCCGACGCGGCCAGCCCGCTGCAGCTCGCGGCGGGCGGGTCGGGGATCGTGCCGTTCCGGTCCGTGCTGCGGTCCCGGGCCGGGCTGGAGGGGCCGCCCGCGCCCGCCCGGCTGCTGTACTCGGCGAGGTCGCTGGACGACGTCATCTACCGGGCGGAGCTGGACCGGGGCCAGCCCGGGCTGACCATCACCTATGCGCTGACCAGGCGGCAGCCGCCCGGCTGGGCCGGGCCCGCGGGCCGGGTCGGGGCGGCCCTGCTCAGCCAGGTCGCGTGGCCCGCCGGGCACGACCCGCTGGCGTTCGTCTGCGGGCCGACGAGCTTCGTGGAGACAGTCGCGGCCGGGCTGACCGGGCTCGGCTACCGGCCAGACCGGGTGAAGGCCGAGCGGTACGGCGGACCGGGAGGGCGCTGATGGACGCAGTCGACGGCAACGCGATCGGGGGCCTGCTGCACGAGGTCTTCGGCACCGAGATGACGGCGGCCGCGGCCGCCTGCGGGTCGTGCGGAAGGACCCGCCCGGTCGCCGCGATGGTGGTCTACCGGCAGGCGCCTGGCGTGGTGGCCAGGTGCCGCGGGTGCGGCAGCGCGCTGATGGTGATCGTGACCGTGCGCGGGATGAACTGCGCGGACCTGCGCGGGCTGGCCAGCCTGGACCCGCCGGCGACGGCCGGCCGGCCGCTGGACGCAGGGGCAAGCTCGTGACCGGGGAGAGCACCGCTGGCCGGGGCGCGGCGGGTACGGCGCCGCGCGCGGCGATCGTGACCGTCGACGACGACCCGGCCGTGTCCAGGGCGGTGGCCAGGGACCTGCGCCGCCAGTACGGGGAGCGGCACCGGATCGTGCGGGCCGAGTCGGGCCAGGCCGGCCTGGAGGCGTTGCGCGAGATGAAGCTGCGCGGCGACCCGGTGGCGGTAATCCTGGCCGACTACCGGATGCCGCAGATGAACGGCATCGAGTTCCTGGAGCAGGCGATGGACGTCTTCCCCGGGGCCCGGCGGGCGCTGCTGACCGCGTACGCCGATACCGGGGCGGCGATCGACGCGATCAACGTCGTCGACCTGGACTACTACCTGCTCAAGCCGTGGGACCCGCCGGAGGAGAAGCTCTACCCGGTGGTCGACTCGCTGCTCGAGGCGGAGCGCGCGGCCGCCGCGGCCCGGCGGCTGGACGACGCGTTCCGCGCGTACCTGGCCGAGCGGGGGCCCAAGGCGCCGACCCTGGCCGACGTCGCCGGGCTGGTCACCGGGGCATCCGGGCTGCGGCTGGCCGCCGACGCGGTGCTCGGGCTGTGGGAGCGCGACGCGGGCCGCGGTCCGGGCGAACAGGCCGTCGCGCGGGGTGAGATGCTCGCCGGGCTGGCCCGGGTAGCGGGTGGTGCGCAGAATTC
>JBPCKO010000155.1:0-7782 GCA_051004215.1 Streptosporangiaceae bacterium | reverse complement strand
GAACGTTCGGCATGACCCCGATACGAGGTGCCGTCATCAGGGAAGCAACGGACGGCGCGGGGGACGTCTTCGCCCGAGGATTAGCGCAGAATGACCATCGCGCCACGCTGCCGATGAGGTGCAGCGGGCTGGAGGCCGAGAAGCTGGCGACGCGTTCGTGTCCGCCGTCCAGCTTGTCGCCGCCCGGCCTGGTACGGCACATGACGAGTGGAGGCATGGTCACTAATCCCTGAGAGGTCGCATATCCGCGTTCACGGCGGCACCTCGGCTGACCTTTCGCCAAGCTGGCATGATGATGGCGGACCGCCCGTCTGGACCGCCCGAAAACGCGCCGGAGTGTCGATGCTGGAACGCTGCGCCCTGATCGGTTTCGTCGGGGTATCCGATCTTGACCGGGCCAGGCGGTTCTACGGGGACACGCTCGGGTTGCCGATCACCGACGAGAGCCCGTTCGCCATCGTCGCGGACGCTAACGGCACGATGCTGCGGCTGACGGTCGTCGAGCAGCCAGCCGCGGCTCCCTACACGGTCCTGGGGTGGAACGTCGCGGACATCGGATCGGTGATGGACCAGCTCACCGGCCGGGGAGTGCAGTTCACGCGGTACGACGGGATGGGGCAGGACGAACGCGGGGTCTGGACGGCGCCGCAGGGCGCGAAGGTTGCCTGGTTCCTCGACCCCGACGGCAACAACCTGTCCCTGACGGAATTCAGCGCGGAGTAAGACCCCCGCCGGCCCGGAGCAGGTTCAGCTGGTGCTGAGCGTAGGGAGGTTCGATGATCCAGCCGTTGGCGGCTTCCCAGGCCGTGACGGCGGCCTGAGCCGCAGGCAAGCGGGACGGCGGGAGATCGCTGCCGGGGAGCTGGGCCAGGTCGAGGTCGGTGCGGTCCACGCGGGCCTCGTCCCAGTCCAGGAGGCCGGGTCCGGCGTCGCTGATGCGGATGTTGGCCGGTCCCGGGTCGCCGTGCACGACCGCTTCGGCGCCACTCAGCCGGGACCAGGCAAGGCGGCAGTCGGCCACGGCATCGGCGGGCATGCGGGTCAGGTCCACATCCCCGCCGCAGTCCGCGGTGAGCAGTTCGCGGGTCGAGGCGAAGCCCGGACGTTGCGGCCATCCGGTGGTGAGCTGATGCAGGTGCCGCAGGAACGCGGCGACGGCGCGCCAGTCGGCAGCCCCCGGCGGCCTGCCGTCGAGCCAGGTCTGCACCATGAGGCCGCTGACGTGGCGGTGGCCGTCCAGCGACGGAACGACAGCCGGGACGCGCAGCCCGTGGCTGGCCAGATGCTCAAGCAGGTCGGCTTCCCAGTCCAGGCTGGCCGGAGTCCGCCGGGACCGGCGGGCGACCAGCCGCCGCGGGCCGAGCTGGATTTCCAGCACGGTATTGCGGTTTCCGCCGCTCAGCAGGCCGGTCACTTCGGGCTGGCCCCAGGCGGCCAGAACCTCGCGCATCCGGCCATCATCCCCGCGCCGCACCTCGGGCTGCGGCCCAGGGGCCGCTAGCGAACTACCAACCAGGCGGCGCAACGGCCGTACGCTGACCTCATCCTGGCCGCCGGCAGCGGGCGATCAGCTTGACCGGGACGGAGGACCCTTGCTCGGCCAGCTCCTGCAACTCCAGGCCGGCCCGCAGGACGGCGTTGAGGTAGGTCGAGAGCATGCGGTGATTCACTCCGGCCCGGCCCCGTATCCCCTCGCCGCCGGTGCTCCACCGCCCCTCGCAGGCGTAGCCCTCCTCCGGAGGCCAGCTCGGGAGCCCGGACCAGGATCCTTCCGGCCCGCCCGGGTAGCAGGGGTGGAACACCGAGAAGCTGAACCAGCCGCCCGGCGTAAGCACCGCGGCGACCGTCGACAGCGCGCCGTCCAGGTCGTCGATGTCCATCAGGGCCATGTTGCAGAGCACGCCGTCGTAGGACACGCCGTCCCACCAGCCGGTCGAGCTGGCGTCGCCGTGGACATAGCGAATCCCCAGGGGCTGGTCGGCCTCGAGCTGCCGGGCCCTGGACAACAGGCCAGCCGAGACATCGACGCCGGTGACTCGCGCGCGGCGCTGGGCCAGGTACCGGCTCGCCGGGCCGTAGCCGCACGCCAGGTCCAGTATCCGCTGCCCGCTCAGATCGTCCGGGAGCAGCGCGAACGGCTCGTCGTCCCAGTCCTTGGTGAACTCGGCATACCAGTCGGCGATGGCGTCGTAACGCGCGGGTTCGGCGGGGGTCATCCCGGCCTACCGTAGCTCAGCGAAACGGAGGGCTGCCGTTTCAGGCGGGATGCTGGCGGAGCCCCAGAATGCCTCCGGCGGGGTCGCGCACGGTCGCGACCAGCAAACCGCCGCCGACATCACTGACCGGGCGGTCCGCGGTCGCGTCGGCCGCGATCAGCTGCTCGAGCGCGGCCTCGATGTCGGCCACGTCGGAGTAGCAGATCGGGCCCTGGCCGGGCTTGGCATTCGGGTCGAGGCCGATCTCCGGGCCCGCGCCGGGGCGGTATCCGACGTAGTAGGGCGCGTCCGCGTACGGCTCGGTGCCGAGGAACGCCGTGAACAGAGCCCGGCTCGCGGACAGATCGCTGGCCGGGTACACGATAACGCTGATGCCCGATGTCATAGACGAGCTCCTTTGCGTGCGTACATGTCGTTGTGTGGGCTGACGGCGGACCGTCATCGCAGCGGCCGTGACCGGAGCCGCAGGCGAGCCGGTCGCATGGGATTATCGCAGGCGGCTTTCCTGATCCGGACATCGACCGCAGCGGATCGCGGACTTAGCCGGTGCCCTCGGAGATGGTCATCCCCGGTCGCTTCTAGGCCGCTAGCTCGTGCCGTCCCGCGGTGCTTGCCGCCGCAGGTAGCTGGTCAGCCCGTCGAGCATCTCGGCCGTGCCTTCCTGGCGCTGCCCCGGTGCCTGGGCGCCGTGGATGCCGTCCTGGTACACGCCCTGCTCGGTCCAGCTCAGCGCGGTCCCGTCACCGCTCTTAGTGAACTCAATGGTCGCCACCGACACCGAGATTCGCACGCCGTCGGCGTACATCTCGTAGCAGTACACGAGCCGCTGATCCGGCACGATGTCGTAGTAGAGAGCGTCGTAGCGATAGGCCGTTTCCTGCCATGTGTGGCTGAACCGCTCCCGCCCGCCGACCCGGAAGTCGAACTCATCCGGGCCGGCGTCCTTCTCGCCGGCCGGCTCGAGATCGCCGGTGTCGCCCCAGCTGCTCTTGGCCTCCGGTGAGGCGAAGGCCGCGAACACCCTCGATGGCGTCGCCGGGTAGGTCCGCTCGATCATGAACGTGTCGTGGATAACGGAACGCGTAGTCATCGGCACTCCCTGGCTCGGATGGTTGGCTGGTCTACGTACTGGACGGGGCCGCCCCGGCATCGGGCTGGCCGGAAGTCTCGGCCAGGTAGTTGCCCAGCCGGTCCAGCCGCCGCTCGACGAGCGTGCGCCGCCCGGCGATCCAGGACTCCGCAGAGCGCAGCGCCGCCGGGTTGATGCTGCAGGTGCGAGTCCGGCCCGCTTTGTGCGACCGGACCAGTCCGCTGGCCTCCAGCACCTGCACGTGCTGAACGACGGCGGCCAGCGAGATGGCCAGCGGCTTGCCGAGTTCGGAGACCGAGGCCGGGCCGCGGCTCAGCCGCTCGACCATGAGACGGCGACCTGGGTCGGCCAGTGCCTGGAACACCCTGTCCAGCTCCGCCACTTGGTTAAGCATGCGCTTGAGTGTAGACGGCCGCCGGATCGATAGTCAAGTAAGTACTAAAGTATTGGAAACCGACAGCCGGCCGGAACTGTCACTGATGACCAGACCGCTTCGGCAGGCGATAATTCACCGCATGGCGATGCCGGCCGGCCCCAGAACGTCTCCCAAGGCGAGCATCGAGGCCGAGTGCGCGCGCCGCGGCCGGGAGGAAGTGATCAGCGGCTGTATTGGCCTGCCGGCCGGCCACGATGCCGACGACGGCCTGATCATGGCCCTGAGCAACGGCGTCGCGACGCCAGTGCTGGCCGGCCGCGAGGGTGGCCGGACGGGTTACTGGCCGCGGGTATGGGCGGCCCGCGGCCTGCTGCATGCCTGGGATGACCGCGCGGCGGCCGCGATCATCGCCGCCACGGCCGACGACCACTGGCGGGTCAGGGAGATGGCGGCCAAGGTCATCGCCAGGTACCGGGTCGGCGATAGCCTGGACGCGGTCGTGGCCCTGCACGATGACGCGGTGCCGCGAGTGCGCGCGGCCGGGCAGCGCGCCGTGGCCATGCTGACCGCCGAAGGGGCCTGAACCCGCGGCCGCTCACCGCTCACCGCTCACCGGTCACCAGGAGTTCCGGGCCCTCAGCGCAGATCAGTTTCCGGACGTTGATCGTCCGTGATAGCCGGTAACGTGCCGGCCATGGCTATCGCACGCTTCCCGAGCATCGTCCTTGACTGCCCTGACCCCAGCGCGCTCGCCGCCTTCTACGGCGCGATGCTGGACTGGAAGGTCGAGGCGTCGTCCGACTGGGCCGAGATCCGCGCGGACTACGGCCAGTGCATCTGCTTCCAGCCCGTTCCCGGCTACGCCCCGCCGAGGTGGCCGGGACAGGAGGTGCCGCAGCAGATGCACCTCGACGTGGTCGTCGACGACCTCGACACGGCCGAGGCGGCGGTGGTTGAGCTTGGCGCGACCAAGCACGAGCATCAGCCGGGAACCACGTTCCGGGTGTTCCTCGACCCGGCCGGGCATCCGTTCTGCCTCTGCGTGGACTGACCGGGCCGTAGCGGGAACCGGCCTCCGCCTGACCCGGGCGCCGAGCGCGAGGCGGCCGGCCCCGGCGGACGCGGAGCGCACAAGGAACCGCCGCCCGCCGAACGGCGTCCAAGCGTCATGACGAACTACTGGCCGGCCGGACTGCTGGCCGTACTGGCCGTGGCCGGCTGCGGCCCGGCAAGCACCGCCGCCACGACGACCGCTCAACAGGCACACGCCGGGCCGGTGCCGGGCGGCCCGGTCCCGGCGTCCGCGATCCACCGCCTGACGGCTCTGGCCGAGCGCGCGGTGAAGGCGACCGAGGGACACGGCGTGACCTGGGCGTCGGTCGTGGTCACGACCCGGGCGAAGGCCCTGACCTCGGCGACCCCCGGTGACTTCGTCCCGCACGACCAGAAGACGGTTGTGGACCTGGTGACGATCAAAGGTCACTTCACCGCCGTCCTCGCGTCGGGGCCGCCGGGTGCCAAGGCGCCGCGGGGCACGTACCTGTCGGTGGTCATCGGCGCGAAGACGTTCGCCGGGCTCGACAACGGCCTCGGCTCGAAGGCGCCGCCGGTGCGCCCGTCCAGCCTTGGCCCGGTGACCTACCTGAAGGTCCAGCGGTAGCCCCGGCCCGGTCAGCCCAGCCGGTCCAGGAAGGCGCGGGAGCGCTGCACGACCTCAGCCGTTGCCCCGGCGTCGTAGGACGGCAGCGAGCTGTCGGTGAACAGGTGCTGGTCGCCGCTGTACACGAACAGTTCGGCCAGGTCGGGCCCGACGATGCCGACCAGTTCGCGCGCGGCGTCCAGGTCACCTTCGAGGCCGAAGAACGGGTCCTTGTCCATGCCGTGGATCTGCACCGGCATCCCGGCTGGCCATGGCCCGAAGGCCCAGTCGCCGGTCAGGGGGATGCAGGCCTCGTACAGCAGCGCGCCGCGGGCGCCGGGGCGGGTCTGGGCCAGTCGCTGGGCCATGCCGGAGCCGAACGAGAATCCGCCGTACACCAGGCCGGCCGGCAGGCCAGCCAGGTAGCGGTCGGCTCGCTCGCCCAGGACCTCGTCACCGATGCCCTGGATCAGCGCGACGCCGTCCTCGATCGTGGCCGGCCTCTGGCCCTCGAGCAGGTCGGGCGTGTGCACGGTGTGGCCGCCCGCCCGCAGATGCCCGGCGAACGCGAGTACGCCGTCGGTGAGTCCCTGCACGTGGTGGAACAACACCACTTCGGCCATCTCTACACTCCTGTTCATCGGATGACGGTATTCGAATGATCCACAACCTTAGAACGGTCGATAGATGTCGGTCAATCAGCGGATCCCAGATTACGACCTCGACGAGATGGTAGTGGTCACGGCGCCCGAGCAGCTGCGCGCGCTGGCTGATCCGCTCCGGGCCAGCATTCTGGAACTGCTGCTGGAGCGAGCGGCCACCGTCACCGAGATGGCGCACGCGCTGAACCGGCCGAAGAGCACGCTGGCCTACCACGTGAATTTGCTGGTCGGCGCCGGGCTGCTCCGGGTCATCCGCACCCGGCGGGTCCGGGCGATCGACGAGCGGTTCTACGGCCGGGTCGCCCGTACCATCTACATCGGCGTCCTGACCAGGGCCGAGGATAAGCAAGTGGTGGCCGCCATCAACGGCATTGCCCAGGCGGCCGAAGAGTCCGCCCCGGCCCACGCCGCCGACGATCTGCGTTGCACGCTCGTGCACGCTCGCATTCCGGTGGAGGAGGTGCGGACCTTCTGGGCCGCGGTCCAGGCCCTGGCCCGCACGTTCGCCCAGATCCCCCGTTCAGGAGACCAGGTCTACGGTTTCGTGGCCGGCCTGTACCCCACCGATGCCCCGACCCTGCCCGACGCGGATACTTCGCCGGCTCTCTGACCAGGAACTTCCGAGCATTCGGGGCGACATGCGCCCAATGCCCGCGCAAGGGAGGGCCGCGGGTGGGGGGCCGTCCTTCTCTCTATGATCAGCACTGCATCGGCGCGAAATACCGATTGTTCAGATCCGGTTAACCATTATTCGGGGAATCTATGGTTGCATTTTCCAGGCTATCCGGCTGCATGGCTGCCGTCGCGCTCGGAGGAGCGGCGCTGGTCGCCGGGCCGGCCGCCGCGCTCGCCCAGCCCGCCGCACCAGCCCAGACCGTGGTCGTCGGCTGCAGCACGGCGTCGCTGGTCAGCGCCATCAATACGGCCAACACCAGCGTCACCGCGACGACGCTTCAGTTGTCGTCGAACTGCACCTACACTCTCTTCGCGCCCGCCGCGCCCGGCGACGGACTGCCGAAGATCATCAAGGACATCACGCTGGCAGGCGGGCTCAACACGGTGATCAGGCGCAGTTCCGGCGCATCGTTCCGCCTGCTCGATGTCGCGACGACGGGAAACCTGACCGTCATCAAGGTCTCCCTCCTGAACGGCAATTCCACTGGCCCCGGGGGCGGCATCCGGGACGCCGGAAGCCTGGCCGTCACCAATTCCACGATCTCCGGCAATCGCGCGAGCGACGGCGGCGGCGTTGACGTCGCTACCGGGGGGTCGGCCACCATCACCAGCACGCTGGTCAACCTCAACACAACCACCAACGTGGGCGGCGGCGCGGTCATCGCCTTTGGGTTCGTGCGGCTGGTCAACAGCGTCCTGGACCACAACACGGCGCCGTCCAACGGCGGCGGCCTGAACGTCCAGCCCGCCGGCAACGCGGTGCTCCAGCAGACCACGGTCACCAATAACACCTCGGGGGGCTTTGGCGGGGGCATCATCAACCTGGGCAGGCTGTCCCTGAGCGGTAGCCAGGTCCGCCTCAACCAGGGCTCGAACGGCGGCGGAATCTACACGTCGAACACCAACGTGACGCTAACGTCCACCATTATCAAGAAGAACACGCCGAACAACTGCGCCCCGATCACCATCTCGGGCTGCGTGAACTAACGGCCGGTGGTGCCCCGGATCCCGGGCGCACCGGTCGCGCGGTACCTGAAGGGGGGGGAGAGGTAGGGTCCCCGCCCATCAGGCATGACCGCGACGCTCCACGAGATCGCCCTCCGCGCCTGGCCGCCGGTCCACCC
>JBPCKO010000154.1:0-4248 GCA_051004215.1 Streptosporangiaceae bacterium | reverse complement strand
GTCTTCGAGGGCACCGAGCGGTTCTTCCGCCCCGGCTACACCGCCAGCCTCACCACCGAGTGGGTCCCGGCCCTGCCCGGGGTGACCGGCAGGCTCGCCGCCGGCGGCCGGGTCGCCGACGTCGGCTGCGGGCACGGCGTGGCCGCCATCTTGCTCGCCCGCGCCTACCCGCAGGCGAGCGTCCACGGCTATGACTTCCACGACCGCTCCATCCAGGTCGCCCGGCAGCAGGCCGGCCAGGCCGGCCTCGGCGGGCGCATCCGGTTCGAGCCGCTCGACGCGACCAGCTACCCGGCCGACGGCTTCGACCTGATCTGCCTGCTGGACACCCTCCACGACCTCGGCGACCCGGCCGCCGCGCTGGCCCACGCCCGCAAGGCCCTCGCTCCCGACGGCGCCGTCCTGATCGTGGAGCCGAACGCGGCCGACGACTACGCAGCGAACCTGGCCAGTCCGCTAGCCGCGCTCAACTACGCGGCGTCCACGTTCCAGTGCACGCCGGCGGCCCTGGCCCAGCCCGGCGGGTTCGCTCTCGGCGCCCAGGCCGGCCCCGGCGCGGTACGGCAACTGGCCGACGACACCGGCTTCAGCCGGTTCCGACAGGTCACCCAGACCCCGGTCAACGTCGTCCTCGAGCTCCGGCCATAACCGGGCACCCGCCGCTGAAACTACAGGAAGCAGGCGACATGAAGAGCAGGACACCAAACAGCGCGGCCGGAGGGCCGGCGCAACCAGAAAGCGGCTCGGCTGTCTCCGTCCGGATCGGCATGTTCACGCCGTCCGATCTGCTCGAGCAAGGCGCCGAGACTGCCCGGGCATTCCTGGCGCAGGCTGAGCATGAAGGCATCGACCACGTCTGCTGCGGCGACCATGTGAGTTTCGCCGGCATGGGGTTCGACGGGCTCGTGCAGGCCACTGCGCTGGCGATGCTTCATCCCGCGATGCCCGTCCACTGCGGCGTGTACCTTCTGCCGCTGCGCCATCCCGTCCTGGTGGCCCGCCAGCTCGCAGACATCGCCCGGCTCGCCCCGGGCCGGCTCGTTTTCGGGACGGGGATAGGCGGCGAGGATCGCCACGAAGTCGCGATCTGCGGAGTTGACCCGGCGACCAGGGGCCGGCGGATGGATGAATGCCTGACCATCGTGCGCCAGCTCCTGACCGGTAAGGCAATCAGCTTTCACGGCACGTTCTTCGACCTTGATGAGGCGGTCATCGCCCCCGCGCCGGCCGAGCCTGTTCCCATCATCATCGGGGGACGCTCCGACGTGGCGATCAGGCGCGCGGGCCGGCTTGGTGATGGCTGGCTGGGCATCTGGAACTCCCCGCGGCGTTTTGCCGCCGCCGTCGAGATGGCAGCAGAGGAGGCTGCCCGCGCCGGCCGGCTAGACCCGCCACGCCGTCACGCAATGCAGGTCTGGTGCGGGCTCGCCGACTCCAAACAGGCTGCTCGCGCCTGCCTGGCACCGGCGATGGAGGCCTTCTACCAGCTCCCGTTCGAGCGCTTCGAACGCTACTGCCCCTACGGCACCGCCGAGGATGTCGCCGAGTTCCTCTCCCCCTACGCCGCCGCGGGCTGCGCCGAGTTCAATCTCATCTCGCAGTCACCCGACACCGGCCAGTCCATCGCCGGCACGGCGGCGGTGAAGAGACTGCTGGCATCGGCATGAAAGAGTCCCTGGTGATCCCGTCCCCCATCTGCGGCCCCGGGCGGCACCCTTCCCGGTCCGGAACCCCCCGGTTAACAGCTGGTGTCCTGTGCCAGCGAAGCTGAGCCATTGCCATGAGGTATGAGCCATATGGTGGTTGTTGTCATCTGACTTGAGCCATTCGGCGGCTCAGCCGTGGCTCGGAACTAGTGGAGCCGGAGCGGTCATGAATCCCGATGAGCGGCTGATGCTGCTGGCCTGGCCGCGCAGCGGGAGTTCTAGCCTGTGGCAGATCCTGCGGGCGCACCCGGACCTTGACCTTCTCCCGGACGAGCCGTTGAACGAGAGCTTCGCTGACTGGTCGCCCGGCAACCCGGGGCCCGGACACCTATGGCCGGCTCGGCTCATGGCAATGACTTTGACCTGCGGATACTCCGGATCATCGACCTTATCCGCGAGTCTGGTCCGCGCCTGTTCCGCGACGGCGTGCTCCCTCGCATACTGCAACGGCAGGATCCCGGGCGTGAACCAGATCAAGCTTAGCTCGCGTCTTGGGTCCTCCCTTTGGCCTGCAGCGGTCTGACGTCAGCCTTCCCCCCTTTTTCGCGGCTGGCCCCGGCAAGTCCGGTCGCTGGCTGGCCGTTGCGCGCCCGTACGCGAGTACCCAACCCCGGGCGCCGGCCGGCTCCGCGCCTGCCGTCTCCACCCGGGCAGGCTCACCGGGCCCCGAGCCGGCCCGACTAACCGGCCGCGAACCCCGATGACACCTGGCCCGGTTATTCTTTCCTTGGACCGTGAGGAGGCGCCACGGATGACGGCTGAGCACGTGCAAGGTGACGAACCGCTCATTGCCATGCCCGCGCTGACACTCGACGCGCTGCGGCAAGCGGTCGCAGCCGTCGCGCCCTCCCGGCTGCCCGAGTTCTTCCACGAAATGCAAGACGCTTTCAGCCAGGCCGGCGACGAAGACAGCGTACTGGCGATCCGGCACTTCTATCAGCGGTGGGGGGCCACGATAGCGATTCAGCGCCGACCTTCGGTGGCTGCGCGCCTGCACGCCGCCGAGCACAGGCTCGCTGACCCCGACGCCGAGGTCCGGGAGCGGGCCATCCAGGAAGCCGCTGAGATCGTCCAGGCGGCCTACCACGAGGTGGCGGGTGGCTGAGTGGCACTGGGAATGTGTAAATGACGACCTCCTGGACGGCCTGCCGACTGCTGCCCTGACGGCGATCCGCCAACTAGCCGACGAGCTCACCGTACGCGAATCGATGGTCTTCCTGGACGGCCCCGCGTTCACGGGCGCTCCGCCCGGCCTGCGCACCATCCAGCGTGGCCCACTGATGCTCGTCTACCTCACCGACGTCCGCGGCCAGCGCGTCGTCCTGATCCAGGTGAACTGGATCGGGTGACGCGTCGGTAGCCGCGCTGACCGGACCCACCGCTGACAGCGGGCGCTGGTCCCTCAGCGGCCGAGCCACACCGAACGCTCGAAGGTTACGCGAGGCATCCGGACTGCCACTGCGGCTCATCCCGGACCGCGCACACGCTCCTAAGGCTCGTTCTTGCCTGCAGCCGCAAGAATGGGCCGACAAGGCTGGCCACAGACCCTCGGATCTATCGCTACTACCAGTGCGATCACCCCGTCGCAGCCGGACCTGGGCACGCAATGAGCATGATCTTCCTCTAGACCGATTCGGGTTGAGGGCAGACTCAGCTAGCCGCTCCCGCTTGCTGCTGCCACAAAACCATAACGCCAAGTATCTGGCTCGCCCCTGGCTCACGATTACTTCTGGCAGGGGATCGTGTGATGGTGCGAATCGATAAATGGACGTATGCCATCGGCACGGCCGCGATTGCCGTGGCTGTCGTGCTGGGTGCCCTTGCGGGCAAGTGGCCCGGTGCCCTGACCGGGCTGGCGGGCATCGTGTCGGCCGCGTTGTGGCAAGTCGCGGCCGATCGCCGGAAAACCGTTCGCGCTGACGCTGCCATACTGGCGGACGCGGAAATACATCTTGTACCGACCGGGCCGGTCCCCGGCGGCGCGGCCCAGTATCTCCGCCCGGAAACTGAGGTGGTGAACTTCCGGCCCCGGCCGGAACTAGTCATCCTGCGCGACTGGATAGTCTCCCCCAGCCAGACCGGGATCCAGCTCGTCACCGGGGAAGGGGGCGCCGGGAAGACCCGACTCGCGCTGCAACTCAGCCAGGAGACAGCCGACCAGTACGGATGGCGTCCCTACTGGATTCCCGACGGACGCGAGGCCCAGGCAGTCGCTGCGGCACGCCAGGGCCAGACTCCGGTCCTGCTGATCGTGGACTACGCCGAGACACGCGCTGCTCTGGGCGACTTCCTGGGCGCCGTCGCCGAGGACGGGGCGGGATTGGCCATCCGGGTGCTGCTGCTGGCACGCAGCGCCGGGGAGTGGTGGCAGCAGCTGACCGACAGCGCGGACACGCAGCTGAGCGAGACACTAGTGTCCCGCGCCGGAAGTTTTGAGTGTTATTTTTTCTAGTAGATGGCTATGTCGCATCCGGTTCCTTCTGCCGTGCAGATCGTGCTGTCTGAAGATGAGCGGGCTGAGCTGATGCGCCGGGCGGGGTCA
>JBPCKO010000153.1:0-4099 GCA_051004215.1 Streptosporangiaceae bacterium | reverse complement strand
GGCCGGTCCAGCGGATCGCCCGGCGCCGTCCTGACCGTGCCCGCCGCCGGCCAGGTGCGGATCGTCAGGGACGAGCACGGGGTGCCGCACATCTACGCGCGGACCGCCCGGGCGCTGTTCTACGGCGAGGGCTACGCGGTCGGCCAGGACCGGCTCTGGCAGGCTGAGCTGCTCCGCCGGACCGGCACCGGCACGCTGGCCGCGGTGCCGCGCGTCGGCGGCCCCAGCAGCGTCCGCGCTGACCTCGGATTCCGCGAGTACACCGGCGGCGCGGCCCGGCTGCGGCGGCTCTTCGCCGGGCTACCGAAAGCCGACCGGATCGCGATCGGCGGGTTCAGCGACGGCATGAACGCGTGGATCGCCGCCGCCACGAAGGCGGGCAAGCTGCCGCCGGAATACGCGACGATTGGCCTCAAGCCGCGTCCGTGGACGCCCGAGGATGTGCTCGGCACCTGGTTCGCGGCCGAGATTCAGTACGGCAGCTTCGGCAATGACGAGGTCAGCAACGCCGAGCAGCTCGCCGCCTGGACCCGGTCCTTCGGCCGGCCCGCGGCGGCCAGGATCTTCGCCGATACCCACTGGCTCAACGATCCCACCGCGCCGACGACCATTCCCGGCCGCCAGCCGGCCAGGCGGCCGATCGACCCCGGCGGTCGCCGGCCGGCCGGGCCGCTTTCGCTGAGCCCTGGCCTGCTGCGCGCCGTCTCGGCCCAGCAGCAGGCCGGCCAGACCGCCCTGGCCAGAGCCGGCCAGGGCAGCCACTGGCACTCGAATGCCGTACTCATCTCAGGCCGCCTGACCCGCAGCGGCGCGCCGCTGCTGCTCGGCGGGCCGCAGGCGGAGTACTCGGTCCCGCAGACGTTCATGGAGATCGGCCTGCACGGCGCGGGCTATGACGTCACCGGGGTCACGATCCCCGGAACCGTCGCCGTCGAGATCGGCGTCGGCGAGCACGGCGCCTGGACCGTCACCTCCGGCGGCACCGATAACTCGGACTGGTACGCGGACCGGATCAGCGCCAAGCATCCCGGCCGCTATCTGTTCGACCGGCGCTGGCGTCCCTACGCCTGCCGCCAGGAGATCATCGCCGTCTACCATCAGCGGTCGCGCCGGTTCACGGTGTGCGACGGCCGGCACGGGCCCGTGGTGGCCGAGTCCGGTGACACCGCGCTGGCCCTGAAGGACGCCGGGGCTGAGGGGATCAGCGGCACGGTCGCGGGCTTCCTGCGCCTGGACACGGCCCGTTCGCTCGGCCAGTTCCAGGCGGCGCTGCCAGAATTCGCGGGCAGCTTCAACTTCTTCTACGCCGGCCAGGGCGGCTCGATCGGTTACTGGCAGGCCGGGCACGTGCCGTTGCGTGCTCCCGGTGACGACCCGTTCCTGCCGCACAGCGGGACCGGGGGCGACGAGTGGCGCGGGTTCCTGCCCTGGCGGCAGATGCCGCACGTGATCAACCCGGCGCGGGGCTGGATCGCCAACTGGACGACCAAGCCGGAGGCGGGCTGGCCGAACTCGGCGGCTGGTTTCCTGGACTGGGGGCCGGTCCAGCGGGTGCAGGCGCTGGACCGCCAGCTCGCCCGGTTGCACCGCGGCCAGGTCACCATGGCCACGCTGGAGCGGATCAACCAGGTCGCCGGGCAGACCGCGGAGAGCCCGGTCGGCAACGAGCTGAACATCGCCGTGCACGAGTTGCTGCCCCGTCTGCTGCGCGTGCTGCGGCCCGGATCTGACCGCCGGCTCCGGGCGGCCGCGGCGCTGCTGGCGGGCTGGAACGGGCAGCGAACTGACCGCAACCACGACGGGCGGTATCACCGCCCGGCAGTTGCGATCTGGCAGGCCTGGTATCCGGCCTTCGTGGACCATGTATTCGCCCGCGAACTCGGCACCGTCGCCAGCGGCGACATCGATTCGTCGATGCTGACCAACCTGGCCGTCCGGCTGCTGGAGGGCCGGTCGGCCTCCCGACCGCTGCACTATCACTATCTGCATGGCCAGCCGCCCTGGCAGGCCGCGACGAGCACGCTCCGGTCCACGCTGGCCGCGCTCACGGTCCGTTACCACTCGGCCGACATGGCCCGCTGGCTGCTGCCGGTGGTACGCACCCGCTGGCAGCCGCTGGGGCTCGGCCACGTCGCGAGCACGCCCTGGATGAACCGCGGCACCTACAACCAGGTCGTCCAGGCCGGCCCGGGCCGCGCCCTGACCGCCGTGAACGTGGACCCGCCAGGGGAGAGCGGCCTGGCGGGCAGCCCGTATCTGGCCGACCAGCTCCGGTTGTACGCGACCTGGCGGTACAAGCCGATGCGGCTGACCATGCGGGCGCTCCGCGGACACGTGACCAGCGACATTGTGCTCACGGTCGGTTAGCCGGCCGCGGTTGCCGGCCGCCGCTCCCGGCCGGTCTTGCCCGCGCGCTCCGGGCTGCGTTACCGTCCGGTAATGACCGCTGCCGAGCCGGAACCGGCCGACATCACCGCTGATATCGCGATAGTCGGGGCCGGCTTCTCCGGCCTGGGCATGGCCATCGCCCTGGACAAGGCCGGCCGCCACGACTACGTGATCCTCGAGAAGGCCGGGCAGATCGGCGGCACCTGGCGGGAGAACACCTATCCGGGCTGCGCCTGCGACATCCGCTCGCTGCTGTACTCGTTCTCGTTCGAGCCCAAGCACGACTGGTCGCGGCAGTTCCCGCCCCAGCCGGAGATCCTGGACTACCTGCGCCAGGTCGTGCGCGCCTATGACCTCGAGCCGCACATCAGGTTCGGGGCCGAGGTCACCTCGATGGCCTACGACGACGCGGCCGGCCGGTGGGCGCTGCGGCTGGCCGACGGGCGGGGCGTCTCCTGCCGGGTGCTGATGACCGCGATGGGGCCGCTGCACCAGCCGAACATCCCGGCGATTGCGGGCGCCGAGACGTTCGCCGGGCCGCGATTCCACTCGGCCGAGTGGGACCACGAGGTCGACCTGACCGGCAAGCGGGTCGCCGTGATCGGCACCGGCGCGAGCGCGATCCAGTTCATCCCCCAGATCGCTCAGGCGGCGGCCCGGCTGACGGTGTTCCAGCGCACGCCGCCGTGGGTGCTGCCCAAGCCGGACCGGCCGTTCACGCCGCGGCAGCAGCAGCTGCTCGCGACCGTGCCCGGGCTGCAGCGGGCCTACCGGTGGCTGATCTACTGGGAGGCTGAGGGCACGATCGTCAACTTCACCCACCCGAAGCTGGCCGGCCTCGGCGAGCGGATGGCCAGGGCGCACATCGCCAGGCAGATCCCGGACCTGGACCTGCGGGCCAAGGTGACGCCCCGCTACCGGATGGGCTGCAAGCGCGTGCTGCTGGCCAACGACTACTACCCGGCGCTCGCCCAGCCGCACGCGGACCTGGTCACCGGGCCGGCTCAGCGGATCACCGAGCATGGCGTGACCGGCCCGGACGGCACCCAGTACCCGGCCGACGTGATCATCTACGGCACCGGGTTCCACGTGATCGACGCGTTCTCCCAGGCCGACATCACCGGCACGCGGGGCCGCTCGCTGGCGGCCGAATGGCAGCAGGGGGCCGAGGCGTACCTGGGGCTGACCGTGGCCGGCTTCCCCAACTTCTTCCTGCTGCTCGGCCCGAACTCCGGCCTCGGCCACAACTCAATGATTTTCATGATCGAGTCGCAAACACGCTACGTGCTGCGGTGCCTGGACCTGATCGACCAGCGCGGCCCGGTCGCCGTCGCCGACCAGGCCCAGCGGAGGTTCAACGCGGGCCTGCAGCGCCGCCTGGCCGGGTCGGTGTGGACGGCCGGCGGCTGCCAGAGCTGGTACCTGGACTCCGCGGGGGTGAACCGGGCGCTGTGGCCGGGGTCGACGGTCGGCTACTGGTGGCGCACCAGGCGGTTCACCGGGTCCGACTTCGAGACCGTGCGGCCGGAGGCCGGGGCGGGAGCCGCGGCGGGAACCGTCCGCGGCGGCGCCGAGGCCAGCGAGGTGACGGCGGCGGTGACGACCCGATGAGCCCGACGACGCCCGCCGGGCCCGGGCGGCCGGGGTCGGCCGGGACGCCGGGCAGCGCGTTCGCTGGCCGGTCCGCGATCGTGACCGGCGGCGGCTCGGG
>JBPCKO010000152.1:0-8545 GCA_051004215.1 Streptosporangiaceae bacterium | reverse complement strand
GTCCCGCGGCGGCCTCGACGGCGGCCGGATCTCCCGCCGGCGAGCGTCTCCAGCCGGTCCGCCCCGCCGCCCGCCAGCCCATCGCAGGCAGCGCGGGCGGCGCGGGCCGCGAGGGTGACGCTGGCTGGCTGGCCTCGCCGGGCGCCAGCGCCATTCCGGCCCGGCTCGGGTCAGCGGCCAGCGGGCGATCCATGGGCTCGCGCACGCTCCTGCGTCGGCGGACAACGGCGGCGGCGAGCAGTGCCAGCACGCCGACCGCGGAGAAGATAATCCAGACATGGTAGAACTTAACCGGTCCGAACGTTAGCGTGACGACGCCTTTGCTACCGGCCGGTAGCACATAACCCTGCTGCCAGCCGTCGAGCCGCACCGCGGGCAGCGTCCGCCCGTCCAGAGTCGCTATCCAGCCGGGATTAGCGTTCTGGTGGAGTTCCAGATAGGCCCGGGGACCCGCGCTCACCCGCAGTTTCCGGTATTCGGGCTGCCAGCTCAGCACTCGCACCGGCCGGCTGCCCTCCGCGCCGGGCTGCGTGGCCGGCGAGGGTGCGGCCAGGCTGAGGTCGGTCAGCGAGAAGGCACCGGGCCGGGACGCGACCAGCCGGTGCCGGCCGGCATCGAGCGTGAGCTGCGAAGCCGTCCCGCACAGCCGGACCTGCACCGGCTGGAACGTGATCAGCGCGCCGACCCGCCCGAAGACCCGGGTCCGCAGGCTGCGCCCGTCTATGCTCACCGGCGGTCCAGAGCCGCACGGCAGCGAGAAGCTCGCGCCCGGGGCCAGCGTGGCCGGGCGCAGCCCGTTCAGGGCCGGAACCGATATCCCGGACAGTCCGACCGGCAGCTGCGCCGGCTGACCGGAAACCGGCCGCGCGGAGACCGGCTCCGCGGCCGTCGCGTACTGCAGCACGGGGAAGCTGATCGACATCCTGGTCGTGGTCAGCGGGGGGATGATCTCGGTCAGCCCGTCCAGGCCGAGGCTCGCGTACCTGACTCCGTCCGGGCTGGTGATCTTGACCGTCTTGGGCGCGGCCGCGAAGCCGGGCAGCGACCGGATCGTCATCCGCCTGATCGTCCGGGCGCCGTGCCAGGTCAGGTGCAGCACGGCGTTCTGGCCGCCCGCGACCCAGCTGCCCGGATGCCGGGCCCGGAACAGGTTGGCGGGCGCCAGGGAGGGCAGCGAGCCGTAGGTCGAGCTGGCCGTCACCTCCAGGGTGCCCTTGCGCACCGGGGTCAGCCCGGCCAGGATCGCGTCCAGTGCCCGCCCGGGCACGGCAATGGCGCTGGCCCCGAACCGGTACGCCGCCGGGCCCGCGGTCGAGAACTGCCGGGCCATCGGCGGGTAGGCCGCCACGTTGGCCAGGCTGGCCGGGGACGGGACCTGCCGCTGGAAGGAGAACGCGGCCGCGGCGGCGTCCCGGCCGGCGATGCTCTGGGGCGGCTGCAGGAACCTGGTCACGGTCAGGCCCGGGATCGAGACCCCCGACAACCCGGCCCCGGGGCCGCCGGCCACGCCGCCCCGCACCGCGGCGATCGTGATCCGCAGCGTCCTGGTCGGCCCGGCCGCGAGCCCCAGCGGCTGGGCCGAACCGGTCCGCCGGAGCGCCGTCGTACGCGTTCCGGCGCCGGTGCTGACGATCAGCTTGCTCGCGACCGAGCGAGCGGCGGAGTCGTCGAGCAGGCTGACCATGACGCTGCCGGGCAGCGTGATCTGGTGATCGAAGGTGATCTGCACCCACTGCCCGGCCGGCGTCACCGGGTCGGCCTCGGTCCACACCGTGGCCGGGTTGCCGTCGAACACGTTGACCGGGTCGATCTGCGGAGTCTCGGCCAGCCAGGAACCGGAGGACGAAGCGGTCACCGAGGCCGCGCCGCTGAGCACGGCCACGGTCTGATGCCCGGCGGCGGCCACCGGCAGCAGCTGCCGCGGCGCGCCGCCCGGATTGCCGAGCGGGTTGTCCGGCGGGTTGTCCTGCCTGGCGGTGTAGGTATAGGTACCGGACGGATCGACCAGCCCGAACGCGTGATCGGCCCGGCGCAGCGTGTCAGTGACCGCCCACAGGGCCGGCCTGGCCGGTGCCGGGTCGCCGGCGATGATCGCGGGTGCCCCAGACGGCAGCACTTTCTGGCCGATGAGCTGCAGCAACGCGTCCGGGCCGCCGTTCACCAGGACCGTCCGCGCGGCCGGCAGGGCCACGGCAGCGGCCGGCGGCGGCGTGCCGGGCGACCCCGCGGCGAAGATCTCGACCGCGGGATAAGAAGGCAGCGCGTACTGAACGTTCCCGGCGCCGGGGTTGGTCTGCGCCCCGGTCACCCGGCCGCCGAAGGCGGCCACCCGGCGGAACCCCGAGTTCTCCAGGGCCCGGTGCACGACCTGCGGCGGCAGGTAGCCGATCGAGGACGGGCTGAGGTCGTTGCGCACCACGACGTAGCCGATGCCCGACCGGTGCAGCGTTGCCGCCAGGCCGGGGATGCGCTCGCCCAGGTTCAGGGCCGCGTTGACCGAGCGCAGCAGCAGCTCGGAGCCGGCCCCGCCGTAGGGGACCAGGCCCTGCGCCGTCCACGGCGAGCTCGCGAGCGGTTCGAGCGGGTCATCGACGGGCTCTCCCCACAGGTAGGTGCCGTGCGCGGTGGCCGGCACGACCAGCGCGGGCGCCCGCGGAGAGTGCCTGGCCAGGAAGGACGCGGCCTGATACCAGTACTGCGGGATCGCACGGAAGGACCCCGCGTTCAGCACCTGCCCGGAGACCTGCGGCCAGGCCAGGCCGACCAGCACCAGCCCGACGGCGGGCGCGGCGATCAGGTGCCAGAACGTCCGCCGCGCCGGATCGGCCGCCGCTTCGGCCCGCCTGGTCCGCAGCACCAGCGCGTGCGCGATGCCGAGCGCCAGCACCGCCGCCGCGACCGGCTCGAGCTTGTACACGCTGCGCAGCGGGGCGGCCGCCCCGTTCAGGAGCTGGCCGACCGGATGGTGCAACGGGCCGCCCAGCGGTCCCGGGTAGCCGGCCAGCGCAAGCAGCGCGGCGAGGCCCAGGCTGATCCGCAGCCAGCTCGCCCACGGCAGGTCGCGGCGGGCCACCCCGAGCAGGCCGGTCGCCGCGGCGACCACACCCGCGAGCACGGTGACCGGCAACGCGACCATGGCCCAGCCGGCCCGCAGCCACGGCTGGCCCAGATTCAGGTAGGCAGTCCAGTTGCCGGCGCCGCGCAGGAAGGTGGCGGCCGACATCGTGGCCGTGGTCGTCTGTGACTGCTCGATGTAGGGCAGGAAATTGTAGGAGTACCTGGCCTGCAGCAGCAGCGGGCCGATCCACCAGGCGGTGGCCAGCACCATCGCGCCGGCCCACAGTGCGGCCAGCGTGATCCGCCGCCGCCCGCGGAACGCGGTCGCGATGAACACGGCCGGCAAGATGAGCACGGCCAGCGTGGACGTGGCGTTCACGCCCCCCATGAACAGGACGGCCAGGCCCGAGCGGGCGGCGGCCCGCACCAGCGAGCCGCCGCGGGCGGCCCGGACCAGCGGCAGCACCGCCCACGGGACCAGCAGGCCGGGCAGGATGCCCGCCGAGGTCGAGCCGATCACGATCGTGAACGTCGGCCAGAGCGCGAACGCGAGGCCGGCCACGATCCTGGACCTGGCCGTCCCGATCCGCACCGCATCGGCCAGCCTGACCAGGCCGCCGAAGCCGGCCGCAGTCAGCCCGGCGAGCCAGATCCGCTCGGTGATCCAGACTGGCACATGCAGCAACTGCCCGGCCAGGTAGAACGGCGCCATCGGGAACGCGTAGCCGATGTACTGGTTCTGCAGCGTTCCGAACCACTCGTCGCCGTTCCACAAGTGCCACAGCCGGGCCAGGAAGCCGGCCGGGTCCAGGTCGACCCCGAGCTTGGTGTCGAAGAACACCTGCCCGCGGGAGTTGGCCAGAAAGATCAGCAGCGCCATGACGAACACCACTACGGTCATCCGCCCGAGCCTGGCCGGGCGCGCGCCGGAGGTCCTGTCGACGGCCCCGCTGGGGGTACTCAAGACGCTGGAAGTGCTCGCGGCGCTGCCTGCGGCCGGCGCCCCCGTGGCCGGCGCCGCGGCCCCGGCCTGCGCGCCGGGCGGCCGCTGCTGCCCGGCCGCCGGCGCGAAGGTCACCCGGTCCGCCGCAGGATCAGCAGCAGGTTCCAGGTCACGATCTCGCGCAGCCCCGGGATAAGCAGCAGCCCCCGGCACCAGGCCGGGTAGTACCGCGGCCTGGCCGAGACCACCTCGACGTCCGGCCTGGCCCGCATCATCTTCAGCACCGGCCCGACGTGCACGGGAAACAGGCTGGTGCCTACGTGGTGCTTGGGCTCCTGGCCGTGCTTGCGGCGGTACCGGCGCGCGGCCCTGGCCGCGCCCAGGTAGTGCCAGGGCGACATCTCGTGACCGCCCCACGGCGAGTACCAGTTCGTGAACGACAGGTAGATCAGGCCGCCTGGCCTGGTCGCCCTGACCATCTCCTCGATCAGGCCGCCCGGGTCCCGCACGTGCTCGAGCACGTTGGAGGACAGGCAGATGTCGGCCGCCCCGTCGCGGACGGGCAGCCAGTAACCGTCCGCGAGGACCGCGCCCGGCGGGGTCTGGCCGCGGCTCATCATCTCGCCCGCGTCGACTTCGAACAGGTAGCAGTTCGCCCCGCGGGACCGGAACTCGGCGGTGACGTAGCCCGCGCCGCCGCCGATGTCCAGCACGGTCCGCCCGTTCACCTCGGCGTACCTGGCCACCTGGCTCGCGGCATCGTGGGCGAGCGCGGAGTAGAAGCCGTCGGGATCTGACTGCTCGCTCAGGAACAGCCGGAACAGGCGAACTGACCTCAGCATCCGCCCGCTCCCTTGATCTCCCGGACTCCCGCTCCCTCGCGGCGGACCGCCTGCGGGCGATTTGCCCGGCCGTGCGGCAGGGTCACATGCTACTTTTCGGTAGCCCCTGAATGTCAGCCTAGCTGGCACTTTCTCGGTCTTGACCGCGAAAAACGCGAGATCGTCGCTTCGGTCCCGATCGCTGCTTACACTTGACGATCCCGCTGATATCACCACAATAACTGTCATCTGCCGGCGGAACCTTCGTCCGCCGCTACCCCGGGAGGCTCACGACCGTGACCACGAGCCACATCCCGGCTGCCCCGCACCCGAGGCCGGCCGGCCGGACGAGCACCCCGGCATGACCGCCGGCCGGCACATCGTCTTCCTCGCCTGGCGCGATCTCGCCAACGACAACGCGGGCGGCTCCGAGTTGCTGGTCGACAAGCTGGCTCAGGGCCTGACCGCCCAGGGCGACCGGGTCACGCTGCTGTGCGGCGGCGCCGTCGGCGAACGCCCGTACGAGGTACACCGCAACGGCGGGACCTACACCCAGTTCGCCAGGGCCCCGTTCGCGTTCCGCCGCCATCTGCGCGACTGTGATCTCGTGGTCGAGGTCTGCAACGGGATGCCGTACCTGGCCCCGCTCTGGACCAGCAAGCCGGTCGTGTGCCTGGTCAACCACATGCACACCGAACTGTGGGGGATGCGCTTCCCGCCGCCGCTGGCCGGTCTCGGCCGCTGGACCGAGTCGGCCCTGATGCCGTGGGTTCACCGCGGAAACCTGTTCCTCACCGTGTCCGCGTCGACCTACGCGGCGCTCACCGACATCGGCGTGGACTCCGCCCGGATCAGGGTGATCTGCAACGGCGTGGAACCAGGCCCGCCGCCCGCGCCGCGCTCGCCCGAGCCGCTGTTCCTCGCCCTCGGCCGGCTGGCCGAGTACAAGCGCGTCGACCTGCTGCTGCGGCTGTGGGACCGGGTCAGGCACGTCACCGGCGGGCGCCTGGTGATCGCCGGCGACGGACCCGAACGGGACCGGCTGCAGGCGCTGGCCGGCCCGGGCGTGGAGTTCACCGGGCGCGTGTCGGAGGAAGAGAAGCACCGGCTGCTCTCGGCGGCCTGGTTGCTGCTGCACCCGGCCAGCATCGAGGGCTGGGGCATCGTGGTCGCGGAGGCCGCCGTCCGCGGCACCCCGGCGATTGGGTTCAGCGTGCCGGGACTCCGTGACTCGATCGTGCCGAACTCCACCGGGCTCCTGGTCCGGTCGGCCGGTGAGTTCGCGTCGGCGTGGGCGTCACTAGCCATCGACGACCGGCGGCGGCACGCGATGGGCCGGGCCGCGCGCGAACGGGCCATGCAGCTGCACTGGTCGGCCGCCGTGGAAGGGTTCTCGCAGGTCGCCGACGAGGCGCTGGCCCGCGCCGGCGCCGCCGCCTCGATCCAGCCCCCCGTCCCCGGCCCGGCCGCTCCAGCCGCCGTGATCGAGCCGGAGCCGACGGCCGCACCGGCGGAGCAACCGTGAGCACCGCGACCGACCACAGCGCCGAGACCGGCCCCGCCCCCACGGCCGGGCTCGCCGCCGCCGCTCCCAGCCGCCCCGCGCCCGGGAACCGGGCCGAGGTGCCGGCCAGGACGCTGCGCGACTTCTACGACGACCCGGCTGTACCCGCGAGTTCGGGGCCGGACCGGGCGCGCCGCCAGGCCGAGATGCTGGCCCAGGTACTGGCGGCCGGCCCCGGTCCGGCGCGCGTGCTCGACGTCGGCTGCGGCGACGGCTTCGCGACCAGCGTGGCCGCGCGCCGCAACCCTGGGCACCAGTTTGCCGGCCTGGACTGGTCGGCCAGGTCACTCGCCCAGGCGCGCGAACGCGGTGTCAGCGTGATCCGGGCCGGCCTGGATACCCGCCTGCCGATCCGCCCGGCCAGCGTCGACGTCGTCATCATGAGCGAGGTCATCGAGCACCTCGTCGACACCGACTCGGCCGTGGAAGAGGCGCAACGGGTGCTCAGGCCCGGCGGCTCCTTGCTGTTGTCCACCCCGAACCTGGCCGCCTGGTACAACCGCGGCCTGCTCGCGTTCGGCGTCCAGCCCGTCTTCTCCGAGGTCAGCCTGAGATCGGTGTTCGGCCGGCCGGGCCGCCAGGTGGCGGGCCACCTGCACATGTTTACTCGAAGAGCGCTGGTCGAGTTCCTGGCCGCCTACGGCCTGACCTGCGTTCGCGTCGAGGGCGCGCGCTATCACGATGTCCCGGCCCCGTTGCGGCCGCTTGACCGGCTGTTCTGCCACTGGCCGTCGGCGGCCTCGATCCTGCTCGTGCAGGCGCGCAAATTGTGAACGCGGCGAAGGGGCGCGGTGCCGCCCGGACCGAGGAGCGACGCAGGAGCGCCGAGGGAAGGGGGCGCCCCGGTGCGCCCCGCGGCCGAGCCGGGCACACTGCGTGATCCTGCACAGGCTCGCTCCGCGAGCACGGCGGCGGCCCGCCGGGCCTGCCGCCAGCCCTCCCCCCGCGCCGGTCACTACCCCCCCGCCAGCCCCGCCAACATCACCAGGCCTGGCCGCATCACCGACACGGCCAGCGCTAACGGCTCCGTCAGCGTCGCTAATCCCGCCCGCCAGGGCTCGCGGCGTCGTTCGCCGCCTGCGACCGCATGCGTGGCCTGCGCTGGCCGGTCTCGGGCTCGGCCTGCTCGCGCTCGGCCCGGCGCTGGGCCGGGGTTTTGTGCTGTCGTACGACATGGTGTTCGTCCCGGTTCCTCCGGTCGGCTACGCCGACCTCGGCCTAGGCGGAGGTCCGCCACGAGCGGTTCCGAGCGACCTGGCCGTCGCGCTGACAGCGAAGATCATCCCCGCCGAAGCGGTTCAGAAAATGATCTTGGTTGGAATCTTCGTGCTCGCCTGCGCCGGCGCGGCCGCCCTCCTGACCGCCGGCTGGCGCCGGGCCGCCGACGGCGGACAAGCCCCGCTGCTCGCCAGGCTCGTGGCCGGCGTCTGCTACGCCTGGAACCCGTTCATCGCCGAGCGGCTGATCATGGGCCAGTGGGCCATGCTGCTCGGCTACGCCGCGCTGCCCTGGCTGCTGCGCGAACTCGCCCGTGCTCCGCGCCTCCGCGCCTGGGGGCTGGCGGCCACGCTGGTCCCGGCCGCGGTCGGCGGCTTCGCGGCCATCTCGGTCACCGCCGTGCCCGCCCTCGTCGTTGCCGCCTGCTCCGCGTCGTCCCGGGCGGAGCGCGGCCGTCGCGTGCTGACCACCGTCCTCGCGCTCGCCGTGGCCAGCCTGCCCTGGCTGATCCCGTCCCTGCTGAATCCGGTGCACGCCGGCCCGGGCGGCGCGGCCGCGTTTTCGGCGCGGGCCGACACCCCGTTCAGCGCCCCCGTCAGCATGCTGATGCTCGGTGGCATCTGGAACGCCCAGGCCGTTCCGGCCGGCTACGGCGGCCCAGTGACCGCGTTCTGGCTCGTCGTCGTGGTGGTCGCCCAGGCCGGCTATGTGCTCGCGGCCCGGCGACGGCGGATCTGCCGGGGCCTCGGCGTCGCCGGTGTGCTCAGCTTCGGCCTGGCCGCGCTCGGCCTGACGCCCCTGACCCTCGCCGCCCTGCGCGCGGGGATCGCGGCCTGGCCGGGACTGGCCGTGCCCCGCGCCAGCCAACCGTTCATCGCGCCCCTCTCGCTTGTTATTGCGCTCGGCCTCGGTCCCAGCGTTGTCGCTCTTCTTGCCCCCCCC
>JBPCKO010000151.1:0-7535 GCA_051004215.1 Streptosporangiaceae bacterium | reverse complement strand
TTGTTGGTCGGGGGCGTGGCTGGCCGGGCGGACCTTTCGAGTTTGGTCGGGGGCGCGGCCGGCGTGGCGTCAGGCGCGACCGCGAGCCGCCAGAACGCGGCCCTGCGGGCCGGGCTGGCCGACCCGTCAGCCCGCGGCCCGGTCTACTACCTCTCCCTCGGCGACTCGCTCGCCCGGGGCATCCAGCCCGCCGCCTCCGGGGCCGATATCGCGACCCGGAGCGGCTACCCGGACCGGCTCGCCGCCCTGATCCGGCCCGGGCTGCCCGGGCTGCGGCTGGTCAAGCTCGGCTGCCCTGGCGAGACCACGACCACGATGATCCACGGCGGGATCTGCCGTTACCGGGCCGGCTCGCAGCTCAGCTCGGCGACCAGGTTCCTGCGGGCCCACCGGGGCCGGACGGTGCTGATCACGATCGACATCGGGGCCAACGACATCAACTCGTGCGTGCTCGGCCAGCCGCCGGCGACGATTCTGTCCTGCCTGCTCGGCCGGATCGCGCAGACGAGGCGCAATCTGGCCACGATCGTGTCGTCGGTCAGGGCGGCGGCCGGGCCGAGGGTCCTCGTGGCCGGCATGACCTACTACGTGCCCGAGCTCGGCCTCTGGCCCGACGGCCAGCGGGGCCGGAACATCGCCCTCGTGACCGACGATTTTGTCGCCGGGGCGAACAAGGCGCTGGCCACCGTCTACCGCCGGTACCGGGCCAAGGTCGCCGACGTGTACCACGTGTTCCGCAGCGCCGACTTCGGCCGCGCGCTGCGCCGGGGCCAGGACGGGGCGGCGAGGCTGCCCGGCCGCCCGGTGCCGCCGAACGTGATCGAGGTCTGCGCGCTGACCTGGATGTGCGCCCGACCGCCCCGGGGCCCGAACGAGCATGCCAACGACAAGGGCTACGCCCTGATCGCCCGCGTCTTCTACGCCGCGCTGGGCGGCTGACGACCGCGCGGCGACGGCCGGACGCCCGCCAGCGTGACCAACGGCCGCCGGTCAGGCCGGCTTGACCGCGGTGACGACGAGCGCCATGCCGAAGACGCGCAGCGGCGTGCGCTCGGCGAAGTCGGTAACCGGCCTGATCTTGCTGCCCACCGAGGACAGGTCGAACGGCGGCATGATGTAGTCGATCGACTGCGGGACCAGCCCGGCCCTGGTCAGCCGCTCGGTGAGCTCTCCGGCGGTGAACGCCCTGGCTCTGGCCAGCCGCCGGTGCAGCGGCCGGATCCAGGTCAGGAACGGGCCCCGGGACGGCGGGTACCGCTTGCCGCGGAAATGGAAGCCATGGGTCTCGAACGGGAACCACCGGTTGGGCGTGCTGAACGCGAACCGGCCGCCCGGCTTAAGCACCCGGCAGATCTCGGCCAGGGCCTGGTCAAGCTCGGTGACGTGCTCCAGCACTTCGATCGCGGTCACCAGGTCGAACGACTCGTCGGCGTAATCGAGCTTGTCGGCCGACATCTGCCTGACCGTGATCTGATCGGCCAGCGGGGTTCCGGCGATCCGGTCGCTGAACATGGCGAGCCGGTCGGTCTGGATATCGATCGCGTCGACGTGGCGGAATCCCGGCGCGAGCCGGAGGCTGTAGGCCCCGTCACCGCAGCCGATGTCCAGCAGCCGGTCGCCCGACAGGTCGGTCCGCTTGGCCAGGGTGCCGAGCCGCTTGGTGAATCCGCGCTCGCCGAACGTACTCGACTTGCCGAGCCCAAGCGACTGCTGCATCGGCCTTCTCCGCCCCCGTCACCGGCCCGGACCCGCTCCGGGCAATTCTCCGTAGTCTGGCAGAAAACCATCGAGGTGACGCAACGGATCCGCACAGTCACGATTCGGCCGCGACCCGGCGATCAGCCGGACGTCTGCTCGGCGTGCTCAAGCCAGCGGTCTTCGACGGCGGCCCGATCGGCCTGGACCGCCTTGAGCTCGTCGCCGAGGGCGATCAGGCGCTCGTAGTCGGCGCCGGCCTGGGCCAGCTCCTCGTGCAGCTCCGATTCCCGGCCCGACAGCCGTTCGAGCTGGCGCTCCAGCCTGGCCAGTTCCTTCTTCGCCGCCCTGACTTCCCCGGCGCCCGGCCGAGCCGGGGCGAAGGGCAGGGAACCGCCGGCCGCGGCTCCCTGGCCGTCCGGCGCCGGCCTGGCCGTCCGGCCGGCCAGGCCGGCGTCCCGCAGCGCGAGATACTCCTCGATCCCGCCGGGCAGGAACGCGAGCTTTCCTGCCACCAGGGCGAGCACGTGATCGGTCACCCGCTCGGTGAAGTACCGGTCGTGGCTGACCACGATGATCGAGCCGGGAAAGCCGTCCAGCAGATCCTCGAGCTCGGTCAGCGTGTCGATGTCCAGGTCGTTGGTCGGCTCGTCCAGCAGCAGCACGTTGGGCTCATCCATCAGCACCATCTGCAGCTGGAGCCGGCGCCGCTCGCCGCCGGACAGGTCGGCGACCCGCGCCCGCTGCCGGTCGCCGGTCAGCCCGAGCCGGTCAAGCAGCTGGCTGGCGGTCAGCTCGCGCTTGCCGACCCGCAGGGAGCCGCGCACCCGCTTGGCTGCGTCGAGCACCCGCAGGTCAGCCTCGACCGGCCCGGGTTCTTGGGTCAGGTAACCGAGCCGCACGGTCAGGCCGGTCAGGACCTCGCCCGCGGGCGCCAGCCCGGTCGCCCGGCCGGCCAGCACGTTCAGGAACGTCGTCTTGCCGCTGCCGTTCACCCCGACCAGGCCAACCCGGTCGCCCGGGCCGAGCTGCCAGGTCACGTCGTCGAGCAGGGTCCGCCCGGCCACCGCCACCGAGACGCCGGCCAGGTCGATCACGGTCTTGCCGAGCCTGGCCGCGGCCAGGCTATTCAGCTCCACGCCATCTCGCGGCGGCGGCTCGTCGTCGATCAGCGCGCTGGCCGCCTCGATCCGGAACCTCGGCTTGCTCGTCCTGGCCGGCGGCCCGCGGCGCAGCCAGGCGAGTTCCTTGCGGAGCAGGTTGCGGCGGCGCTGGTCCTGCTCGGCTGAGATCCTGGTCCGCTCGGCCCTGGCCAGCACGTAGGCCGAGTACCCG
Organism: Streptosporangiaceae bacterium; assembly: GCA_051004215.1. Classification (GTDB taxonomy): domain Bacteria; phylum Actinomycetota; class Actinomycetes; order Streptosporangiales; family Streptosporangiaceae; genus Chersky-822. The sequence continues at coordinate 4,505 of JBPCKO010000151.1, read as the reverse complement.
CCGTCGTAGGAATGCACCTGGCCGCCGGAGACCTCCCAGGTGCGCTCGCAGACCTCGTCGAGGAACCAGCGGTCGTGGGTGACGACCACCAGCGCCTTGCCGTAGCTGGTCAGGTAGCCGGCCAGCCAGCGGATCGCCTCGATATCCAGATGGTTCGTCGGCTCGTCGAGCAGCAGCAGGTCGTGCGAGCCGCGCAGCAGCGCGGCCAGGCCGGTCCGGCGCCGCTCCCCGCCGGACATGCGCTCGGCCCGGCCGTCCAGGTCGATGTCGCCGAGCAGCGCGCCGACCAGGCCGCGAACGCGGGCGTCGGCGGCCCATTCGTGCTCAGGCTGCGAGCCGAACACGATCTCCCGCACCGTTCCCGACAGGTCCTGGGCCTGCGGCAGGTAGCCGATCGTGGCGTCCCCGGCCCTGGTCGACCGGCCGGAATCCAGGTCGGCCGCCCCGGCCAGCGCGGCCAGCAGCGTGGTCTTGCCCGCGCCGTTGCGGCCGACCACGCCAATTCGCTCGCCCGCGGCCACGCCGAGGGAGACGTGATCGAGCAGCATCCGCGACCCGTAGGCCTTGACTGCGGCCTCCAGGTTGACGATGTTCACGCCAAGGCGCCCGATTCCACCACGCACGCGCCCGGGGCCGGCCCGCTGACCTGGACGACCGCCCGGCAGACCCCGGCCCCGGTGACGCCGACCGCCAGTTCGCGGGCGGTGTCCGCGTCGGCGGCCAGGAACGCGCACGTCGGCCCGGATCCGGACACGATCGCGCCGAGCGCGCCGTGCTCGCGGCCGGCCGCCAGCGCCCGCCGCAGCAGCGGCTGCAGGGACAGCGCCGCGGGCTGCAGGTCATTGTTGAGCAACGGCCCGACCGCGGCCGGATCGCCGGAACGCAGCGCGGCCATCAGATCGGTGTCCAGCTGCGGCGCGGGCACGTCGGGGTGCCCGTCCCGCGATCCCCTGGCCGCGCGCAGCCGGTCGCAGGCCGCGTAGACATCCGGCGTGGCCAGGCCGGTGGCCCCGAACGCGAGCACCCAGTGATAGCTGCCGCTGACCAGCGCCGTGGTCAGCCGCTCCCCCCGGCCGAGCCCGACCGCGGTCCCCCCGGCCAGCGCGAACGGCACGTCGCTGCCCAGCTTGGCGCCGATCCGGGTCAGCTCGCCGGCCGAGAGCCCGGTCTGCCAGAGCTGGTTGCAGGCGACCAGCGCGGCCGCGGCATCGGCGCTGCCGCCGGCCAGCCCGGCCGCGACCGGTATCCGCTTGCGGATCTCGATCTTGACGCCGCCGGCCCCCCGGCCGCGCCGGCCGGTCGCCCTGGCCAGCGCGACCGCCGCCCGCACGGCCAGGTTCGCGGGTCCGAGCGGAACGGCGGGACCCCCCTCACCGGTCACGGCCACGCTGGTCCGGTCGGCCTGGGTGACGGTGACCTCGTCGAAGAGCGCGACCGCGTGGTAGACGGTGACCACGTCGTGGTAGCCGTCCTCGCGCGGCGGGCCGACCGAGAGCTGCAGATTCACCTTGGCAGGCACCCGGGCGGTGACCGAGGCTGGCGATCCGCCGATTTGCGTCACGTGTGTCACGATTCGATGATCGTATCCGCAGCCGAGGCCGAACCGGCAATCCGGAGGTACTCGGCCACGCCGATCGCCTCGCCCCGCAAGCCGGGGTCCACGCCGGCGTCTCTGAGCACCCGCTCGGCCGCCGGCCCGGAGCCCGCCCACGACGCCAGCGCCGACCGCAGCGTCTTCCGCCGCTGCGCGAACGCCGCGTCGACCACGGCGAACACCTGACGGCGGACCGCATCGCCCCGGGCCGCGGACGACCCGCCAGGGCCCTCATCGGACCCCCAGCGGTCGAAGCGGACCAGCGCGGAATCGACGTTCGGCACGGGCCAGAACACGCTGCGGGCGACCGGCCCGGCCCGGCGGGCGGCGCCGTACCAGGCGACCTTGACCGACGGCACCCCGTAGACGCGGCTGCCGGGCGGCGCGCACATCCGGTCCGCGACCTCGGCCTGCACCATGACCAGGGCCCGCCGCAGCGAAGGGAGCACCTGGAGCAGGTGCAGCACGACCGGGACGGCGACGTTGTAGGGCAGGTTCGCGACCAGGGCGGCAGGCGGCTCGCCGGGCAGGCCCGCGATGGTCAGCGCGTCGGCCGCGACCACCTCCAGCCGGCTCGCCAGCCCGGGCGCCCGGTCCGCGACCGTCACCGGCAGCTCGGCCGCGAGGACGGGATCGACCTCGACCGCGACGACCCGGCCGGCCGCCGCCAGCAGGCCGAGCGTGAGCGAGCCGAGTCCCGGCCCGACCTCAAGCACCGTCTCGCCGGGCCGGGAACCGGCCAGCGAGACGATGCGCCGGATCGTGCCGGCGTCGATGACGAAGTTCTGGCCGAGCCGCTTCGACGGCCGGACGTCCAGGCGGCTCGCGATGCGCCGCACGTCGGCGGGCCCGAGCAGCCGCGCGCCGCCAGCCGGCGGGCTGGCCCGCGGCCCGTCCGCCCGGCCGCTGCCGCCGGCCGCTACCGCCACGGTCCGAACACCCGCTGCCCGGTCGCTGTCACCGTCGCGCACAACTGCGCCACGTCCATTCCCTTGACCTCGGCCACCGCCCGCAGCGTGTGCGCGACCTGCGCGGGCGCGTTGGGCCGGCCCCGGTTCGGCACCGGCGTGAGGTACGGCGCGTCGGTCTCGACCAGGATCAGCTCAGGCGGCGCGATCGCCGCCGCCTCCCGCAGGCTGCCCGCGCTCGGGAAGGTCACGGTGCCCGCGAAGCTCATCAGGTAGCCGGCGTCGGCACACCGCTTGGCTAGTTCTGCCCCGCCGGAGAAGCAGTGAAAGATCACATGTTCTGGCAGCTGGTGTTCCGACAAAATCTGCAGTACGTCCTCGTGAGCGTCCCGGTCGTGGATCATCAGCGCCTTGCCGGCCGCCCTCGCGATCTCGATGTGCGCGCGGAACCAGTCGCGCTGCAGCTGCGGCGGCGCGTTGTCGCGGTAGTAGTCAAGGCCGGTCTCGCCGACCGCGCGGACCTGGGGCAGCGCCGCCAGGGCGGCGATCTCGGCCAGCACCGCCGCCCGGTCGGGCCGCGCGGCCGCGGTCTCGTTCGGGTGGATCGCGACCGCCGCGAGCACCCCGTCGTGGCGCGCCGCGCACCGGGCCGACCAGCGGGACGACTCGATGTCGCAGCCGACCGTGACCACGCCGGCGATCCCGGCCGCCCTGGCCTCGGCCAGAACCGACTCGACCGGTCCGGCCAGCATGTCCAGGTGGGTGTGGGCGTCGAAGGCCGGGGCGGGCAGCGGTTCGGGCGGCGGCGCGGGCTGTATCTTCACCACGGGGCCTTCACCGGGAGCGGGCCGGGCCGGCGGTCACCCGTCCTCCGATTCGGTGTCGTAGCCGCCGAGCCGGTCGAGTTCGTCGACCACCACGGCGGGATCGATCTTGGCGAACAGCGGCGTCGGCGGGGCCAGCGGCGTGCCCGCGGCGACCGGCCGCGACGCCCAGACCGCGGCCCCTGAGTAGTCGCCGGTGATCACCGGGTAGGGCTGCCCGCCCTCCTCGCGCACCTCATCGATACGGGGCATGTCGGCCCAGTGACCAGTTCCGCCCAGCATTTCGAACACCCGCTGGGAGGACCGCGGCAGGAACGGCGTCAGGAGCGTCTTGCCGTCGTCGACGAGCTGCAGCGCGACATGCAGGATGGTCTTCATCCGTTCCGGGTCGGACTCGCGCAGCTTCCACGGCGCCTGGTCGGACAGGTACTTGTTCGCGTCGCCGAGCGTGCGCATGGTCTCGGTGATCGCGGCCTTGAACCTGGATCGCGACAGCGACTCGCCGATCACGGTGAAGGCCTTCCGCGACGACTCGAGCAGGGCCCGGTCGGCATCGGTCAGCTCGCCGGGCCCCGGGATGGAGCCGATGTTCCGCGCGGCGAACGAGACGCTCCGGTTCACCAGGTTGCCCCAGTTGGCCACCAGTTCGTCGTTGTTGCGCCTGATGAACTCGCTCCAGGTGAAGTCGGTGTCCTGGCTTTCCGGCCCGGCCACCGCCACGTAGTAGCGCAGCGCATCGACGTCGTAGCGGGCCAGGAAGTCGCGGACGTAGATGACGACGGCCCTGGACGAGGAGAACTTCCGGCCCTCCATGGTCAGGTACTCGCTCGAGACCACCTCGCCGGGCAGGTTCAGCGCGCCGAGCGAGCCCGGCTTGCCGTCCCTGGCCCCGACGCCACCGTAGCCGAGCAGCATGGCGGGCCAGATCTCGGTGTGAAAGACGATGTTGTCCTTGCCCATGAAGTAGTAGCCCAGGGCGTCCTTGTCTTGCCACCAGGCCCGCCAGGCGTCGGGGTCACCGGACCGCGTGGCCCACTCGATCGAGGCCGACAGGTACCCGATCACCGCGTCGAACCACACGTAGATCCGCTTGTCGGGCCGATCCCGCCCGCCACCGAGCGGGATCGGGACGCCCCCGTCCAGGTCCCGGGTGGTTGCCCTGGGCCGCAAGTCGCCCCG
>JBPCKO010000150.1:0-2710 GCA_051004215.1 Streptosporangiaceae bacterium | reverse complement strand
CCGGGTGTGTGCGGGGGGGGTGGTTGGGGACCAGGCCGCGGGGGAGGCCGGGCGTCCCGCGGCTGGGCTGGCGGCGGCTGGGCGGCCCACGGAGGCTGGGACGGCGGAGGCTGGGCTGGCCACGGAGGCTGGGACGGCAGAGGCTGGGCCGGCGGCGGCTGGGCCGGCCTGGGGGCCTGGGCGGGCGGGGGCGGTAGGCGCCGGGACCTGGCCGCCGCCCTGGCGTTAGCGTCGTAGCGGTCGTCGATCAGCGCGGGCACGGCGGCCTGCTGGCCGGCCAGGAAGTACAGCCGGACGACCTCGGCCAGCATGGCCCAGATGTCGCGTCCGAGCCTGACCGCCTGCCGGTCGCTCTCGGCCGCCTCGACCTGGTCGAGTTTGGCCCGGGCGACCCGCAGCGAGCTCTCGATCGCCGTGAACGCGCCGTCGTACAGCTTGGGCAGGCGCTCGCGGTCGTCCCGCATCGTGTTCAGCGCGGCCTCGACCGAGGTCCCCAGCTGGCCGGCCGCCTCGATCGCCGCGAGGAAGTGCGCGGGCAGCGCCTCGGGGGCGTAGTCAAAGCGCGGCGCCTGGGCCGGCAGCCGCAGCGAAACCTCGAGTCCCCGGCCCGAGCCCGCCGCGATCAGCGCGGACTGGGCCTGCTCAATCCACCACAGGGCCGCGTCATAGATCCCGCCGGCGAGGACGAACGTGGCTTCGGGCAGGCGATCTTCCTCGCCGAGCGCGCGCTGCGCGGCCGCTTCCAGCACCGCCGCCATGTCTGCCAGGGCCTGAGCGGCCCAGGCGGCCAGGAAGAACGTGCCGGTCGCGGCGTCCCGCAGCCAGAGATGGCTCCTGATCGCGATCTCCAGGCTCAGATCGCTTTTCGGCCCGTCGAAGGCGACCAGGCCGGTCGCGACCGCGCGCCGCTTCTGGCCCAGCCCGGCCGTGTCGACCACCTTGCCGGTGACCCGGTTCCAGAAGGTCACTGACGGAGCCCTCGTATCACGATCACCTTCTGGACGCTGCCCTGATGCGACGACCCGCGGGATCCCGGCGCCGGAAGCGCCCCGGCGAACAGAATTCTGTAACTGTCGTTTCGCATTCTTTAAGTATTTTCTCCGTAAATTATAGGGGTCCGCTCTCGCGTGGCGTGGCCGTCTCGTACGCGTGCCGGGCGATCACCGAGTCGAAGTCCGCGTCCGGGCCCAAGCCGATCCCGGCGGCCCGGCCGGGCCGGAACCGCGCCGGCCAGCCGGTGACGATCCGGGCCACCGCGGGGTCGGGAATCCAGTCGATCAGGCTGGCCGCCGCCGGCCCGGCCGCTCGTTCCAGCGCGGCCACCATCTCCCCGACCGTCACGGTCAGCGCGGGGAGGTTGACCGCGCTCCGGCCGCCCCAGGCCGCCTCGGCCGCGCTGGCCGCGCACAGCAGTCCCTCGATGGCCCTGGCCGGCGAGGCCAGCGCCACCTCGGTCTCCTGGCCGACCGGGCAGACGGCGCGCTGGCCGGCCAGTGGCTCGCGGATGATCGCGGACAGGAAGCCGGACGCCGCGGCATTCGGGCGGCCGGGCCGCACGCTCACCGTCATCAGCCGGGCGGTCCGGCCGCGCAGGTATCCCTTGCGGGTGTAGTCGGCGACGAGGCGCTCGCCGATCAGCTTCTGGGTGCCGTAGCTGGACTGGGGGTTGGGCAGCGTGTGGTCGTCGACTACGGCCGGGAGCGGATGCTCGGGACTGGCGCCGAACACCGCGACCGAGCTGGCGAAGACCACGACCGGCGCGCTGCCCAGCTCCCGGCAGGAGGCCAGCACCGACTCGGTCGCCCGGAGGTTCGCGCGCAGGCCGAGATCGAAGTCGGCCTCGCATTCCGCGCTCACCGCGGCCGCGAGATGGAACACGACATCCGCCCCGGCCAGCAGGCCCGGGCCGCCGGCCGCCGGGTCGAGCAGGCTGGCTGCGTCACCGCGGACCGCCTCGACCCGCTCGTCGGCGAGCAGGGCCGCCGCCGGCTCCGCCTGGTCGATGATCCTGACCGACGTGACCGGGCCGGCCGGCTCGCCCGCGACCGCGAGCTCGCCGGCGGCCAGCAGCTCCCTGATCAGCCGGGAGCCGAGGAAGCCGGCGCCGCCGGTGACCACCACGCTCGTCACGGCTGCTCCTTCTGGCCGTCGTTCCCGTCCTGCGGTCCCGCTACCGTGATCGTACGGGCGCGGCCGCCGCGAGCGCCGGCCAGGAAGGGCCAGATGACGCGGAACAGCCTGCCTGCCGCGGACGAGGTGTTCGGCGCCCAGCCGGCCGCCCGCCCCGAGGACCCGGAACTGCGCGCTTCCATCCGGGCCCGGCGCGAGTCCGGCCGCCTGGCCCTGGGCGTCGTCGACGACGATCCGACCGGGTCGCAGGCGGTGCACGGCGTGCAGGTCGTGCTGACGGCCGATGCGGCCGCCTGCGCCGAGGCGCTGGCCGGCCCGGCGGCGACCTGCTTCGCGCTGACCAACTCGCGCAGCGTGCCCGAGCCGGTCGCGGTGCGGCTGACCACCGGGGCCGGGAGGGGACTCGCCGCCGGGGCCGGCCGGACCGGCCGCCGTATCCAGCTGCTCAGCCGCGGCGACTCGACGCTCCGCGGGCACGTGGCCGCGGAGGCCGGCGCGGCCGCGGCCCGGCCCCAAGCGGGCAACCGAACCAAACCAAACGCCCCTCCGTTCTCTCCCCCCCTCCTCCAAGACAGACCGA
>JBPCKO010000149.1:0-23048 GCA_051004215.1 Streptosporangiaceae bacterium | reverse complement strand
GCTCGACGCCGGGCGGCACGGCGACACAGAGCACGCCGGCGGCGGCCGAGCCGCCGACCGCCGGATCGAGCCCGGCCGCCTCGGCCGCGGCCCTGACCCCGGCGAGCACCACGCCGAGGTTTCCCGGCCAGAACGCCACCTGCAGGACCGTGCCATCGCGTTGCCCGGCCGGACCTGCGCCCCACCAGGACGGCGGCCGCGGCCGCACCGACGGGCTGATGTCCTGGCCGAGCAGACCGGTCAGGGCCACGGCCCGTTCGGCCACCCCGGCCTGGCTGCCTTCGAGCGCGACGCAGACCCGGACCGGCTCCGCGGCCGACGGCCAGTCGACCTCGGCCGCGGACGGCCCGGCGGCCGAGTCCATCGCGGCGGCGAGTGCGGTACAGGCGTCGAGGGGGACGGTGCACTCCGCGGTGACGTAGGCGACCTCGGGGGGCACCGGGTGCAGCCGGAACGTGGCCTGGGTGATCAGCCCGAGCGTGCCGCGCGACCCGGCGTACAGCTTGCCGAGGTCGTAGCCGGCCACGTTCTTGACCACCTTGCCGCCCGACTTGGTCACGATGCCGTCCGGCCGGACCACCGTGATCCCGATCAGCAGGTCCCGCGGGGTGCCGTAGCGCAGCCGCAGCGGCCCGGCCGCCCCGGTGGCCAGCACGCCGCCGACGGTGCCGCCGCCCGGCGGGTCCAGAGCCAGTCGCTGCCCGGCCTGGCCGAGCACCCCGGCCAGCCAGTCCAGGCGGACGCCGGCCTGCACGGTCGCGACCAGGTCGCCGGCCGCGTGCTCGATGACCTTGTTCAGGCCGGTCATGTCGATCACCAGATCGCACCGCTCCGGCGGGTTGCCCCAGTGCAGCCGGGACCCGGTGCCCCGGGCCACCACCGCGAGCCCGAGCCCGGCGGCCGCCCGCAGCAGCGCCGCCGCCTCCTCGGTGCTGGCCGGCCCGGCAACGGCCACCGGCCGCACCCCGCCGACGGCGTCGGCCTCGGCGGCCGGCCTGATGACCGGGCAAGCGTGCGCGAGCGGCGCGGGGATCGCGTCAGCGGTCATCAGAAGATCTCGGCCTGGCCGGAGGCAACCAGCGGATGCGGTCCGCGGCGGACGCCGGGAACCTCGCCGCACATCCGCGGCGTCGGGAATATCTTGCCCGGATTGCACAGCCCGGCCGGGTCGAACGCGCACCGCAGCAGTTGCATCGTGTCCAGATCGTCGGCGCTGAACATGCGCGGCAGGTACCGGGACTTGTCCACGCCGACGCCGTGCTCGCCGGTGATCGAGCCGCCGTGCGCGATGCACTCATCGAGGATCGCCCCGGACAGTTCCTCGGCCGCGGCGGCCTGCTCGGGGTCCGCGTCGTCGAACAGAACGAGCGGGTGCAGGTTGCCGTCGCCCGCATGGAACACGTTGGCGACCCTGACCCCGGCCGCCGCGGACAGCGCGCTGATCCGGTCCAGCACCTCGGGCAGCGCGGTCCGCGGCACCACCCCGTCTTGCACGATGTAGGCGGGCGAGATCCGGCCCACCGCGGCGAACGCGGATTTGCGGCCGGTCCAGATCACGGCCCGCTCGGCCGGATCGGCGGCCTCCCTGATCTCGAACGCGCCGGCCTGGCGGGCGAGCGCCCGCACCGCGGCGGCCTCCTCGCGGACCTCGGTCTGCGGCCCGTCCAGCTCGACGATCAGCACCGCGCCCGCGCCCTCCGGGTACCGGCAGGCCACGGCGGCCTCGGCGGCCTCGATCGACAGCGCGTCCATCATCTCGATCGCCGCGGGCAGGATGCCGGCGCCGATGATCGCGGACACCGCCGCGCCTCCGTGCCCGGTCGTCTCGAACGCGGCCAGCAGGGTGGTCACCGCCTGCGGGACCGGGGTCAGCCGGACCACAATCTTGGTGACGATGCCGAGCGTGCCCTCCGAGCCGGTGAACGCGCCGGTCAGGTCGTACCCGGGGGCCGCCCCGGTGCCGTCGCCGAGCCAGGTCAGCTCGCCGTCGGGGGTGACGATCTCCAGACCGGCCACGTGATGCACCGTGAAGCCGTGCTTGAGGCAGTGGGCACCGCCGGAATTCTCGGCCACGTTGCCGCCGACCGAGCAGATCTGCTGGCTGGAGGGATCGGGGGCGTAGAAGAGGCCGAACTTCCGTACGGCCTTGCTGACGGCCAGGTTAGTGACTCCCGGTTCGACGATGGCCCGGCGGCCGGCCGCGTCGATCTCGATAATCCGGCGCATCCTGGCGGTGACGATCAGCACCCCGTCGGCCCTGGGCAGCGCGCCGCCGGACAGGCCGGTGCCGCTGCCGCGGGCGACGAACGGAACGCCTGCGGCCGCGCAGGCCCTGACCACCGCCGCGACCGCCGCCGCGGTCTCCGGCAGCACGACCAGGCCGGGGGAGCAGCGGTGCGCGGTAAGACCGTCGCATTCGTAGGTGCGCAGCTCCAGCGGGTCGGTGATCACGGCCTCGGGCCCGCAAGCGGCGGTCAGCCGCGGGATCAGCCCGGCCAGGGAGGCGGACCCATCCCGCTGCTGGCCGATCGCGGCTCCGCTCATGTGCCCGCCTCCATCTCGGCTCGCAATCGGCCCTTGGTCCTATCTTCCCTCCGTTTGCCGCGGCTGACCACGCGGCTAGGGTGGCCGTTGGCCCGGACCAGGGCACCCGCACGAGCAGACGGAGATGCAGATGACCGAGGCGAGTGAGCCGGGCGGGCCGTTCGGCCGGGTTTCCTCCGGTACCGCCTGGGAGACGGCGGTGGGGTACAGCCGGGCCGTCGCGGCCGGCGACTACGTGTTCGTGTCCGGCTGCACGTCGGTGCAGGGCGCCCGGGTGGTGCATCCCGGTGATGCCTACGCCCAGGCTGGGCAGGCGATCAGGAACGCCGGGCAGGGCCTGGCCGGCCTGGGCGCCAGCCTGGCCGACGTCGTGCAGACCAGGATGTACGTGACCGACATCAGCCGGTGGCGGGAGTTCGGCCGAGCGCACAGCGACGCCTTCGGCACGATCCGCCCGGCGGCCACCATGGTCCAGGTGGCCGCGCTGATCGATCCCGCGCTGCTGGTCGAGATCGAGGTAACGGCCTACCGGCACGGCATCGGCCGGCCGTAATGGGTCATCGCCCGGCGCCGAGCCATGAGCGCGGACAGTTCGCCCTGGCCGGGCACGGTAATCGGCGCGGCCCAGGTCATCCGCCCGCGAACTCTCCGCCGGCCGCGGGCGTGCCCTACGGTGTCGCCATGGCGGAGTACACAGACCTGGAGGTCGGCGACCGGACCATCCGGATCTCCAATCCCGGCCGGGTCTACTTCCCGGCCCGCGGCGAAACCAAGCTGGACCTGGCCAGCTACTACCTGTCCGTCGGCGATGGCATCGTCAGGGCGCTCCGCGAGCGCCCGTGCATGCTGCACCGGTTCCCCTCGGGCGTGGCCGGGGAGAAGGTCCACCAGAAGCGGGTGCCGAGCGGCGCGCCCGGCTGGCTCGAGACCGTGCGGGTCACGTTCCCGCGGTACAACCGGCACGCCGACGAGCTGTGCGTGACCGAGCTGGCCAGCGTGATCTGGGCCGTGCAGATGTCCACGGTGGAGTTTCACCCGTGGAACTCGCGGCGCGCCGATACGGAGAAGCCGGACGAGTGGCGGATCGACCTCGACCCCACCCCCGGCTGCGGGTTCGGCACCGTGCGCGAGGTCGCGCTGGTGGTCAGGGACCTGCTGGCCGAGCTGGAGATGACCGGCTGGCCGAAGACCTCGGGCGGGCACGGCCTGCACGTCTACGTCAGGATCGAGCCGCGGTGGAGCTTCGGCGAGCTGCGCCGGGCCGCGCTGGCGTTCGCACAGGAGATCGAACGGCGGGTCCCCGACAAGGTGACCACGACCTGGTGGCGCAAGGACCGCGACCCGGCCAAGCTGTTCGTCGACTACAACCAGAACGCCAGGGACCACACCATCGCCAGCGCGTATTCGGTGCGGGGACACCCGGATGCGACCGTCTCCACGCCGATCAGCTGGGATGAGGTGGCCGACGTGGAGCCAGCCGGGTTCACGATCGCCACCGTGCCAGGCCGGTTCGCCGCCCTCGGCGACCTGCACGCCGGGATCGACGAGGTCTGCTATTCGATCGAGCCGCTGCTGGCCTGGGCCGACCGGGACGGCCTGCCCGACTAGCCGAACGCCGCCGCGGCGGCCGCCCGGCCCTCCGCCGCCTGCTCGAGGTAGCCGAAGCTGCCCTGATCGCGGAGCTGCAGGGCGGCCCGGACGACGGCGTCGATCCCGACGTAGGCGAGCGCGCCGCCGACCGAGATCCGCGCGACGCCCGCCGCGGCCAGCTCGGCTACGGTGGCGACGCCGGCCATGGCCAGCGCGTTGACCGGCTGGCCGACCGCGGTGACGACCTCGGCCAGCTCGTCCAGCCTGGTCACGCCGGGCGCGAACACCACGTCGGCGCCGGCTGCCGCATAGTCCTGCAACCGGGCGATTGTGTCCGCCAGGTAGGGCCGGCCGTGCAAGTGGTTCTCCGCCCGCGCGGTCAGCACGAGGTGCACGGGCCCGCTGTGCGCCGCCTCGGCCGCGGCCGCGACCCGCTCGACGGCCAGGGACCGGTCGTAAATCGGATCCTCAGGACGTCCGGTGAAGTCCTCGACCGAGCAGCCGGCCAGGCCCGCGCCGACCGCGAGCCGGACCGTCCTGGCCACGCCGGCCGGATCATCGGCGAAACAGTTCTCCAGGTCCGCGGAGACCGGCACCTCGGTGCTGGCTGCCATGGCCGCCGCGTGGGCGATCGCCTCGTCCCGGCTGACCGCGCCGTCGGGGCGGCCGAGGGTCGCCGCGAACCCGCTGCTCGTCGTGGCCAGCGCGGCGAATCCGAGTGACTCGAAGAGCTTGGCCGAGCCCAGATCCCACGGGTTGGGCATCAGCAGCGGCTGGTCACGATGGTGCAGGGCGAGGAAGATGTCGGCTTTCTCGGACTGAGTTCGCATGAGACGAACCTAGCGGCGCGCCCCGGCTCCGCGCCGGCCGGTCCGGCCGGCCCGGAGCACGACGTCACGGCATGTGCTCGTAGGCCGGGATGGTGAGGAATTCGGCGTAGTCGTCGGCCAGCGCGACGTCGGTGAACAATTCGGCCGCCTCGGTGAACTTGGCCGCGTCGTAGCCGTCGCCGTCGGCCTGCGCGATCTTGGCCAGCTCCTCGGTGATGATCCGGTCCACCAGTTCCCTGGTCACCGGCGGGCCGTCGGCCAGGCGGACGTCGTTGTGCAGCCACTGCCAGACCTGAGACCGGGAGATCTCGGCCGTCGCGGCGTCTTCCATCAGGTTGAAGATCGCCACCGCGCCCGAGCCGGCCAGCCAGCTCGCCAGGTACTGCAGGCCGACGCTGACGTTATTCCGCAGCCCGGCCTCGGTGATCTCCCCCGGGGTGCTCGCCACGTCGAGCAGCTGGGCCGCGCTCACCTGGACGTCCTCGCGGAGCCTGCCGAGCTGGTTGGGGGCGTCGCCGAGGACGCCGTCGAAGACCTCGCGGCACACCGGGACCAGGTCGGGGTGAGCCACCCAGGAGCCGTCGAAGCCGTCCCTGGACTCGCGGGCCTTGTCGTCACGCACCTTGGCCAGGGCGACCTTGTTCACCTCGGCGTCACGCCGGCTGGGGATGAATGCCGCCATCCCGCCCATCGCGTGCGCGCCCCGGCCGTGGCAGGTCCTGACCAGCAGCTCGGTGTAGGCCCGCATCATCGGGGCGGTCATGGTGACGGCATTGCGCTCGGGCAGCACGAAGTCGCGGCCCCTGGTGCGGAACTTCTTGATGATGCTGAACAGGTAATCCCACCGGCCCGCGTTCAGTCCCGCGCTGTGCTCGCGCAGCTCGTAGAGGATTTCCTCCATCTCGAAGGCCGCCGGGATGGTCTCGATCAGCACGGTTGCCCTGATCGTGCCCCGCGGAATCCCGAGCGCGTCCTGAGCGATGTTGAACGCGTCGTTCCAGAGCCTGGCCTCGCGGTGGCTCTCCATCTTGGCCAGGTAGAAGTACGGCCCCTTGCCCTTGGCCAGCTGGCGCTCGGCGCAGTGGAAGAAGTACATCGCGAAGTCGAACAGGCTGCCCGAGATGCGCTGCCCGTCGACCAGCACGTGCTTCTCGTCCAGATGCCAGCCGCGCGGCCTGACCACGATGGTCGCGAGCTGCTCGTCAGGGCCGAGCCGGTAGTCCTTGCCGTCTGGGCTGGTGAAGTCGATGGCGCGGTCCAGCGCGTCCTTGAGGTTGAGCTGGCCGGAGACCATGTTGTCCCACAGCGGGGTGTTGGCGTCCTCGAAATCGGCCAGCCACACCTTGGCCCCGGAGTTCAGGGCATTGATGGTCATCTTCTTGTCCGCCGGCCCGGTGATCTCGACCCGGCGGTCGACCAGCCCGGCGGCCGGGGGCGCGACCCGCCAGCCGCGGTCAGCCCGGATGGGCTCGGTCTCAGCCAGGAAATTCAGGCTCGCCCCGGCGCTCAGTTCCTGCTGGCGGGCAGCCCGGGCGGCGAGGAGTTCCGCCCGGCGCTGGCCGAGCTCACGCTGAAGCCGCGCGACCAGGTCCAGCGCCGGCGGCGTGAGGATCTCCGCAAAGCGGTCCCGCACCGGACCGGTGACCTCAATGCCGTCGCCATCGCTCATTCCTGGCCGCTCCCTCCGCCGACGGGTGATCCGATCCTAAGCGGGCCGGCCAGGCCGGGCACAGGCTGAGGCCGGGCGGTGTTGTTAATAGGGTGACGGCCCGGCGCGGCCGTGGCAGCATCGAGTGACCGCCGGCCAGCGGCGGTCCCGTCCTGGATGGCAGATGACAGCAGAACCGAACGATCCTGACAAGCGGAACCACCGTAAGCAGAACGGCCGTTCTCCGGCTGGCCGGGCCCAGCCCGGCGCAGCCCCGTTCGACCCCGATGCCGAGGAGTTCGACCCGGGCCAGCTTGAGCTGGAGGAGCGGCATTCGCTCCGCCGGGTGGCCGGGCTGTCGACCGAGCTCGAAGACGTCAGCGAGGTCGAGTACCGGACGCTCCGGCTCGAACGGGTCGTGCTGCTCGGCGTCTGGACCGACGGCACCCTGGCGCTGGCCGAGAACTCGCTGCGCGAGCTGGCCCTGCTCGCGGAGACGGCCGGCTCGCAGGTCCTGGACGGGCTGACCCAGCGTCGCGGCCGCCCCGACGCCTCGACCTACGTCGGCGCCGGCAAGGCCAGGGAGCTGGCCGAGCTGGTCCAGGCGACCGGCGCGGACACGGTGATCTGCGACGGCGAGCTGACCCCGAGCCAGCTGCGCAAGCTCGAGGGCGTGGTCCGGGTCAAGGTCATTGACCGGACTGCCCTGATCCTGGACATTTTCGCGCAGCATGCCCGCAGCAAGGAGGGCAAGGCTCAGGTCGAGCTGGCCCAGATGCAGTACATGCTGCCGCGGCTGCGCGGCTGGGGTGAGTCACTGTCCCGCCAGGCGGGCGGCCGGGTGGCCGGGGGCGGCGGGATCGGAACCCGAGGCCCTGGCGAGACCAAGATCGAGACCGACCGGCGCCGGATCAGGACCAGGATCTCCCGGCTGCGGCGCGAGATCACGGAAATGTCCACCGGCCGCGAGGTCCAGCGCGGGCAGCGGCGGCGCCGGGAGATCCCGTCGGTCGCGATCGCCGGCTACACCAACGCGGGCAAGTCCAGCCTGCTCAACCGGCTGACCGGGGCGCACGTGCTGGTGGACAACTCGCTGTTCGCCACGCTCGACCCGGCGGTCCGCAAGGCGCGGCTGCCGTCCGGGGGTCCGTACACGCTCACCGACACGGTCGGCTTCGTCCGGCATCTGCCCCATCAGCTGGTCGAGGCGTTCCGGTCCACGCTGGAGGAGGTCGGCCAGGCTGATCTGCTCCTCCATGTCGTGGACTGCTCCGATGCCGACCCGCGGTCCCAGATCGCCGCCGTCCGCGAGGTGCTCGGCGAGATCAGCGCCCAGGAGGTGCCCGAGCTGGTCGTCTTCAACAAGGCCGACGCCGCCGACCCGATCGCGCTGAAGGGCCTGCAGCTCGCCGAGCCGCAGTCGGTGGTGGTCTCGGCCCGCACCGGCGAGGGCCTGGAGGCCCTGCAAGCGCAGATCGAGCGCCTGCTGCCGCGGCCCAGCGTCGAGATCAGCGTCGTGCTGCCCTATGCCCGCGGTGACCTGCTCGCCCGGGTGCATCAGGTCGGCGAGGTGCTGCGGCTGGCCCACACCGACGCCGGGACCGAGCTCACTGCGCGGGTGCCACCCGGACTGGCGGCCGAGCTGGACACTTTCGCGGTGGCGGCCGATTCGGCCTGATTCGCGGATCATGTCTTAGACCACTGAGTCACGCGATGACACTGGTACGGCATTGAGTAGTGCAATGCCAGCACGCAACCGATATGGTGTGTGCGTTCCCGTTGGGCAGTGGCCGCGATGTCGTCTACCGCCATTCGTTACGCAGTCCTGAGCTGGCGCTGGCATCCGGTTCGAGTCATGGCAGGTGGGGGCATGGCAGCGAGCATCGCACCGGAAAACGGGCGGCCCGGGAACGGCTCGCCGGGATGACGGTCCGTCTCCTTACCAACATCGGCCGGTTGTGGACCGGTTCTGAGGTGTGGAGCAATGCGGCAATTTTGATGCGAGATGACCGTATTGCCTGGTCCGGCCCGGCGGCGCAACTGCCGACCAGCCTGCCCGGTGTCATCGACGACATCGTGGACGTGGACCACGTCGAGAACCTCAGCGGCGCCCTGGTCACGCCGGGCCTGATCGACGCTCACAGCCATCCGGTATACGCGGGCAACCGCTGGGCCGAGCTGGCGATGCGGTCAGGCGGCGCGTCCAAGACCGAGATCATCTCGGCCGGCGGCGGCCTGAGCTCGACCGTGACCGTGACCAGGGGAACGGATCCGTGGACGCTGTGCAACCAGGTTCGCAACCGGATGCGGGACTGGCTGCTGAGCGGCACCACCACGATCGAGGCGAAGACCGGCTACCACCTGACCAGGGACGGCGAGCTGGCGGACGTGCGGCTGCTGCGCTCGCTGGAGGAAGAGCCCGGCATGCCGCGGGTGCACGTTACGTTCTTTGCCGCGCACTCGCTGCCCCCTGAGTACTTCGGCCGCCGCAACGACTACGTCAACGCGGTCAGCGCCTGGTGTGCCGACGCCGCCACGGCCGGCGCCGACAGCGTGGACGTGCACTGCGAGGACGGGCATTTCAGCGAGGCGGAGTCGCGCTGGATCCTGAACGCCGGCCGGTCCGCCGGCCTGCTGCCGCGGATCCACGCCGGCGGCGACGGCCGGTTCGGGGCCGCCCGGCTCGCGGCCGAGCTGGGCTGCGCGTCGGCTGATCTGCTGGACGGCGCGGACGAGGACGACGCGACGGTGCTGTCCAAGGCGGGGGTGACCGCGGTGCTCTGCCCGGCTACCCAGGCCGATAGCGGCCGGACCCCGCCGGTGCGGACGCTGCTCGACCGGGGCGTGACCGTGGCCCTGGGGACCGGGCACTCGCCGGGAACCACCGGGATCACCTCGATGCCGCTGGCGATCACGCTCGCGATCTCGAACTTCGGGCTGAGCGTGTTCGAGGCGCTGCGGGCGGCGACCGTCGGCGGCGCGCACGCGCTGCGGGCCCCGGACCGGGGCGCGACGACCCGCGGGCGGCTGGCCGACGTGGTGGCCTGGGACGCCGATCACGAGGGTGCGTTCGCCTGGTCCTACGGCCTGCGGCCGTACCGGGTCTGGCTCGGCGGCGAACCCGTCCCGATGTCCTAGCCGCGCTCGATCGGCCCGGCGCAGCGGGCGGCCCGGCAGCCTCCATGGCATGCTGCGGTCATGCCCGCTCGCGCCTCCCGTGCTCCCGCCGCGTCCCCGCCGGATGCTCAGGCCGCCGTGACCGTGATCGTCGGTGAGGAAGAACTGCTGGTCGAACGGGCCGTCGCGAGCGTGCTCAGCCCGGCCCGGGCCCGCGCGGCGGCTGGCCAGACCGGGTCGGCCGGCGGCGAAGAGGGCCCTGACCGGCACGACGTGCGGGCCGGCGACCTGACCGCGGGCGAGCTGAGCATGCTCACCGCTCCCTCGCTCTTCGGCGGGGACACCATCGTGGTGGTCCGGTCGGCGCAGGACGCGAACGCGGCGGTCGCGGCCGAACTCGGCACGCTCGCGGCCGATCCGCCGGACGACGTCAGGCTGGTGATCGGGCACGCGGGCGGTGCGAAGGGGAAGGCGCTGCTGGCCGCGCTGGCGAAGTCCGGCGCCCGGCGGATCGACTGCCCGGCCGTGCGCCGGTTCGGCGAGCGGATGGACTTCCTGCGCGGCGAGTTCGCCACGGCCGGGCGCAAGGCCGACGACAGCGGGCTGCGCGCGCTGATCGATGCGGTGGGCACCGACCTGCGCGACCTGGCGGCCGCCTGCGACCAGCTCGCCGCCGATACGACCGGGGTGATCTCGGCCCGGACGGTAGCGCGGTACTGGCGCGGCCGGGCCGAGGCGACCGGATTCAGCGTCGCCGACCGCGCGCTGGAGGGGAACTTGCCCGAGGCGCTGGTTCAGCTTCGGTGGGCGCTGGCTATCGGAACGGCGCCGGTGCTGATCAGCAGCGCGCTGGCCCGGGGCATCCGCACGCTCGGCCAGGTCGGGACGTCACGGGGGAAAGGCGCGGACGCCATCGCGGCCGAGCTCGGCCTGCCGGCCTGGAAGGTCGACCGGGTGCGGCAGCAGCTGCGCGGCTGGTCATCGGCCGGGCTGGCCCGGGCCCACTCGGCGGTGGCCCAGGCCGACGCCGACGTCAAGGGCGAAGGCGCGAGTGCCGGTTACGCGCTCGAGCGAGCGGTCCGGGTGATCGTCGCGTCCCGCTCGGCCGCTCGCTGACCGCGGGCCGGGTACCGGCGGTCAGCGCGGCCCGGCGAGCCGGTCAGCTCTTGCCGACGGTGGCGGCCCGCTTGGCCAGGGATGACTTGCGGTTCGCGGCCTGCTTCTTGTGGATGACGCCCTTGCTGGCAGCCTTGTCGAGCTTGACGTACGCGGCCCTGAGGGCCTCGGTGGCCTTAGCGGTGTCACCGGAGTCGGCGGCCTCGCGGAAATTGCGCACCGCCGTCTTCAGCGACGACTTCACTGCCTTGTTGCGCTGATGCGCCTTCTCGTTCTGCTTGTTGCGCTTGATCTGCGACTTGATGTTCGCCACGCGTATGCCTCGCTACTTTCGTTGCTGTGGTCAGGTGTGCCCGGCGCGAGCCGAAGGCGCGGTTGCGCGCCCGGCAGAAGGTGTGCAGGCATGCGGGCAGCCGAACAAGAAGCGTATCCGAGATCGGGTCCTCCGCTCAAACGAAGCCCCGTCGTCCCCGCGGACAGATGACCGCCCGATGCCGCTCAACGCCCGATCCGCGACCTAAAGTCCGGTTTCCCGGGCAGCGACCGGCCGGGTCGGGGGAGGGCGGGGGCACGGATTTGCGGCCGAGGCTTAGGCTGGACGCGGCTAGGCTCAGTGCGCCTGGCACCGGGCGGGCTGGCATCGGCACCCGGCCCCGGTAGCGGCATCGGCGCCGGATGGCCGGCCGACGACCGAACAGGTTGCCGGGAAATTCACGACCAGCGAGCGGATGACCGTGCCACCCATGTCCGACCCGAGCCGAGCGGCCAGCAGCGCCGCCGTGCTACCCGAGCCGTCCAGGACCGACCAGGCGGTGATCAGGAACTTCTGCATCATCGCCCACATCGACCACGGCAAGTCGACCCTGGCCGACCGGATGCTGCAGCTCACCGGGGTGGTCGGGGACCGCCAGATGCGGGCCCAGTACCTGGACAGGATGGACATCGAGCGGGAACGCGGCATCACGATTAAGAGCCAGGCGGTCCGGCTGCCCTGGCGCGGTGCCGACGGCACGAATTACGTGCTCAACCTGATCGATACGCCGGGGCACGTCGACTTCTCGTACGAGGTGTCCAGGTCACTGGCCGCATGCGAGGGCGCGGTGCTGCTCGTCGACGCGGCGCAGGGGATCGAGGCCCAGACGCTGGCCAACCTGTACCTGGCCCTGGAGGCCGACCTGCAGCTGATTCCCGTCCTGAACAAGATCGACCTGCCGGCCGCCCAGCCGGACAAGTACGCGGGCGAACTCGCCAAGATCATCGGCTGCGATCCGGCTGACGTGCTCCGGGTTTCGGCCAAGACCGGCGACGGCGTGGCCGGCCTGCTGAACGCGGTCGTCGACAAGGTGCCCGCTCCGCACGGCGACCCGGACGCGCCCGCCCGGGCCCTGATCTTCGACTCGGTCTACGACACCTACCGCGGCGTGGTCACCTACGTCCGGATGATGGACGGGCGGCTGACGCACCGGGAGCGCACGCTCATGCTCTCGACCAGGGCGGTGCACGAGACGCTCGAGGTCGGGGTGATCTCGCCGGAGCCGGTGCGGTCCGACGGGCTCGCCGCCGGCGAGGTCGGCTACCTGATCACCGGCGTCAAAGACGTCCGCCAGGCGCGCGTCGGGGACACCGTGACCAGCGCGACCCGGCCAGCCAGCCAGCCGCTGGCCGGCTACGCCCACCCCAGGCCGATGGTGTTCTCCGGCCTGTATCCGGTCGACGGGGACCAGTACCCCGACCTCCGGGACGCGCTGGACAAGCTGCGGCTGAACGACGCATCGCTGGTCTACGAGCCGGAGACGTCGACGGCGCTGGGTTTCGGGTTCCGGTGCGGGTTCCTCGGCCTGCTGCACATGGAGATCATCAGGGAGCGGCTGGAGCGCGAGTTCGACCTGTCGCTGATCTCGACCGCGCCGAACGTGGTCTACCGGGTCGAGATGGACTCCGGTGCTGAGATCACGGTGACGAATCCGAGCGAGTTCCCCAGCGGGCCGGGCGGCGTGGCCGCCGCGGCCGGCGTGATCGCGGCCGGGAAGATTGCCAGCGTCTACGAGCCGGTTGTCCGGGCGACCGTGCTGGCGCCCTCGGACTACATTGGCGCGATCTTGGAATTGTGCCAGTCCAGGCGCGGCGTGCTGATCGGGATGGACTACCTGTCGGCCGACCGGGTCGAGATCCGGTACATGCTGCCGCTGGCCGAGATCATCTTCGACTACTTCGATCAGCTCAAGTCACGCACCCGCGGGTACGCCTCGCTGGACTACGAGCCGGCCGGGGAGCAGGAGGCCGAGCTGGTCAAGGTGGACATCCTGCTGCAGGGCCAGCCGGTGGACGCGTTCAGCCAGATCGTGCACGCCGACAAGGCCCGCGAGTACGGCCTGGCGATGACCGCGCGGCTGAAGGAGCTGATCCCGAGGCAGCAGTTCGAAGTTCCGATCCAGGCCGCCATCGGGGCCCGGATCATCGCCAGGGAGAACATCAGGGCGCTGCGCAAGGATGTGCTGGCCAAGTGCTACGGCGGCGACATCACCCGCAAGCGCAAGCTGCTGGAGAAGCAGAAGGAAGGCAAGAAGCGGATGAAGACCATCGGCCGGGTCGAGGTCCCGCAGGAGGCCTTCGTCGCCGCGCTGACCGCCGATCAGGGCGGCGAGCGCAAGTAGGCGGGACGGCCAGGCGGCGTTGTCCGCCGGATCGGGCTAGCCGGGCCCCGTGAGCCAGACGATGAACCCGATCACCGCCAGCACCGGGAGCAGCACCCCGGCATACCCGAGCACGAGGCCGGTCATGGCCATGCCCGCGCCGCTCTCGCCGGTCTCCCTGATCTGGCGGCGGGCCGCGTGGCCGCAGGCGATCGCGGCGATGGCGCCGACGATGGGCAGGAAGAACTGGCCGAACCCGAGGCCCATCGAGACAACCGCGAGCGAGTTCGTCGGCCGGCCGGGCGGGCGGTACCGGCCCGGCTGGACGGGCGCGGGCTCGCGCAGGTCGGCGGTCAGCGCGCCGAGCTCGTCATGGGTCTTGGCCTGCAGCAGGCTGGTGGAGCGGGCGTCGAACTCCGCCCACGTCAGCCTGCCGTCCGCATAGGCGGACTGCAACAGGGAGTGGACACCTTCCCGATCGGCATCGGTGGCGCGCATGCGCCCGTAGCCGTAACCGCTGACCGTCATCGGCTCAAGCCCCATCCGCGGCCGCCCAAAACCAAATAACCCGTTCCCAGGTTAACCCGAGCGTCGGCTAGCCTGCCGGTCATGGCTACAGCACGGGTTCTGTCGGTCAGCACGGGCCTGGTCCGCGAGCTGGTCTCGCCGGGCCGGACCGAGCAGACCGCCATCGACAAGCGGCCGGCGGACGGCCGGATCCTGGCCGGGCGGCTCGGGCTGGCCGGGGACGAGCATGGCGACACCGAGAACCACGGCGGCCCGGACCAGGCGCTCTACGCCTACGGGCGGGAGGATCTGGACTGGTGGACCGGGCGGCTCGGCCGGGAATTGCCGGACGGCGCCTTCGGCGAGAACCTCACCACCGCCGGGATCGACGTCAATGCCGCGCTGATCGGGGAGACCTGGGCGATCGGCGCCGTCATCGTCCAGGTGACCTCGCCGCGCATCCCGTGCGCGACGTTCCGGGCCTGGACCGGGGAGCGCGCCTGGGTGAAGCGGTTCGCGGCCGCGGGCCGGCCCGGTGCCTACCTGCGCGTGCTGGCCGAAGGCGAGATCGGCGCGGGCGACGGCATCGAGGTGCTGGAGCGCCCGGCCGAGCGGGTCACCGTCACCGAGTCGATGCGCGCCTTCTACGGCGACCAGGACCTGATGCGCACGCTGCTGACCGTGCCGGGCCGCGGCGGCCGGTGGGACGAGATCGGCGCCCACGTGCTCGGCCGGGCGACCGCGTGACCGGCGGGTACCGGCCCGTACCGGGAGCGTCCAGGCCCGGCCCGGGAGCGGCCAGGGCCGGCCGGGGGACCTGAGTCCGTGCCGGGAACCCCGCCGGACGGCAGCCCGGTCCCGCCCGGGGGTGAGCTGCCGCCCGGCTCGCTGGCCGAGCTCGGCCGCCGGCCGTTCGGCATCTACGTGCACGTGCCGTTTTGCGCGACCCGGTGCGGTTACTGCGACTTCAACACCTACACCGCAACGGAGCTGGGCGGCGGCGCGTCCAGGGACGGCTACGCCGCGCTCGCGGCCCAGGAGATCAGGTTCGCCCGCCGGGTCCTGGGGACCGGGGCTCCCGAGGCCAGCACGGTGTTCTTCGGCGGCGGCACCCCGACCCTGCTGCCGCCGGGCAGCCTGGCCGCCATCCTGGACGCGATCCGGGCCGAGTTCGGCCTCGCGGCCGGGGCCGAGGTGACCACCGAGGCCAACCCGGAGAGCGTGGACCTGGCCGCGCTCGAGGCGCTGCGGGCGGCCGGGTTCACCAGGATCTCCTTCGGCATGCAGAGCGCCGCCGGGCATGTGCTCGCCGTGCTGGACCGGCAGCACTCGCCCGGCCGGCCCCAGCAGTGCGTGGCCTGGGCCAGGCAGGCCGGGTTCGAGCACGTCAGCCTGGACCTGATCTACGGGACGCCGGGCGAGAGCGCGGCCGACTGGGAGCATTCGGTCCTGGCCGCGCTCGAGGCCGGACCCGATCACGTCTCGGCTTACGCGCTGATCGTGGAGGACGGCACCAGGCTGGCGGCCAGGGTCGGCCGGGGCGAGCTGGCTCCGCCCGACGACGACGAGATAGCCGACCGCTACCTGGCGGCGGACGAGCTGTTCCGCGCCCGCGGGCTGAGCTGGTATGAGATCTCCAACTGGGCCGCCCCGGCATCGCCAGGCTCGGCCTGCGCGCACAACCTGCTGTACTGGACCGGCGGCGACTGGTGGGGCGCCGGTCCCGGCGCCCACAGCCACGTGGGCGGTACCCGCTGGTGGAACGTCAGGCACCCGGCCGCCTACGCCGGGCGGGTCACCGCCGGAGTCAGCCCCGGCCAGGCCAGGGAGGTGCTGACCGGCGCCCAGCGGCGGACCGAGCGGATCCTGCTGACAGCCAGGCTGGCGGCCGGCTGCCCGGCCGGTGACCTGTCCGAGGCGGGCCTGGCCGCCGCTGCGGCGGCCGTCGGCGACGGGCTGGCCGACGCCAATGCGCTGGCCGCGGGCCGGGTCGTGCTGACCTCGGCCGGCCGGCTGCTCGCCGACGCGGTCATCCGCGGCCTGACCGACGATTAGGCCGCCCGGGTGGTGGTAGTCATCACGGGCCACTACGGCTCGTGACGGGACCGGCGGGTTTCAGTCGTGTTCGGCCGTAGACTTGGCACTCGGGCCGACGGAGTGCCAGGGAGGTGACCACGTGCTAGATGACCGCAAGCTGGCGGTGCTGCGGGCCATCGTCGAGGACTACGTGTCCACCAACGAGCCCGTCGGCTCCAAGGCCCTGGTCGACCGGCGCAACCTGGACGTATCTCCCGCCACGATCCGCAACGACATGGCCGTGCTGGAGGAGCAGGGGTACATCGTCCAGCCGCACACCAGCGCCGGCCGGATCCCGACCGACAAGGGCTACCGGCTGTTCGTTGACAAGCTGTCGGCGATCAAGCCGTTCTCCTCGGCCGAGCGGCGGGCGATCGAGACCTTCCTGGCCGGCGCCTACGACCTGGACGACGTCGTCATGCGCACGGTCAGGCTCCTGGCCCAGCTCACCCGCCAGGTCGCGGTCGTGCAGTATCCGTCGCTGAGCAAGTCGGCGGTCCGGCACGTGGAGCTGGTCCCGCTGACCGAGCGCCGCCTGCTGCTGGTGCTGATCACCGACACCGGCCGGGTCGAGCAACGGGTGGTGGACCTGCCCGGGCTGACCGACGAAGACTCGACCATGCAGCTGCGCGCCGTGCTCAACGCCTGTCTGGACGGCCGTAAGCTGACCGATGTCGCGACCGTGGTCGGGGATCTGCCCGAGCGGGTCGATCCGCTTGAGCGGGCTAACGCGGCCGCGGTTTTCTCGGTCATCATCGAGACGCTGGTCGCCAGGCACGAGGAGAAGATCATCGTGGGCGGCGCCTCCAACCTGACCCCGGGCGACTTCTCCCAGGGCCTGCGCGAGGTGCTCGAGGCCCTGGAGGAGCAGGTGGTGCTGATGCGCCTGCTTGGCGAATCGGACGACCAGGCTTCGGTGACGGTCAGGATCGGAGCCGAGAACAACGTGCACGGGCTCCGCCGCACGTCCGTCGTGGCCGTCGGGTACGGAGCGGCGGACCGGCCGCTGGCCAAGCTGGGAGTTCTCGGGCCGACCAGGATGGACTATCCGACGGCGATGGGGGCGGTGCGCGCGGTGGCACGGTACACAGGCCAGATCCTGGCGGAGTCGTAAGGGATGAGCGTGGCAACGGACTACTACGCCGTGCTTGGCGTGCGCCGGGACGCGAACGCCGACGAGATCAAGAAGGCGTACCGGCGGCTGGCCAGGGAACTGCACCCGGACGTCAACCCCGACCCGCTGACCCAGGAGCGGTTCAAGGAGATCACGCAGGCCTACGAGGTCCTCTCGGACCCGGAGAAGCGGCAGATGTACGACCTGGGCGGCGACCCGTTCGCGCCGACCGGGGCGGCCGGCGGCTTCGCGGCCGGGTTCCCGTTCAGCGAGATGATGGACGCCTTCTTCGGCGGCGGCGCGGCCACCCGCGGCCCCCGCAGCCGGGCCAGGCGCGGGCGCAACGCCACGATCAGGGTCGACCTGGACCTGTCCGAGTGCGTGTTCGGCGCGACCAGGGAGCTGACCGTGGACACCGCGGTCGTCTGCCCGACCTGCTCGGGCGAGGGCAGCGCGCCCGGCTCCCATCCCACCACCTGCGATGTGTGCAGCGGCCGGGGCGAGATCAGCCAGGTGACCAGGTCGTTCCTCGGCCAGGTGATGACCTCGCGGCCGTGCCCGGGCTGCGGCGGCTTCGGCACCGTGATCCGGCACCCGTGCCCGGAGTGCGATGGCGACGGCCGGGTCAGGACCCGCCGGACGGTCAAGGTCAGGATCCCGGCCGGTGTCGAGGACGGCACCCATATCCAGCTCGCGGGCGAAGGCGAGATCGGCCCGGGCGGCGGCCCCCCCGGTGACCTGTTCCTGGAGATCGTGCAGCGGCCGCACGCGATCTTCGAACGGCACGGCGACGACCTGCACTGCACGCTCACGATCCCGATGACGGCGGCCGCCCTGGGAGCGGCCCTGCAGATCCAGACCCTGGACGGCCCGGCCACGATCGACATCAGGCCGGGCAGCCAGTCCGGGCAGGCGATCCCGCTGTACGGGCAGGGTTCCTCGCACCTGCACGGCCCGGGCCGCGGCGACCTGATCATCCACGTGACGGTGGAGACGCCGATGAAGCTGGAGCCCGACCAGGAGGAATTGCTCAAGCAGCTGGCCCTGATGCGGGGCGAGGAGTCGCCGCCCGGCCGGTTCTCGCCCGGGGAGCAAGGGTTCTTCTCCCGGCTGCGTGATGCCTTCAACGGTCGCTGACCGGCCAGCTGCCCGGAGCCTGCGCTGACACCGCCGGTGTTCTGGTGCGAGCGGCAGCGGCTGCTCGGCGACCGGATCACGCTGACCGGGGCCGAAGGCCGGCACGCGACTACGGTCCGCCGGCTCCGGCCAGGCGAGCGGGCGGACCTGACCGACGGCGCGGGCCTGATCGCGGAGTGCGAGGTCGTCGCGGCCAGGCGGGGGCCCGGTGAGCTCGACCTGGCCGTGCTGACCAGGCGGACCGAGCCCGAGCCGCGCTGCCCGCTCACGGTGGTGCAGGCGATCTTGAAGGGTGACCGGGGCGAACTCGCGGTCGAGCTGATGACCGAGGTCGGGGCCGACATGATCGTGCCGTGGGCGGCCGAGCGGTGCGTCGCCCGCTGGCCGGCCGGCCGCGAAGACAAGGCGCTGGCCAGGTGGCGGTCCGCCGCCCTGGCGGCCGGCAAGCAGTCACGGCGTGGCCGGTTCAGCGCCGTGACCGCGCAGGAGCGGCTGGCCGCGGTCGCCCAGCGGGTGCGGGACGCGGCCCTCGCGGTGCTGCTCGATCCGCAGTCGGACTCGCCGCTGAGCGCGCTGGCGCTGCCTGACGAAGGCGGGATCGTGCTGATCGTCGGGCCGGAGGGCGGCTGCACCGAGGCCGAGGAGGCCGCGCTGACCGGCGCAGGCGCGGTCCGGGCCCGGCTCGGCCCGACGGTGCTGCGCGGCTCGACCGCGGGTGCGGTGGCGGCCGCGCTCGTGCTCAGCGCGTCCGGCCGCTGGGCCTAATCCCGCGGGCCTGGACCGGTCAGCGGCAAGGCGGGGTACTCGGATGGGTCGGCGACGGGGTCGGCGAAGTCCTGACCGATCCGACGGCCGGCCTTGCGCCCGGCTTGCTGCTCTTCGCCGCGCCCGATGTGCGTGGCGGCCCGGCCTGGCCGGACTGCGACGCCGGCCCCGGCTGGGTGGCCTGGCTCGGCGCCGCCGGGCTCTGGGTCGGCCCGGCCGTGGGCGAACTCGAGGGCGACTCCGAGGTGCTCAGCGAACTGGTCGGCGAGGGGGACGGGCTCGGCGAGGTGCTGGGCGTGGCCGAGCTAGAGCTGGCGCTCGGACTGGGACTGGGCGAGCCGGACGGGCTGGCCGAGGGCGACTTGGCCGGTCCGGGCGAGGTTGCCTTGCAGCTCGGCGAGGACCGGCCGGACGAGCTCGCCCCGACGCCGCCGGGACCGCTGCTGTAGCCGGTAGTCCCGCCGCCTGGCGCGGACGAGGATGACCGGGCGCCGCCGCCGCTGGAGCCGCCGCCGGCGCCGTGCAGGTGGTGGAAATTGCCAGAGTTGGAGGCAAGCTCCGATGGCAGGGCCGCGATCGCCCAGGACGCCGAGGCTACGACGAACAGGCCGGTGGCCAGGGCCGCGGCCGGCCGCAGCCAGCCCAGCAGGTCTCCCCGGCCTGGTTCTGGCCGGAACCTGGTTGCCACGGCGTGCCCGGCCTGGCCCAGCCAGAGTCCGGCCGGGCCGAGCAGCCGCCGGAGCGGCTCGAGGTAGGCGACCGCGGCGAGCCCCCAGCCAAGCCGCGGCACGTGGCGGCCGGTGGCGATCTTGGCGCGGATGCGGTCCAGGCCGCCGGCGGCGGGCTCGACCGAGTCGACGGCGAGCCGCAGTGCGCTGCGCAGCACGGCGTCCAGTCCTGGCGGAGCCTGCTCAGGGCGGCGGTGGCTCATGCCTCACGCTCCAGGACCGAGCGCAGCGAGGACATGGCCCGTGAGGTGTGGCTCTTGACCGCGCCCCTGGTGATGCCCATGGCCGCGGCGATCTGGGCCTCGGACAGATCGCCGTAGAAGCGCAGCACGACCACCTCGCGCTGCCGCTCGGGCAGGCGGCGCAGGGCCGCGACCACGTGGGAACGTTCGATCAGGGCCATCGCGCCGTGCTCGGCGCTGGGCATGTCGGGCGGAGGCTTCGGCGCGTTCCTGTCCACCACCACGCGGTGCCGCAGCACCGAGCGGGACCGGTTCACGACCGCGGCGCGCAGATAGGAGAGCGTCTTCTCGCTGTCGCGCAGCCGGTGCAGGCCGGCATGCAAGGCGACGAACGAGTCCTGCACGACTTCCTCCGCGGTCGATATGTCATGGACGAGCAGTGCGGCCAGGCGCACCAGCGATCGGTAATGCGCGTCGAACAGGGTGGTAATCGCGGCGAAGGCGTCGGCCTCCTGGCTGGCGCGGCTGCCGTTGCTGGCGCAGTCGCCCGGCCGCGAGTCGGCAGTGAAAGCGTCCAGACGAGGCTTCGCCGTGACCGGACCGAGCACCGTGCCCGCCACGAAGGTTTCGGTCACGTTCTCTTGACGCGCGGCCATGCCGCTAGGTTCACGCGCAGGCATCACAAGATGTAGCCCGGGACTCTCGCGCACCGCCTCGCCTCACGAATCCCATCGCTCCACGATCCGTCTGATCCGACATATCCTCGACGCAGCCTGGCGATCCCGGAGATTCCCGGCAACTCGCTACGTCTCGCTACGTTTCCCGACGTTTCCGTATTCCTCTGCGTGTACTGCCTTTCCGGCCCCCGGCAGGAGGCGATGCGCGGGCACCAATGAATCAGCAATCGGGCAGCGGGGTCCGGGTCGCCCGGTTCACTGCGCACTCACCGTGCACCGACCGGGCCGTCCGCCGTCGCGCTGGAGGTTCGCTGTGGTGCAACCATATATGTCGGCAGCCGGTTCGGCACAGTCACACGTTAGTATCGGCCCCGTGCCTGATTGCCTATTCTGCAGAATCGCGGCTGGTGAGGTCCCGGCGGATCGTGTGCTCGAAAGCGAGCACACGATCGCATTTCGCGACATCAATCCGCAGGCGCCTATTCATGTGCTAGTAATTCCCAAGTCGCACTGTCCTGACCTGGCCAGCCTCGCGGCCGCCGGAGACGGGCTGCTGGCCGAAGTGGCGGCCCAGGCCCATCAGGTCGCGCTGTCCGAGGGCATCGCCGGCAGTGGCTATCGCGTTGTCTTCAATACGGGCAGCCAGGCCGGGCAGACCGTCGACCACGCGCATGCGCACGTGCTGGGCGGCCGGGCGATGGCGTGGCCACCAGGATGAGGCACCCACGATGAGGCGGGGGTATTGAAGAAGAACCCGAGCGAGACCGGGCAGGCCGGACAGCCGGGCGGTGCGACGTCGCTGCGCATCGTCATTCCCGAACCACACTCGATGGTCAGCCTGCTCGGCTCGCGGGACGAGCTGCTCGGCGTGATCGAGGAGGAGTTCGAGTCCGACATCCACGTACGCGGGAACGAGATCACGGTGACCGGCTCGGCCGGCGAGGCCGCGATCATCGGCGAGCTCTTCGGAGAGCTGACCGCGCTGATCGCCAGCGGGACCGAGGTCACCGCCGAGGTGGTCCAGCGCAGCGTCGCGATGCTGCGCCGCAAGTCAGGCGCGCGCCCGGCCGACGTGCTAACCCTGGACATCCTGTCCACCAGGGGCCGCACGATCCGGCCCAAGACGCTGAACCAGAAGCGGTACGTGGACGCGATCGACAAGCACACGATCGTCTTCTCGATCGGGCCGGCCGGGACCGGCAAGACCTACCTGGCGATGGCCAAGGCGGTCAAGGCGCTGCAGGCCAAGGAGGTCAACCGGATCATCTTGACCAGGCCGGCGGTGGAGGCCGGCGAGCGGCTCGGCTTCCTGCCCGGCACGCTGTACGAGAAGATCGACCCGTACCTGCGGCCGCTCTACGACGCCCTGCACGACATGATCGACCCGGACTCCATCCCCCGGCTGCTGGCCGCGGGCACGATCGAGATCGCGCCGCTGGCCTATATGCGCGGCCGGTCGCTGAACGACTCCTTCATCATCCTGGACGAGGCCCAGAACACCTCGGCCGAGCAGATGAAGATGTTCCTGACCAGGCTCGGCTTCGGGTCCAGGATCGTCGTGACCGGTGACGTGACCCAGGTCGACCTGCCGTCGGGGCAAGTCAGCGGGCTGCGGGTGGTCCAGGACGTGCTGGACGGGGTCAACGACGTGTACTTCTGCCGCCTGACCGCGCACGACGTGGTCAGGCACCGGCTGGTCGCCGACATCGTGGACGCCTACGCCCGCTATGACGCCAGCCGGGTGGCGGCTGAGGCCGCCCGGCTGCCTGCCAGCAGGCCGCGCCGCGACGCGAGCCGGAACCGGTGAGCGCAATCACCGGTACCGCGAGCCAGGGCCGGAACTCCTCCGGGGGGCCGGTGTGAGCATTGAGATCGCGAACGAGTCCGGGGTGACGGTCGATGAGGCGGCCCTGGCCGGCCTGGCCAGGCACGTCCTCGACGAGATGCGCGTGCACCCGCTCGCTGAGCTGTCGTTGCTGCTGGTCGACGAGCCCGCGATGACCGAGCTGCATGTCCGGTGGATGGGCGAGGAAGGCCCGACCGACGTGCTGGCATTCCCGATGGACGAGCTGCGGCCGCCGCAGCCCGGCGGCGCGCACGCCGAGCCAGGGGGCACCGAGCCGCCTGGCCTTCCCGGGCTGCTCGGCGACGTGGTGATCTGCCCGCAAGTTGCCGCCGCGGCGGCCAGGCGGGCCCGGCACAGCGCCAGCGACGAGATCGACCTGCTCTGCGCGCATGGCATCTTGCACCTGCTGGGCTACGACCACGGTGACGCGCAGGAGCACGCGACCATGTTCGGGCTCCAGGACCGGCTGCTGGCTTCGTGGCGGGCCGAGCGGGACGCGCCGGGCCCGGCCGCGGTCGGGCCGGCCCAGGGCCAGGGC